>JBFGYM010000071.1:0-10241 GCA_041587435.1 Woeseiaceae bacterium
GACGTGCTGCGCATTCTCGCGCCGCTCGTGCTGCAGGAAAATCATGTCCACCACCTGGCGCAGGCACTGGCCGATATCGTGCCGGCCACCGGCTGAAGAAGGAACAGAGAATGAAAGCTTTCAATGACCTCGCGGATTTTTCCCCGGAGGAAGTCAGGGCCCTCGTCGAACTGGCCGGACGACTCGACCGCAGCCCGGAGCCCGAGGCACTAAAGGGCAAGGTACTCTCACTGCTGTTCCTGAGCCCGTCGCTCAGGACGCTCGCCTCGTTCCAGGCCGCGATGGTGCGTCTCGGCGGCGGCTCGTTCGTCATCTCGCCGGACATGTCGATTCACGGCCTCGAAGTGCGCGACGGCATCGTCATGGACGGTGTCGCGGCCGAGCATATCCGCGAGGCCGTGCCGGTCATCGCCTCCTACGGCGACGCCATCGGGATTCGCGCGTTTGCCGACCGCAAGAAGATCGAGGACGACCTCGCGGAGATGCGCTTCAACTCGCTCATCGAGCTGATCGACACGCCGTACATCAACATGGAATCCGCCATGAACCATCCGTGCCAGAGCCTCGCCGACTGGAAGACGATGGACGACTTCGGCATGCCGGCGAACGGCGGCAAATTCGTCCTGAGCTGGGCGTACCATCCGAAGGCGCTGCCGCTCGCCGTGCCCGCCGCGACCCTGCACATGGCCGCAATGCGCGGCATGGACGTGACGGTCCTGCGCCCGGAGGGCTTCGAGCTCCCGGCGCCGGTCATGCAAAAGGCCATTTTCGCCGCCGAGGAAGCGGGCGGCTCGGTGCGCGAAACGAGCGACCGCAGGGAAGCGATGGAGAACGCGCACGTCATCTACGCGAAGTCATGGGCGTCCACGAAACACTACGGTGACCGGCTCGCCGACCAGAAACTGCGCGAGGGCCACCTCGACTGGTGCGTCGACGAGAGCTGGTTCGGCAACGCGCTCGAGGACTGCCGCTTCATGCACTGCCTGCCCGTGCGGCGCGGCGTCGTCGTCGCCGACGAGATCCTCGACGGGCCGCGCAGCATCGTCATCCCGGAGGCGCGCAACCGCATGCTCGCGCAGATGGCCGTTCTGCACCAGATGATGGGGGGTGGCAAATGACCTCGCAAAGGGACCGCGCAATCGTCGTGTCGGCACTCAAGCATGCCGCACCGTACATTCGTCTGTTCAAGGGCAAGGTGTTCGTCATCAAGGCGGGCGGCGAGATCTTCGCCGACCCGGCCCTGACGACCGCGCTCGTCGAGCAGGTCGGCATCCTGCACCAGATCGGCATACGCACCGTGCTGATTCACGGCGGCGGCCCGCAGTCGACCAAGCTCGCCGCCGACCTGGGTTTCGACACGACGTTCGTCGAGGGCCGGCGCGTGACCGACAGCGACTCGCTGAATGTCGCGGCGATGATCCTCAACGGCCAGATCAACACGCGCATCCTGGCCACCTGCCGCGACCTGCAGATTCCCGCCGTCGGCATCAGCGGCGTCGACGCCGGCCTGATCCGCGCGCACAAGCGCCCGCCCGTCGCAGGCAAGGACGGCAAGTCCGTCGATTACGGCTTTGTCGGCGACATCGACGCCGTCGACGCCGATATCCTGCGCAAGCAACTCGACAACGGGCTGATGCCCATCGTGAGCCCTTTGTCGTGCGACGAATCCGGCACATTGCTCAACATCAACGCGGATACGGTGGCCGCGGCCATCGCGGCCGAGCTGAACGCCGAAAAGCTGATTCTCGTGACCGGCGCGACGGGCATCCTCGAGGACGTCGACGACCCGGCTTCGCTGATCAGCTACATCGACCGCCGCCGTCTCAAGGAACTCAGGGACAAGGGTGCGCTCGCCGACGGCATGCTGCCGAAGGCCGCCGCCATCGACTCCGCGATCCGCAACGGCGTGCAGCGGGTCCATGTCATCTCGCACAAGCTGCCGGACAGCATCCTGCTGGAAGTGTTCACCAACGAAGGCACCGGCACCCTGGTCGTCGACGACATCGCCGCGCTTTCACCCGAAGAACAGGCGGTCGACTCGTGAGCCGGCTCTGGGACAAGGGACTGCCGCTCGACGAGCGCGTGCTGCGCTACACGGCCGGGGAAGACCACCGGCTCGACGCCCGCCTCGTCGAGTACGACGTGCGCGGCTCGATTGCGCACGCGGAAATGCTGGCCGCACAGGGCCTCATTTCGCACGACGACTGCCACGCGATCTGCGACGGACTGCGAGCGCTCGAAAAGAGCTTCGCAGCCGGCAAGTGGCAGATCACGCTCGACGACGAGGACGTTCACACGGCGCTCGAAACGCGGCTCACCGCGGCGATCGGCGAAGCCGGCGGGCGCCTGCATCTCGGGCGTTCACGCAACGACCAGGTCCTCACCGCGCTGCGGCTCTATCTGCGTGACGCGGCGCTCGACCTCGCCGGGCGCGTCGAGCACCTGCGCGCTGCAATTACGCATGTCGCGGACAACCAGGGCGAGATCGCGTTGCCGGGTTACACGCACATGCAGCAGGCGATGCCTTCTTCGGTTGCGCTCTGGTGCGGCGGCTTCGAGGAGGGCTTCGCGGACGCGGTCGACGGGCTGCGCGCGGTCCATCGGCGCATCAACAAGAACCCGCTCGGCAGCGCGGCGGGTTACGGCGCGCCCGGCCTGCCCCTCGACCGCGAGTTCACGACACGGCGTCTCGGGTTCGACGAAACACAATCGCCGGTCACGGCCGCACAGCTCTCGCGCGGCAAGGCCGAAAGCGCGCTGCTGTTCGAGATTGCCCTCCTGATGCAGGACCTGTCGCGCATGGCGAGCGACCTGCTGCTCTTCTACACGCAGGAATTCGCCTACGTCTCGCTCGCGCCGGAGGTCACGACAGGCTCGTCGATCATGCCGCAAAAACGCAACCCCGACGTGCTCGAGCTGTTACGCGCGTCATCGGCCACCGCGCAAGCCTGCCTCGACGAGGCCCTGATGATTACGGCGAAGCTGCCTTCCGGCTACCAGCGCGATCTGCAGCGGCTCAAGGTGCCGCTGTTCCGCTCCATCGATCTCGCCATCGAGAGCGTCGACATCATGGCCTATCTGCTGGAGGGTCTCGAGTTCCTGCCCGGCAACATCGAGCTCGACGACAGCCTGTTCGCGACGGCCGAAGCCTACCGCCTCGTCACCGAGGAGGGCATGCCCTTTCGCGAGGCGTACCGCAAAGTGGCGAAACGCTACGCAAAATGACCCACAAAGGCGCCGGCCGCCCTCTATAATCGCAGGATCTTTCCAGCGATGGTCGACTGACATGAAACGCACTCTCCTCGCGCTCACCGCGCTCGCCTTCGTCCTTCCGTTCACGGGCTGCGGCCAGAGCGGACCACTGTACATCCCCGGCAACCCGAGCAAGATCCAGCAACCGCCCCCGCAGGCCGAGTCGACGGCCGAAGAAGAAAGCGAAGAAAACGGCGAGTCCGAAGAAAAGGACTGACGCTGGGCCATGACCGACCTCGTCCTCATCGACGGGTCATCGTATCTGTACCGTGCTTTCCACGCGCTTCCCGCCCTGACCAACTCGCAGGGTGAACCGACGGGCGCACTGCACGGCGTTCTGACGATGATCCTCAAGTTGCTGCGTGAAGAGCAGCCGGCGCACGTCGCCGTCGTGTTCGACGCCCCCGGCAAGACGTTTCGCGACGAGATCTACGCGGATTACAAGGCGACGCGCCCGCCGATGCCCGACGAATTGCGCTCGCAGGTGCAGCCGATCCTCGACGCGGTCGAGGCCATGGGCCTGCCGCTGTTGCAGGTGGACGGCGTCGAGGCGGACGACGTCATCGGGACGCTGTGCGCGCGGGCCCGCGACCGGGGCCTCAAGGTCCTCGTGTCGACCGGCGACAAGGACCTCGCCCAGCTCGTCACGGACGAGGTGACGCTGATCAACACGATGAACGACACGCGCATGGACCGCGACGCCGTCAAGGCGAAGTTCGACGTCTGGCCCGAGCAAATCGTCGATTACCTCGCACTCGTCGGCGACAGTTCCGACAACATCCCCGGTGTGCCGAAGGTCGGACCCAAGACCGCCGCCAAGTGGCTCAATGAATACCACTCGGCGGACGGCATCGTGGAACACGGAGAGGACATCAAGGGCAAGGTCGGCGAAAGCCTGCGCGACAACGTCGACTCGCTGCGGCTGTCGCGGGAACTCGCAACCATCCGAACCGACATCGAACTCGACGTCGACCTCGACGACCTCAATGCGACTGATGGCGACATCGAAGCACTGCGCAGGCTGTACGGGCATTTCGAGCTGCGCACGCTGCTGCGGCAACTCGACGAGGACGCCGCCGATGCTCCCGAGCCCGTCCCGGTCGACGAGCCGGGCGACTACGAGACCGTGCTCGACTGGAAGTCCTTCGATGCGTGGCTGAAGAAGATCCAGAAGGCGCAACTGGTCGCCTTCGACACCGAGACCGACAGCCTCGACTACATGAACGCGCGGATCGTCGGTTTCTCGCTGGCCGTCGCCGAGGGCGACGCCTGTTACGTGCCCGTCGCACACGACTACCCGGGTGCGCCCGAGCAGCTGCCTCGCGACGAGGTGCTCGAGAAACTCAAGCCGTGGCTCGAAGACGCGCAGCGCAGCAAGGTCGGCCACCACCTCAAGTACGACGCCCACATCCTGGCGCGCTACGACATCCGGCTGCGCGGCATGGCGTTCGATTCGATGCTCGAGTCCTACGTTCTGAACAGCGTGGCAACGCGGCACGACATGGATTCGGTGGCGCGCCAGTACCTCGGCAAGGAGACGATCCGCTACGAGGACGTCGCCGGCAAAGGCGCGAAGCAACTGACCTTCAACCAGGTCGATCTCGACACAGCCACGCCGTACGCAGCCGAGGACGCCGACATCACCCTGCAGCTGCACCAGACGCTCTGGAAACAGCTCGCCGACCTGCCGTCGCTGCGCAACGTCTACGAGGCCATCGAGCAGCCGCTCGTGCCCGTCCTGCTAGACATGGAGGAAACCGGCGTCCTCGTCGACCGCAGGATGCTCGGCATCCAGAGCACCGAGCTCGGCAAGAAAATGGCGAAGCTAGAGGCGCGCGCGCACGAACTCGCGGGCGGACCGTTCAATCTCGGTTCGCCGAAGCAGCTGCAGGAAATCCTGTTCGAGCAGCAGGGGCTGCCCGTCGTTCGCAAGACGCCGAAAGGACAACCCTCGACGGCCGAAGACGTCCTGGTCGAACTCGCGGCCGACTACGAACTGCCGGCCGTCATCATCGAGTATCGCGGCGTCAGCAAGCTGAAGAGCACCTATACCGACAAGCTGCCGCTCATGATCAACGAGCGCACCGGCCGCATCCATACCTCGTACCACCAGGCCGTTGCAGCGACCGGGCGATTGTCATCGACCGACCCGAATCTGCAGAACATCCCGATCCGCACCGAGGAGGGCCGGCGCATTCGCCAGGCTTTCGTCGCGCCGGAAGGCCACGTCTTGCTCGCGGCCGATTACTCGCAGATCGAGCTGCGGATCATGGCGCACCTCTCCGGCGACCAGGGCCTGCTGCGGGCTTTCGAGAAAGAGCAGGACGTGCACCGCGCCACGGCATCGGAAGTCTTCGAGACAGCGCTCGAGGACGTCAGCGACGACCAGCGGCGCTCGGCCAAGGCAATCAACTTCGGCCTGATGTACGGCATGTCGGCCTTCGGGCTCGCGAAGCAGCTCGGCATCGCGCGCGGCGAGGCGCAGGAATACGTCGACCTCTACTTCGAGCGCTATCCCGGTGTGAAACGCTACATGGACGACATCCGGGCGAGCGCCAGCGAAAAAGGCTTCGTCGAAACGGTGTTCGGCCGGCGCCTGTACCTGCCCGAGATCAATGCGCGCAATGCGCAACGCCGCCAGTACGCCGAGCGCAGCGCGATCAACGCGCCGATGCAGGGGACGGCGGCCGACATCATCAAGCGCGCCATGATCGCCGTGCACGCCTGGCTGCAGGACGAGGCGCCCGGCGCGCGCATGATCATGCAGGTACACGACGAACTCGTGTTCGAGGTCGCCCGGGCCGAGGTCGACGCCGTGACGGAGCGGGTCGTCGACCTCATGGCCGCGGCGGCGTCACTGGCCGTGCCGCTGAAGGTCGACGCCGGTGTCGGCGCGAACTGGGACGAAGCCCACTAATGCGCTTTTGGACTTAGACTCGGTCCAGATCAATTTGTTATAATTGTCAGCGACTTACGATACGCGGGGAACTCCATGCGGCCTCTGGGCTCTAAAAAACCGAGTGCGTAAGTCACTCGCCTGTTTACCTCCCTAAACGGGCGTGCAACACGGTAACCCCAAGCCTGTTGCTTCTTCTGGCCCCGGGCGCCCCAGGCGCTTCGGGGCTTTTTACTGCGCCGCGGGCAGGGCGAGGAACGCCTCGAGTCGCGCGCGCGCTTCGTCCTCACCCTGCCGATTCAGCGCCGAGAACGCCTGCACCGTGGCCGTGCCCTCGAGCTCCCGGCGGACGGCGAGCAGTGCGCTCGCGGCCTGCCCCCGTTTGAGCTTGTCGGCTTTGGCCAGCAACACGTGCACGGGCAGCCCGACCGCCTCCGCATAGCCGATCATCTGCCGGTCGGCGTCCGTCAACCGGCGCCGAATGTCGACGATGAGAAACATGCCGCGCAGGCTCGCCCGGGTCTCGAAATAGTCGGCCATGAGGTCGGCCCAGTGCTGCCGCATGGCCTCGGTGACCTTCGCAAAACCGTAGCCCGGCAGGTCCACGAGACGCTCGCCGTCACGCAGTGAAAAGAAGTTGACGAGCTGCGTCCGGCCCGGCGTCTTGCTCGTGCGCGCGAACTGGCGTCGCCCCACGATCACGTTGATCGCGCTGGATTTTCCCGCGTTGGAACGGCCGGCAAACGCCACCTCCACGCCCTCGTCCGCGACAAATTGCCGCGGCGCGTTGGCGCTCTTGATGAAGCCGGATTGTGGGTAGTGCGACATAGGCTTGCCAAGCGGATTCTGTGTATAATTCGCGCTTGCTGAGTACAGGGCCGGGCGACCAGTTTGACGGCTTCGGAACCACGCAGCAAGGCGGCCCGCCGCCTTCCAGCCCAGCATCGATTCCGGTGCGACTCGGGACAGATTCAAGAAACAGCGATGGCCTCGGTCAGCGCAGGAAAGTAACGGTTAGGAAACATGAAAAACGATCTTGCACCGCTCATTGCGATGGCCGCCCTGGCGCTCGCCGCTCCCCAGGTTCACGCTGAAAGCCTCGTCGACGGCTCGGCCGAAGCCGGCAAGGCCAAGGCGCTCACGTGCACGGCCTGCCACGGGCCCGAGGGCAACAGCACGGCGTCGCTATGGCCCAATATCGCCGGCCAGAACGCCCCGTACCTCTTGGCGCAGCTCCAGGCCTTCAAGGACGGAAGCCGCCAGGACCCGCTGATGTCGGCCCAGGCCATGTTCCTCTCCGACGAGGACATGGCGGACCTCGCCGTGTATTTCGAGAGCCTGCCGGCGGCGGCACAGTCCGTGAAGAACCCGGCCACGGTCGGTCGCGGTGAAGCCCTGTACCGGGGCGGCAACTCCGCCAACGGCACGGCCGCCTGCCTCGCTTGCCACGGGCCCTCGGGCCGCGGCAACCCCGCGGCGAAGTACCCTGCCCTGCAGGGTCAGCACGCCGACTACACGGCGAAGCAGCTCAACGACTACAAGTCGGGCACCCGCAAGACCGATGGCAAGACACGCATGATGCGCGACATTGCCGCGACCCTGACTGCCGAGGACATCGCGGCACTTTCGTCGTACGTACAGGGTCTGAGATAAGACACTGCGGACGCCCGAGGAAGATCGCATGAAGCACCTGATATGGATCGCCGCCCTGCTCGTCGTCCTGGCGGCCTGCGGCACCAGTGAAGAGCCTGCGCCCGCACCGGAAGAGACGGCGGCCGGGGAACCGGCGTTATCGCCCGAACCGGTTGCCGAGACGCCCGCCGAGGAGGCTGTCGAGGAAACGCTCGAGGTCGTCGAAGAGTCGGCGGCCGTCGAGGAAGAGGACGAAGACGAGCCGATCGTGCTGGCGGTGGCCGATACCCAGGAACCCGTTCGCGAATGGAAGTACCGCGAGGGCACGCATTACACGCGCATGGTCCCGACGCAGCCGACCGTCGGCGGCGCCGACAAGGTCGAAGTGGCCGAGATCTTCATGTACAGCTGCCCGCACTGCTTCGACATGGAACCCTACGCCGAACGCTGGGCCGAAAACCTCAAACCGGGCGTTCGCTTCGTGCGCATCCCGGCAATGTTCAATCGCGCGGCCCAGATCCATGCTCAGATCTATTACACGCACGAAGTCCTGGCGCGCAACGGGATCCTCGCCGACCCGAAGGCATTCCACATGGCCGTCTTCACCGAGTTTCACCGGCGCGGCAACCGGCTGACGTCGGAGAGCGCGATCCAGAAACTGTTCGAGCGTTTCGGCGTCTCGGCCGACGACTTTGCCAAGACCTGGAGTTCGTTCGAGGTCAACCAGAAGATGCGAGTCGCCCAGGATCTCACGCGCCGTTACGGCATCGCGTCGGTACCGACCGTCGTCGTTAACGGCAAGTACCGCACGAGCGCGAGCCAGATCGGCAGTTACGAAGGCCTGTTCGAAGCAATCGACGAGCTGACGGTCCGTGAGGGCGCTCGCTAGCCGCCCCGGGGACGATTCGTGAAACGACTCCTGCCGGCAATAGCCCTGCTGTCCCTCGCGACGGCCGCCCTGGCTGACAGCGCGACTGACGCCGCCTTCCGCAACCTCGCCGACGAGTATCTCGCGGACCTCGGTAACCTCTCGCCGGTCAATGCCACGCTGATCGGCGATCACGCCACCGATCACGAGCTGGACCAGGTCGATGCCGCCGCGCGCGAGGAAACGCTGGCCCTGCTGCGCGAATACCGCGCGGCGCTCGGCGCGCTGAACCGGGATGCCCTGTCGCGCGCCAACCAGGTCGATTTCGAACTCCTGCTGCACCAGGTCGAGAGCGACATCTGGGCGTTCGAAAAACTCCAGCAGTGGGCGTGGAACCCGCTCTATTACATCAACATCTCGGGCAACGGCATCTACGGCCTGCTGTCGCGGGACTTTGCACCGCTTCCGGAACGACTCGTCTCGGCCGCCGCCCGGCTCGAACAGGTGCCGCGCTTTCTCGAACAGGCACGGGCCTCGCTGGACCCCGCGCGCGTGCCCAAGATCCATGCCGAGACCGCGATCAGCCAGAACCCCGGGCTGAACTCGATCATCGACAACATGATCGTGCCGCAGCTGGGCGCGCTCGAAGGCGACCGGCGCGCGCGGCTCGAAGCGGCGATCGAGACGGCGAAGAATGCCGTGGCAGAGCACCAGACCTGGCTCGAGGGAGAGCTGCTGCCACGCGCCAACGGCGATTTTCGCATCGGCGCCGAGCTGTACGACAGGAAGCTCGCCTTCGCCCTCAACTCGCCTTTGTCGCGCAAGGAAATCGCAGCACGCGCCGAACGGGAATTCGAGAACGTACGCAGCGAAATGTACGAGGTGGCCAAGGTCGTCTATCTCGGCAAGTACCCGATGACGGTGTTCCCGGACAACCCGGGCGAGCCTTACAAGCAGGCGATCATCCGCGCGGCGCTCGAGGAGGCCTACCGCAAATTGCCCGACCGCGACGGCATCGTCGACGTCGCGAAACAGCAACTCGCCGAGGCGACCGATTTCGTCGTCGAGAAGAACCTCGTCACGATGCCCGCGGAACCCGTGGAGATCATCCTGATGCCCGAGTTCCAGCGCGGCGTCGCGGTTGCCTACCTGAGCCCCCCGGGCCCGCTCGAGACCAACCAGCCCGCGTTCTACGCGGTCGCGCCGTTGCCCGAGGACTGGACCGACGAGCAGGCCGAGTCTTTCCTGCGCGAGTACAACCTTTATTCGCTCCAGGACCTGACGATTCACGAGGGCGTGCCCGGGCACTACCTGCAGATCGCCCTCTCGAACCGTTACCCGTCGGTGCTGCGCGGCGTGCTCTGGTCCGGCCCGTTCGTCGAGGGCTGGGCCGTGTATGCCGAGCGGATGATGATCGAGGCCGGTTACCAGGGCGGCGATCCGCTGCAGAAACTGATCACGCTGAAGTGGTACCTGCGCGCCGTGACCAACGCGATCATCGACGCGGCGATCCATGTCGACGGCCTGACGCGCGAGGCAGCGATGAAGCTCAGGGTCGAGGGCGGTTTCCAGGAAGAACGCGAGGCCGCGGGC
>JBFGYM010000072.1:0-10044 GCA_041587435.1 Woeseiaceae bacterium
AAATGGTCTCGAGCGCCGAGCGCGGGAACCAGTCCATGTAGACCGTGACGTCATTGCTCGTGTACGCATTGTTGGCACCGCCCGCCGCTTCCATCTCGCTATCGAACGCGCCCTGCGCACGCTTTTTCGTGCCGTTGAACATCATGTGTTCGAAAAAGTGCGCGATGCCGGTAATGCCGGGGTACTCGTTGCGCCCACCCGCGCGCACGAAATAGAACAGCGCCACGTTGGGGATGTCGTGGTCGGGCCAGACGATGATCTCGAGCCCGTTGGGCAAATTGAACGACGTGATCTCGCGCGGCACCTCGGCCTTCGCGGAATAGTCGAAGACCGGCTTGAGCCGGATCTCTTCGAGCTTGACCTGTGGAGGCGGCTCGAACGTCGGCAGCAGCTTCTCGCCGATCACGGCGGCGACGCCGAGGACGGCCAGTACCGCCAGCGCCGCGTTCAGCTTTTGTCCCGTCTTGTAGACGATCGATTGCGTCTGGTCGACGTCGACGGCTTTCTTCAGGCCGGCCGGCGTGATTTCGTAGACCCAGGCAAAGATCAGCGCGACCGGCAAGCCGATCACGAGCAACAGCAGCACGTAGTCGCTGACCCAAGCCGACAGACCGAAGCCGTCGACCAGGTGGTCGATGATCCAGACGACCAGCCAGCTCGCTACGGCGTACAGCAACGCGACCTTGATGACGTTGCGCCGCCTCAGTTCGGAAAACAGCGACATGGCCGTATTCTAGCCCGGTTATCAGCCGAGCAAACCCTCGCGGCGGTACAAACGGGCGCAGAGCCAGGTCAGCAGGATGCCGATGACCAGCGTGCTGGCCACCGAGATCGCTACGTGCATGCCGTTGACGGGCTCGTTCTTGACCATGTCCACGAGCAACAGGTGCTGGCTCAGGGAGGGCACGAACATGAACTCCGTGCGCGGTCGGAGCGTCAGGATGCTGACGATCAGGATCGGCATCGTGGGCGCGAGCAGCACCACGCTGAGCCAGGTCTGGGCCTCGCGATAGCTCTTTGTGAACGAGGCGACCAGGGTCATGGCCGCGGCGCCGACGAGAATGAACGGCAGGAAGATCAGCAGCGCCGACAGCACCACGGTGACGCTGAAGTTCGGCGTCATGCCGAGCTGCTCGAGCGGCATGTAGCCGAGCGCGAAGTAGAACGCCGTGAGGCTCAGCATCAGCGACAGCGTCATGAACAGGCATGCGCCGAGGATCTTGCCGACGATCAGCTGGTCGCGCGTGACGGGGAGCGACAGCAGCGGCTCCAGCGAGCCGCGCTCGCGCTCGCCTGCCGTGGCGTCGATCGCCAGGTACATGCCCCCCATGAGCGCGGCGAAGATGAAGAAGTAGCTCATCATGCCGAGCAGGATCGCGGAACGGCCGCTCGGCGTCGACACGTCGACTTCGTCGAGGTTGATCGGCTGCAGCGACAGCGGATTGACGCCGCGCGCGACGACGCGCACGCCGGCCAGCAGCTGGCCGTAGGCCCGCACCGCATTGCGAACGCGGCGCGAGTCGCGGTCGGCATCCTTGTTCGCCTGGTCGGAAACGAGTTCGACGCGCGCGGGAATCATGTCGGCCAGTTGCTGGCCGAAGGTCTCGGGAATGACCAGGACGACATCGTGCGTGCCGGTCTTGACCGCCTCCATGGCGGCTTCCCGGTCGGCCGGGCCGTCGATGGCGTCGATGTTCTCGCTGCGCAGGAACGCGACGAGGTTCGGTGCGTGCTCCTGGCCGATGACGGGCAGCTCGAGGGTCTTCTCGGCCGACGACAGCGAGCGCTCGATCGACAGGTTGATAACGAACGAGAACAGCAGCGGGCCGAAGATCGGCCCCATGATCAGCGCGGACATCAGTGTGCGGCGGTCGCGCAGGTTCTCGAGGACTTCCTTGGCAAAGACGATGAATGTCGTGCGCATCAGTCCGCCTCCACCATGCCGATGGCCTCGACGAACGCGTCCTCGATGTCGTCGCAACCGGTGCGCCGGCGGATGCCGTCGATCGAGTCGTCGATGGCGACCTGGCCGTGCGCGATGATGCAGATGTCGTCACACAGCGCGGCGACCTCCTGCATGATGTGACTCGAGAACAGCACGCAGCGCCCGTCGTCCTTGAGCTTCAGGATCAGGTCACGCAAGCTGCGCGTCGCCATCACGTCGAGGCCGCTCGTCGGCTCATCGAGGATCACGTTCTGCGGGTCGTGCACGAGCGCGCGGGCGAGCGCCACTTTCGTGCGCTGGCCGTGCGAAAAGCCCTTGGTGCGCCGGTCGGCGAAGTCGCCGATCTCGAGGCGCTTCACGATGCTGTCGACGCGGTCGCCGATCTCGGCCTTGTCCATGCCGCACAGCTTGGCGAAGTACTCGACGTTTTCCCGCGCCGTCAGGTGCGGGTACAGGCCCGCGCTGTGCGGCAGCGCGCCGATGCGCGAGCGGGCGCCGAGGCTGTCGGCGACGACATCGACGCCATCGATCGTCGCGCGGCCCTCATCGGGCTTCAGCACCGTGTACAGGATGCGCAGCGTCGTCGACTTGCCGGCGCCGTTCGGGCCGAGCAGGCCCGTGATCTTGCCGTCCGGCGCATCGAAGCTGACGTCGCGCACTGCCCGGACCTTGCCGAAAGACTTGTGGATGCCCTCTACCCTGATCATGGCGCCGGTCCCGAGAAGTCGAGGAAGAAGGGGGTCACGAAGCTGCGCTCCAGGCAGCTCGCGTCGAGCTCGGCCGGGCTCGCTGCCGCGACGAATTCCGCCACGAGCCTGCCCGTGCAGCCGATCAGGATCTGTCCGTGCCCCTGGTGTCTGCCGACAAGGTGCGTCGCGTTGCCGAGATCGACGGCGGCCATCTCCGCGTAACGCGGTGGTGTGATCGGGTCGGCGTCGCCCGACAGCAGCAGGAACGGCAGGTCCGTGTCGAGCGGCGCCTTGAACTCCGGGTCGATCGGCCCGGTCGGCCAGCGCGCGCACATCGCCTCGAGCGTCTCGACCTGGAAAGAGCCCATGTAGCTCGCCGCGATGCCGTCGTAGTCGATCGTGGCCGGGTCGAGGAACGGCACGTCCTCGGTGCACATGACCGAGTTGTGCATACCGAGCGCGATCGTGTCGGACATCGCGATTGCGGTCAGCAGAAACTGCGAGGCGAGCGGCCCGAAGTTGCCGAGCCCGGCCTCGTGGATGAAGAGCGGCAGCAAGGCGATCGTGTTGCGGTTGTAGACGAGCAGCCTGACGGCGCCGGCGAACTGCCCCGGGCCGAACAGGTAGGTTTCGGTGCGGCCGGTGTTGGGGTGCGGGATGCTGACCTCCACCGGCGCGTCGCGAAGCTCGGCGATGACCCGCGCGAAGGTCGCCTCGATGTCCGGGAAGGCTTCGCTGCAGCGCGCATCGGCAGAGCAACGACCGAGAATGTTGTCCACGGCCTTCTGGCTTTCGGTCGCGATCTCTGGGCCGAGCGCAATCTGCGGCGGCACCACGCCGTCGATCGTTACCGTGCGCGTGGATCCCGGATAGCGGCGCGCAAAGTGTTGCGCGACGCGCGAACCGTAGGACACGCCGTAGAGGTTGAGCTGCGTGTAACCGAGGGCCTCGCGAACGGCCTCGAGGTCGGTCACCGCAACGCTGGTCGTGAAAAAGCGCGGGTCGTGCGGCAGGGCCTCGAGACAGCGCTCGATGAACTCGACGGTGTCCTCGAGCGAGTAGTCCGTCTCGAACAGAATGACGTCGTCGTCGATCTCGCAGTCCATGCGCGCCGACTCGCCCGTGCCGCGCTGGTCGATCAGCAGGATGTCGCGGTTGCGGCGCAGATCCTCGAACGCGGCGCGGGCCTGCAGGTAGAACTCGACCGAGCCCTGCCCCGGCCCGCCGGCGATCGGCACGACCGGGTCGGGTTCGGGGTTCAGGTTCAGGGCGGGCACGACGGCCACGCGGAGGCCGATCGCGGGCGAGCCGGGATCGGACGGGTCCAGCGGCCGCGGCATCGTGCCGCAGCGCGCCTTGACGCTCGGAAAGCCCGGGCCCGCGGTGATGCGGCAGTCCTCGAGCTCGAGCGTGTCGGCGCCGGCCGCCGTGGCCAGGGCCAGCAGCGCCGCCGCGAACAGCACGTTTCGAACAGGTGTCCTTGTCATTGTTGTCCTGCTGAACGGGCGAGCGCGCTATCTTGGCCAAACGCCCCCGGATAGTAAAGTTCCGGTGGCAAGGGATCGGGGCAGCGACTAGAATCGCGGCCCCTGTTGCTTATTTTTTGACCAGTGAACGAATTCGACGTCATCGTGATCGGCGGCGGCCATGCCGGCACGGAAGCGAGCCTCGCTGCCGCGCGCGCGGGTGCGCGCACGCTGCTCGTGACGCACCGCATCGCGACGCTCGGCCAGATGAGCTGCAACCCGGCCATCGGCGGCATCGGCAAGGGCCACCTGACGAAAGAGATCGATGCGCTCGGCGGCGCGATGGCGCGGGCCATCGACCGGGCCGGCATCCAGTTCCGCACGCTCAATGCCTCGAAGGGCCCGGCCGTGAGGGCGACGCGCGCGCAGGCCGATCGCACGCTGTACCGCGACGCGATCCGCAACCTGATCCTCGGCCAGCCCGGCCTCGATGTTGTCGAGGCGGAGGTCGACGACCTGCTCGTCGACGGCGAGCGCGTCCGTGGCGTCGCTACGGCGGACGGCTCCCGCTACCGGGCGAGGGCGGTTGTCCTGACGGCGGGCACGTTCCTCGGCGGGCGCATCCTGGTCGGCCGCAGCGAGAAAGCCGGCGGTCGCATCGGCGACGCGCCCTCGATCCGGCTCGCCGAGCGCCTGCGCGACATGCCGTTCAACGTGGCGCGGCTCAAGACCGGGACGCCGCCGCGCCTCGACGGCCGCTCGCTGGACTACGGCGCCATGCAGGAACAGCCGGGCGACGAACCCGTGCCGGTGTTCTCGTTCCTCGGCGAACGCCGCGAGCACCCGCGCCAGGTGTCGTGTTTCATTACGAAGACGACCGAGGAAACCCACGCCATCATCCGCGCCTCGCTCGACGAGTCGCCGATGTTTTCGGGCTTGATCGAGGGCGTCGGGCCGCGCTACTGCCCGTCGATCGAAGACAAGGTCGTGCGCTTCGCGGACAAGGCGTCGCACCAGGTGTTCGTCGAGCCGGAGGGCCTCGACACGGACATCGTCTACCCCAACGGCATCTCGACGAGCATGCCGCTCGAGGTGCAGGAGCGCTTCGTGCATTCGATCGTCGGCTTCGAAAAGGCCGTGATCACACAGCCGGGGTATGCCATCGAGTACGACTATTTCGATCCGCGCGACCTGAAGCCCACGCTCGAAACGAAACACGTCGAGAACCTCTATTTCGCCGGCCAGATCAACGGCACGACCGGTTACGAGGAGGCTGCCGCGCAGGGGCTGCTCGCCGGCCTCAATGCGGCGCGGGCGGCGACCGGCGCGACGCCGTGGTTCCCCGGGCGCGCGGATGCCTATCTCGGCGTCCTCGTCGACGACCTCGTCACGCGCGGCGTGTCGGAACCGTACCGCATGTTCACGAGCCGGGCGGAGTACCGCCTGCTGCTGCGCGAGGACAACGCCGACCTGCGCCTGACTCCGACCGGACGCGAACTCGGCCTCGTCGATGATGCGCGCTGGGCCGCGTTCGACGCCAAGCGCGAGCTGGTCGCCGCGGAGCAGCGGCGGCTCGACGGCATCGGCGTCAAACCCGAAGGGTTGCGCGCGAGTGAACTCCTGAAGCGTCCGGGCGTCGGTCATGCCGACGTCGTCGCGCGGCCCGACGTCGGTCCCAACGAGGCGCTGGCGGCGCTGCCCGCCGAACAGCGCGAGCAGGTGGCGCTGCAGGTCGAGGTGCAGGCGCTGTACGCAGGCTACATCGATCGCCAGGAGCGCGAGATCGCGAGACACGCGAAACAGGAAGCGCTGCGCCTGCCCGAAGACATCGACTACGGTGCCGTCGACGGCCTGTCCAACGAGGCGCGGCAAAAACTCAGCATCGCGCGGCCGACCACGCTGGGCCAGGCGTCGCGCCTCGAGGGCATGACGCCGTCAGCGGTGACGCTGCTGCTCGTGCACCTCAAGAAACGGCAGCTGCAGAAAAGCGCCTGACGGGTGCGGGCGGTGCCCGCCGCAAGCAGGTATGCTTCGCGCATGAAGTCGATTCGCCCGATCGTTTTGCTGGCGCTCATCGCGGTGCTGTCCGGCTGCAGCTGTTCGAGCCAGCCCGACGCTCCGGCGAACACCCTGCAGCGCGGCACCCCGTCCGACCCGGAAACGCTCGACCCGCACAGGGCGCGCAGCGTCCAGGCCGCGGAGATCCTGCGCGATCTCGGAGAAGGGCTCGCGGGCTACACGGCCAGTGGCGAACTCGTGCCGGCCGCGGCCGAGCGCTGGGAGGTCTCGGACGACGGCCTGACCTACACGTTTCACCTGCGCGACGGTCTCAAGTGGTCGAACGGGGATCCGCTGACCGCGCAGCATTTCGTCGCGGGCATGCGCCGCCTCGTCAACCCCGCGACGGCGGCGTTCTACGCGCAGATGCTCGTCGACCTCGAGAACGCGCGCGGCATCGTGTCGGGCGACATCCCGGTGTCGATGCTCGGCGTCGAGGCCGTCGACGACCGTACGCTCGTCATGCGGCTCGTGCAGCCGACGCCCTACCTCGTCAGCCTGCTGACGCACCCGAGCACGTTCCCGGTACACCCGGCCTCCCTCGAGGAGCACGGCGACGGGTTCGCGCGCCCCGGCCGCTTCGTGTCCAACGGCGCGTACGTGCTCGACGCCTGGGTGCCGGGTTCGCTCGTGGCGCTGCGCCGCAATCCGCACTACTGGAACGACGACGCCACGGCGATCGACGCCGTGAACTACCACGTGCTGGTGCAGAACACCTCGGAGCTCAACCGCTACCGGGCCGGCGAGCTGCACGTCACGAGCACGGTGCCGCCCGACAGCTTTGCGCAGGTCCGGTCCGAGTACGGCGACCAGTTGCGTATCGCGCCGTACCTCGGCGTCTATTACTACGGCTACAATCTCGCGCGGCCGCCGTTTGCCGGCAACCTGGCGCTGCGCGAGGCGCTGTCGATGGCGATCGACCGTGAGCAGCTCGCGGAAAAGATTCTCGGCCGGGGCGAAAAACCCGCCTACAGCTGGGTGCCGCCCGGCGTACACAACTACGAACCCGTGCAAATGAGCTTCGCCTCGCTGACCCGGGACGAACGCGAGAAGCTCGCGCGCGCCCGCTACAAGGAGGCAGGCTACGGGCCCGACGAACCGCTGCAGGTCGAGGTCCGCTACAACACGAACGACACGAACAGGCGCATCGCCGTCGCCATCCAGTCGATGTGGCGCGACGTGCTCGGCGTCGAGGCGGCGCTGATCAACGAAGAGTTCCAGGTGTTGCTCGCCAACATGCGCGACGCGACGGTGACGGAGGTGTTCCGTTCGAGCTGGCTCGGCGACTACAACGACGCGCACACCTTCCTCGGCGTATTGCAGCAGGGCAACCCCGCGAACATGCCGCGATACTCGAACGAGGAGTACGACGACCTCATGGCACGCGCCGCCGCGCAGGTCGACCCCACTCGCCGCCGCCTGTACCTCGAGGAGGCCGAGCGCGTCATGCTCGCCGACCACCCGGTTATCCCGCTGTACGTGTTCGTCAGCAAGCATCTCGTCAGTCCCGCGGTCGGGGGCTGGGGAGACAACGTCCTGGATTACCATTACAGTCAGCATCTGAGCCTCGAAGCTCCCGATTAGCCCGTTCCGGATCAACGACTTGCTGCGATACACGCTGCTTCGCATCCTGGGGGCGATCCCGACCCTGCTGCTGGTCATCGCCCTCGCGTTCCTGATGGTGCACGCTGCACCGGGCGGGCCGTTCGACGACGAGCGGGCGTGGTCGCCCGAGATCGAGGAGAATTTCAGAAAGAAATACAATCTCGATGCGCCGCTGCCCGAGCAGTTCGTCCGTTACGTCGGCGGCCTCGTGCGCGGCGACTTCGGTCCGTCGCTGCGATACGTCGATCGCTCGGTCTCGGAACTCATCGGCGACGCGTTCCCGCATTCCCTGAGGCTCGGCGCGCTGGCCATCGCGCTGGCCATGGTCGTCGGCGTCGGCGCGGGCACGGTCGCGGCGCTGCGCCAGGACACGCTGCTGGACCGCACGGTCATGGGCTTCGCCATGACGGGGATATCGATCCCCGTGTTCGTCATCGCGCCGGTGCTGATCCTGCTGTTCGCCGTGAAACTCGACTGGTTGCCGGCCGGATGGAGCGGCGTCGACGGCGTGAGCCGCTACGTGCTGCCGGTCGTCACGCTCGCCCTGCCCCAGGTCGCGTACATCGCGCGCCTGACGCGCGCGAGCATGATCGACGTGCTCGGCCGCGACTTCATTCGTACCGCGCGCGCGCAGGGCCTCGGCACGGCGACGGTCGTGCGCGTGCATGCGCTGAAACCGGCGATGCTGCCCGTGTTGTCGTACTTGGGCCCGGCAATTGCGGCGGTCCTGACAGGATCGGTCGTCGTCGAAGAGGTCTTCGGCATCCCGGGTCTCGGGCAGTTCTTCGTGCGCGGGGCGCTCAATCGCGACTACACGCTCGTGCTCGGCATCGTCGTGTTCTACGCGACGCTGATCGTGGCGCTCAATCTCGTCGTCGATATCCTCTACGGCGTCATCGACCCGCGGGTGCGCTACCGATGACCCCCACAATTAAGGTGTCAGTCACCCTATTGATGGCGATCGCACTCGTGGCTGTCGCCGGGCCGTGGCTGAGCCCGCACGACTATGCCGCGACCAATTTCGATCGTTTGCTGGCGCCGCCGAGCGTCGGGGACCTGCACCTGTTTGGCACCGACGACCTCGGCCGCGACCTGTTCGTGCGCACGATGCTTGGCGTGCGCATCACGCTGGTCGTGGCGATCGTTGCGAGCCTGGTCAGCCTCGTGATCGGCGTCGCTTACGGCGCCGTCGCGGGATTCGTCGGCGGCCGCGTCGACGCCGTCATGATGCGCTTCGTCGACACGTTGTACGCGCTGCCGTTCATCTTCTTCGTGATCCTGCTGATGGTCGCGTTCGAGCGTAACTTCCTGCTGATCTTCGTCGCGATCGGCGCGATCAACTGGCTCGACATGGCCCGCATCGTGCGCGGCCAGACGCTGTCCCTGCGCGAGCGCGAGTTCGTCGAAGCCGCGAAACTCATCGGTGTCAGCACGCCGCGCATCATCGTGCGCCACATCGCGCCGAACCTGATCGGCATCGTCGTCGTGTACGTCACGCTGACGATTCCGCAGGCGATCCTCGTCGAGTCGTTCCTGAGCTTCCTCGGTCTCGGCGTGCAGGAGCCGCAGACCTCGCTCGGCGCGCTGGTCAACGCCGGCCTCGGGCAGATGGAGGGTGCCTCCTGGATGCTGCTGGTTCCGGCCTCGCTGCTCGCGATCATCCTGATGGCCTTCAACTTCCTCGGCGACGGCCTGCGCGACCTGTTCGATGCGAGGCGGGCACCGTGAGCCTGCTCGACGTCACGGGCCTGACGATAAGTTACGGCGACACGACCGTCGTCGATGGCGTAGACCTCTTCGTCGACCGCGGCGAGTCGGTCGGGCTGGTCGGCGAGTCAGGCTCGGGCAAGTCGCAGTCGGCGCTCGCCATCCTGGGACTGCTGCCGCGGCACGCGCGGGTCAGCGGGCGCATCGAATTCGACGGTGAGTCGTTGCTCGGCGCCGGTGACCGCGCGCTCGACGCGATCCGCGCCCGGCGCATCGCCATGGTGTTCCAGGACCCGATGCAGGCGCTCAACCCGTACCTGCGCGTCGGCCGCCAGCTGCGGCAGATCCTGCTCGCGCATGGCCTGGCCGCGGCGGACGAGGCAGACGCGCGCGTCCTCGAGATGCTCGAGCGTGTCGGCCTGCCCGATCCCGGGCGCCAGTTCCGCGCCTGGCCCCACGAGCTGTCGGGCGGCATGCGCCAGCGCGTCATGATCGCCTCGGCGCTGATCGCCGGGCCCGACCTGCTGATCGCCGACGAGCCGACAACCGCGCTCGATGTGACCGTGCAGGCGCA
>JBFGYM010000073.1:0-10027 GCA_041587435.1 Woeseiaceae bacterium
CAGCTGCGGAAAATCGGTTCGACCCCGTCTCCAGCGCCCGCCTGTCGCCGTCTGGCGACCCTTTTCTAAGCGCTAATCGAAGAAGTAGCTGTAAGCGGCTGATTTCGTTCGCGCGAATACTGCCACAATTCGCCCGATTTGGGCCACCGGATCGCCTCTAAGTCCCTGTAGAACAACGAGTAATTGAGATTCCTTGTTGACGCTGGACGGATGCCTTTCCTATAGTGTCGAAAAGTGGATAAAAGTGGGAGGAGATGGGCAGCTCGCCCGTTTTTCGCGCCAGAAGAGCGAAAGCGGCGGCCGACACCTTAAGTCGTGTTTCGAGGGGCCACCAAAGTCACGTTGGACGCCAAGGGGCGTATGGCAATACCGACCCGGTACCGGGATCGGCTTGCTGCCCGTTGTGGTGGTCAGATCATCGTTACCGTCGATAAGGATCACTGCCTCCTCGTGTATCCGTTGCCCGACTGGGAAGAACTCGAACGCAAGCTCGTGCGCCTTCCGAGTATGAACAAGGCGGCTCGTCGCCTCGTGCGGATTATGGTCGGTTACGCGACCGAGGTCGACATGGATGGGAGCGGCCGGATTCTCGTTTCGAAAGAGCTGCGGGAATTCGCGAGCCTCGACCGCCAGGCGATGCTGATCGGGCAGGGCAACAAGTTTGAACTTTGGGATGAAGCGACCTGGAACGAGAAACGCGATGCCTGGCTGGGTCAGGACGACGACGGTGAGTTGCCGCCCGACCTCGAATCGATCGCGTTCTAGGGCGCTCAACCCGCAATGAGCAGCAACGCGCATGTGCCGGTGCTGCTGGGGCCGGTCCTCGATGGACTGCGGATAAGACCAGACGGCTGTTACGTCGACGGAACCTTCGGGCGAGGGGGGCACAGCAGGGAAATACTGAAGCGGCTGGACGACGGCGGGCGGCTAATTGCCATCGACCGTGACCCGCAGGCGATCTCAGCCGCGCCCGCTTCCCTGACTGCAGACCCACGCTTCGAATTGATCAGAGGCAGTTTTGCGCAACTTGAGACCTACATTGGTGAAAGGGACCTCGTCGGCCGGGTCGACGGAATCCTTCTCGACCTGGGCGTCTCGTCGCCCCAGCTGGATGACGCGGATCGAGGCTTCAGTTTCCTGCGTGACGGCCCGCTCGACATGCGCATGGACCCGGACAGCGGATCTCCAGCCAGTGAATGGCTGGACAACGTGGACGAGAAGACCTTGATCCGGGTGTTGAGACGGTTCGGCGAAGAGCAGGCCGCGCCGCGCATAGCGCGCGCAATCCTGCGCGCCCGCGGGCAGGGCCCGATCTCGCGCACCGCGCAGCTTGCCCGGATCGTGGAGGAGGCAAAACCGCAGCGCGGCAGCAGGATCCACCCGGCGACCAAGACATTCCAGGCGATCCGCATCGCCGTCAACGCCGAACTCGAGCAGCTCGAAACGGTGCTCTCGCAGGCCGTCGAGGTTCTCAAGCGGGGCGGACGCCTGTGCGTCATCAGTTTCCACTCCCTCGAGGACCGCATCGTCAAGCGCTTCATGCGCGATGCATCGCGCGAGCCGGCGCAGTACCGCGGCATGCCCGACGTTCCCGAGCAGCACCGCCCGAAACTCAGCGTAGTCGGCAAACCCGTTACGGCGGACGATGCCGAGATCGCGGCGAATCGACGGGCTCGCAGCGCGCGCCTGCGTATCGCGGAGCGAACCTGATGCAGGGCGGACGGCAACCCTTCCTGCTCGTGTTCGTGTTCGCCGTGGTGTGCGTGCTGAGTGCGATGGCGCTCGTCTACACGAAGCACGAATCGCGCAAGCTCTTCGTCGAGCTCGAAGGGCTCACGCAGGAGCGCGATCAACTGAACATCGAATGGGGCCAGCTGCAGATCGAGCAGAGTACCTGGGCCCAGCATGCCCGCATCGAACAGGTCGCCGTCGACGACCTGTCGCTGGTGCGTCCCGAGGCCACCGAAATCTTCGTCATCGAGCAGCAATGAGGCGCGGCGCAGAGACAAAACAGCAAGCTGCCCGCCGATTCGCAGGCAGGGTGATGCTGGTGACGGCATTCTTCGGCCTGGTCGCGGCGACGCTCGTCGCGCGTGCCATTCACCTGCAGGTGCTGGATACCGATTTCCTCAACGAGCAGGCTGACTCGCGGCACCTGCGCACGGAGAAGATCTCGGCGCACCGCGGCACGATCACGGATCGCAATGGCGAGCCGCTCGCGATCAGCACGCCGGTCGATTCGATCTGGGCCAATCCGAAGCAGTTCGCGCCGGCGGTCGACAGCATTCCGCAGCTGGCGCGCGCACTCGGCGTCGACTCGCAGGTGCTCATGCGCCGCGTCACGCGCAGCATGGACAAGGAGTTCCTGTACCTCAAGCGCCACCTGAGCCCGGAGCAGGCCGCCGCGGTGCTGGGGCTGAAACTGCCGGGCATCAACGTGCAGCGCGAGTACCGCCGTTACTACCCGGCATCGGAAGTGACGGGTCACCTCGTCGGCTTCACGAACATCGACGACGAGGGCCAGGAAGGGCTGGAGCTTGCGTACAACCACTGGCTCGCCGGCGAATCGGGGGCCAAGCGCGTGCTCAAGGATCGCCTCGGGCGTTCGATCGAGAATGTCGCGAGCATCCGGCCGCCGCACCACGGCAAGGACCTGCGCACGAGCATCGATCTCAGGCTGCAATACCTCGCGTATCGCACGCTCAAGTCGGCTATCCGTCAGCACAATGCCCGCTCGGGTTCGATCGTCGTGCTCGACGTCAAGACCGGCGAAGTGCTGGCGATGGTCAACCAGCCGACCTACAACCCGAACGACCGCTCGCAGCTCGCGGCGGAGCGCTACCGCAATCGCGCCATCACCGACATCTTCGAGCCGGGTTCGAGCCTCAAGCCGCTGGTCATTGCGGCCGCGCTCGAGAGCGGCCAGTACCGCCCGTCGAGCATCATCGATACGGCGCCCGGCTTCATCGTGGTGGGTCCGAAGAAGATCGAGGACACGCGCAACCTCGGCCGCGTCAGCCTGACGACGATCCTCGCGCGCTCATCGAACGTCGGCATCACCAAGCTGGCGATGACGCTGCAGCCCGACCAGCTGTGGGAGACGATGACGCAGTTCGGGCTCGGCGAGCTGACGACGAGCGGCTTTCCCGGCGAATCGGCGGGCATGCTGACGCACTTCAGCAACTGGCGGCCGATCAGCCAGGCGACGCTGGCTTACGGCTACGGCATCTCCGTGACGCCGCTGCAGCTCGCGCAGGCGTATGCCGCGATCGGCAACAGCGGCAGGCTGCGCCCGATTTCGCTGGTCGCGCTCGATCAGCCGAATGACGGCGAGCGCATCCTGTCCGAGGAAACGGCAACGGCGGTGCGGCGCATGCTCGAGGAAGTCGTGCGGCCGGGCGGCACCGGGACCAAGGCCGCTATCGACGGCTACCGCATCGCGGGCAAGACCGGCACGGCCTGGAAATTCGCATCGGGCGGCTACTCCAAGGACAAGTACATTTCGATTTTTGCCGGCCTGGCACCCGCAACCGATCCGCGCCTCGCCACGGTCGTCGTCATCGACGAACCCGGCGGCGAGCTTTACTACGGCAGCGACGTGGCGGCGCCGGTGTTCGCCGGTGTCATGTCCGAATCATTGCGGCTGCTGGCCGTCCCGCCCGATGCCTTGCCCGCACGCGATCCGGGCAGCGTGATGCAGGCCGTTGCCGCGCGCTCGGAGGCCCGATGAGCATGCCGGCCGAACAGATGACGATGACGCCGACCCTCGCAGACCTGCTGGAGGGTTATGCCGAAGTGCCCGCGCTGCCGGTGTCCGGGATCGCGAGCGACAGCCGGAAGCTGCGCGAGGGGTTCCTCTTCCTCGCCGTCGCGGGGCTGACAAATCACGGACTCGAGTTTCTCGACGAAGCCCGCCGCGCGGGCGCGTGCGCCGTTGCCTGGGACCGGTCGACCGGGCAGGCGCCGGCCGATATCGGCATTCCGCTGATCCCGATCGAGGACCTGGCCGGCAAGCTCGGCCGCATCGCCGACCGCTTCTACGGACAGCCGTCGCAACAACTCGACGTGATCGGCATCACGGGTACCAACGGCAAGACCACGGTCGCATGGATGATCGCCCAGGCCGCCGAACTGCTCGGCGAATCCTGCGCCTACCTCGGCACGCTCGGTTACGGCGTCGGCACGGTGCAGGGGGCGGAGGGCATGACGACGCCGGCCTGCGTGGAACTGCACGGCCGCCTGGCCGAGTTCGTCGCAGCGGGCGCCGGCTACGCTGCGGTGGAAGTGTCTTCGCACGCGCTGTCGCAGGGCCGCGTCGACGGCGTGCGTTTCGACACGGCGATCTTTACGAACCTGACGCGCGACCATCTCGACTATCACGCCGACATGCGCGAGTACTTCGAGAGCAAGGCCCGCCTGTTCCTCGAGTGCGACCCGCGTCACCGCATCGTCAGCATCGACACCGATTACGGCATGCAGCTCGCGGCGCTCTGCGGGCCCGACGTCATCACAGTGTCGACGCGGCTGGACAGGGTGGCGAACGGGCGGCCGTACCTGTTCCTGCGCTCGGTCGTGGCGACGCAGCAAGGCTCCGACGTGTCGTTCACGAGTTCGTGGGGTGACGGGCGCTTTGCGTTGTCGATGCCCGGCGAATTCAACGTTGCCAATGCGGCGCTCGTCACGGCGCTGCTGCTCAGCAAGGGCGTGCCGCTCGGCGATGCCTGCGACGTCGTGTCGCGGCTCGGCGGCGTGCCCGGAAGAATGCAGCGCGTGGCCATGGAAGGCCCCGCTGTTTTTATCGATTATGCCCACACGCCGACCGCGCTCGACCTGGCTCTGCGCGCCCTGCGCGCGCATTGCCGCGGCGCGCTGTGGTGCGTGTTCGGCTGCGGCGGCGACCGCGATGCCGGCAAGCGCCCGCTGATGGGCGCGGCAGCCGAGCAGCGCAGCGACCGCATCGTCATCACGAACGACAATCCGCGCAGCGAGGACCCGCAGCTGGTCATCGAGGACATCGTCTCGGGCCTCGCCCGTCCCGGCGCCGCGACGGTCATCGCCGATCGCGCCGCCGCCATTGCCTGGACGGTTGCGCAGGCGGAGGCTGCCGATATCGTCCTGGTCGCCGGCAAGGGTCACGAGAACTACCAGGAAGCGAACGGCAACAGGACACCGTTCTCGGACTACGCCGTCGCTGCACAGGCGCTGGCGAAACGCGAGGGCCGCGCATGATCGCGACACTCGCACAGGCCGCCGCAGCGATGCAGGGTGTGCTGCACGGGGAAGACCGCGCATTCCGCGGCATCAGCACCGACACGCGGACGATTCGCGAGGGCGAGCTGTTCTTTGCCTTGCAGGGCCCGAACTTCGACGGGCGCGATTACGTCGCCGCAGCGCTCGGTCGCGGCGCGGCCGGCGCCGTCGTCGCGGGCCGGACCCGTGACGACATTGCGCAGATCAAGGTCGACGACGCGAGGGCGGCGCTGGGCCGCTTCGGCGCAGCCTGGCGAAACCAGCATGACGTTACCGTCATCGGCGTGACCGGCAGCAACGGCAAGACCACCGTCAAGGAACTGGTGGCGGCCTGTCTCGCACGCAAGGCGCCGACGCTGGCAACGCATGGCAACCTCAACAACGAGATCGGCTTGCCGCTGATGCTCGCCCGCATCGAGGCGGCGCATCGCTATGCCGTGCTCGAAATGGGCGCCAACCACGCGGGCGAGATCGGGTACCTGACGTCGCTGGCAAGCCCGGACGTCGCCGTGATCACGAACGCGGGCGCAGCGCATCTCGAGGGCTTCGGTTCGATCAGGGGTGTCTCCCGCGCCAAGGGCGAGATCCTGCAAGACGAAAAGCGGCCGGCTGCCGCGATACTGAATGCCGACGACCGCTACTTCGATTACTGGTCGTCGCTCGTCAGCGATGTCCGTCGGGTGAGCTTCGGCCTCGGCGAGCAGGCCGACGTCCGCGCCACCGACATCGCGCCACGCGGCACGAGCAGCGACTTCACGCTCCATGTCGGCGGCGGTACGGGCCGCGTGTCGTTGCCGCTCGCGGGCATTCACAACGTGCGCAACGCCTGCGCGGCTGCGGCGGTTGCCTCGGCGCTCGGCATGGGGCTCGACGACATCCGCCAGGGTCTCGAGAGCGTCAGCCCGGTCGGCGGCCGGCTGCAGCCTTTGCGCGGCGTGCACGGCGCAACCCTGTTCGACGACAGTTACAACGCCAACCCGCTGTCGGTCGTCGCCGCGGCACAATTCCTGGCCACGCTCCCCGGGGAGAGCTGGCTGGTACTCGGGGACATGAAAGAACTCGGGGACGATGCAGCCGAGCTGCACCGCGAGGTTGGAGAAGCCGCGCGGACAAGCGGTGTGAACCGCTTGTTTGCGTACGGCGACCTCGCGAGCAACGCAGCCGAAGGTTTCGGCGAACACGCCAGCTGGTATGCATCCCTCGACGCGCTGGTCGAAGATCTCTGCGAAGACCTGTCGGAAGACGTCAACGTGCTCGTCAAGGGCTCGCGATCGATGCGCATGGAACGCGTCGTCGACGCGCTGCGCGAACCGGACGACGTGAGACTGGAGGCCTGACGGGTGCTGCTGTATTTCACTCAATACCTCGCGCAGTTCGAATCCGGCTTCAACGTCTTCAACTACCTGACGATGCGCGCCATCATGGGTGCCCTGACGGCGCTCGTGATTTCATTCATCATCGGCCCGCGCATGATCAAGCGCCTGCAGGTGAACCAGCTCGGGCAGCCCGTCCGCGAGGAGGGACCCGAGACGCACCTTCTCAAGGCCGGCACGCCGACCATGGGCGGCACGCTGATCCTCGCCGCGATTTCCATCAGCACGGTGCTGTGGGCGGACCTCGAGAACATCTACGTGTGGATCGTGCTGTTCGTCACGCTGTCTTTCGGCGTCATCGGCTACGTCGATGACTACAAGAAACTCATCTTGCAGAACCCCGCCGGCATTTCGGCGAAGCAAAAGCTCTTCTGGCAGTCCAGTGCGGCCCTCATTGCCGCCATAGCCCTGTACGTTACGGCGACGGACGAGGTGCAAACCTCGTTATTGATCCCGTATTTCAAGGACCTGGCTCTCCCCCTCGGCATGTTCCAGGTCGTCGTAACGTACTTTTTTATTGTCGGCTTCAGTAACGCGGTCAACCTTACTGATGGCCTCGACGGTCTCGCGATCATGCCGACCGTCCTCGTCGGCGGCGCGCTCGGCATCTTCGGCTACGTAACGGGCAACGTGAACTTCGCCGACTACCTCGGCATTCCCTATGTGGCAGGCACCGGCGAAATGCTCGTCTTCTGCACGGCGTTGGCAGGTGCGGGACTCGGCTTCCTGTGGTTCAACACCTACCCGGCGCAGGTCTTCATGGGCGACATCGGCGCGCTGTCGCTCGGTGCGGCGCTCGGCGCCGTCGCCGTCATCGTCCGCCAGGAGATCGTGCTCGCGATCATGGGCGGCATCTTCGTGATGGAGACGCTGTCGGTCATGATCCAGGTTGCGTCGTTCAAGCTGACGGGCAAGCGCGTGTTCCGCATGGCGCCGATCCACCATCACTTCGAACTGAAGGGCTGGGCGGAGCCGAAGGTCATCGTTCGTTTCTGGATCATCACCGTCATCCTCGTGCTGATCGGCCTCGCGAGCCTGAAGATCCGATGAGCGCCGCGACGTCGAAAAAGGACATGGACCTCGTCGTGGGCCTCGGCGCCACCGGCCTGTCGATCGCGCGCTACCTCAAGCGCAACGACGCACGGGCGATCTTCTACGACAGCCGCGAGCAGCCGCCGGGACTCGACGAACTCGAGGCGCTGTTCCCCGATGCCGAGATTCGCCTCGCCAACGACAAGCTGCCGAAGAACGTGGCCCGGGTCATTGCGTCGCCGGGTGTCCCGGACAGCCACCCGTTGCTGAAGAAAGCCCGCAAGAAAGGCATCGAGGTCGTCTCCTACATCGAGCTTTTCGCGCGCGAGGCCGACAAGCCGTTCGTCGGGATCACCGGGTCGAACGGCAAGAGCACGGTCACGACCCTGGTGTACCTGATGTGCAGGGCCGACGGCCGCGAGGCGCTTGCCGGCGGCAACCTGGGCGAGCCCGCGCTCGACCTGCTGGCCGGCGATGCGCCGGATCTCTACGTGCTCGAACTGTCGAGCTTCCAGCTGCAGCGCACCAAGGCGCTGCCGGCTGCGGTCGCCGTGTTGCTGAACGTGTCGCCCGACCACCTCGACTGGCACGCCGACGAGGCCGAGTACCGCGCGGCGAAGTATCGCATTTTCGATGAAGCCGACGCGGCGGTCATCAATCGCGCCGACGAGGAATCGGCGGCGCGCGCCGCACGCTGCGGCCGCGTCGTCAGCTTCGGTCTCGATGTGCCGGACGAAGGGCACTACGGCATACGCGAGGACGAGGGCGAAAAATTCCTCGCCCGCGGCGACGCCTTGCTGCTGGCGGTGCGCGAACTCGGCCTGTTCGGTGTCCACAACCAGCTCAATGCGCTCGCGGCGCTCGCCGCCGGCGACCTGCTCGGGCTGAATACCGGTGCGATGCTGCAGGTGCTGGTCGAGTTTCCGGGCCTGCCGCACCGCATGCAGTTCGTCGCACGCATCGGCGCCGTCGACTACGTCAACGATTCCAAGGCGACCAACGTCGCGGCGGCAGTCGCTTCGATCGACTCCGTCGAGGGCATGCTCGTGCTGATCGCGGGCGGCGACGGCAAGGGGGGCGACTTCAGCGCACTCGCGGACGCGGTCGAGGGCAAGCTGCGCGGCGCCGTCCTGATAGGCCGGGATGCGGAGAAGATCGCGCATGCCCTGGACACGGTCATGCCCGTGCACTTTGCCGAGAACATGGAGTCGGCGGTGCACATGGCCGCCGCCTGCGCCGAGTCGGACGACACGGTGTTGCTCGCGCCGGCCTGCGCGAGCCTCGACCAGTACGACAACTACATGGCGCGCGGCGATGCGTTCGTCGAAGCGGTAGAGGCGCTGAGACAATGAGCACGACGACGCAATCGGCGACCTTCCCGTTCCCGGCGCGCCTGCGGACCGAGCTGCAGCTCGATCCGGTCCTGCTGGCGATCGTCGCCTCGCTGCTGCTCGGCGGCTTCGTCGTCCTCGCGTCGGCGTCGATCTCGATTTCCGACAACGTGGCGGGCAACCCGTTTTTCTACCTGCAGCGCCAGCTGTTCGCGGCCGCGCTCGGCATCGTCGCGGCCGGCGTATGCCTGTTCATCCCGATGCGGGTCTGGCAGAGCCTCGGGCCGCTGATGTTGCTGCTGGGGCTGGCCCTGCTCGTCGTCGTACTGGTGCCGGGCATCGGCCACGAAGTCAACGGGGCGCGCCGCTGGGTGCGCGTCGGCATCATGAACCTGCAGGTGTCCGAACCCGCGCGCCTGTGTTTCCTGATGTACCTGGCCGGTTACCTCGTGCGCCGCAACAAGGAACTCCGCGAGCAATTCACCGGTTTCCTGTGGCCGATGCTGGTGCTGACGCTGGGCTGCGCGCTGTTGCTCAAGGAGCCCGACTTCGGCGCCGCGATCGTCCTGCTCGCCACCGCCCTCGCGATGCTGTTCGTCGGCGGTGCGCGCATCCGCGACTTCGCCGTGTTCTTCGGCGCCGCCGTCGCGGCCATGGTGGCGCTCGCGCTCACGTCGCCGTACCGCCTGAAGCGCCTGACCGGCTTCGTCGATCCGTGGGCCGATCCCTACGATTCGGGCTTCCAGCTCACGCAGTCGCTGATCGCGATCGGTCGCGGCGAGTGGTTCGGCGTCGGCCTCGGCGACAGCGTGCAGAAGCTCTTCTACCTGCCCGAGGCCCACACCGATTTCGTCTATGCCGTGTTTGCCGAAGAATTCGGCCTGTTCGGCTCGCTCCTCCTGATTGCGCTGTTCCTGGCACTTCTCTGGCGCGTTTTCAGACTCGCGGTGCGTGCGGCGAACTCCGAGAGGTTCTTCGAGGCTCACCTCGCGGTTGGCCTGGGGACCTGGCTCGGACTGCAGGCTTTCATCAACGTGGGCG
>JBFGYM010000074.1:0-9915 GCA_041587435.1 Woeseiaceae bacterium
GACCGTCCTTGAGGTCGTGCAACATCGCCGCCATCGCCTTGCCCGTGTAGGTCGGTTCGAGCGACAGGTCGAGCTGCTCGCGCGCGACACCGATGGCGCTTAACGTCGCATCGTCGACGCGCGCGTAGCCGCCGGCGAGAAACTCGTCGCGCCACACGACACGATCGCGCCAGCCATCGCCAATGAAAGACGGATCCATGCGGTGCAGGATGTACTGCGTCTTGGCGATCAGCCGGCGCATTTTCTCCTCGCTCGAGAACGGGTTGTCTGCCACCTGTACTGCCTGGACCGTCGTGTCGAGCCCGGCCGCGGCGAGGCCGAGCGCGAGTCCCGCGACGCTGCCCGTCGTGCCGCACGCCATGTAGATATTCCGCGGCGCGGGCAGCAATCCGTCCGCAACCTGGCGGGCGAGTTCGAATGCGGCGTTGACGAAGCCCAGGGCACCGAGCCAGCACGTGCCGCCCAGCGGGATGACCCAGGTGCCGCGATGCTGAACGTAGCGGCGGCATAGCGCCACAGTGTCGGCGCGGCCGTGCCAGTGCACGATCTCGGTGCCCAGCCGTCGGTGCATGTTCAACGTCCGGGCCACGCCCGGTGCGACTTTCTGGTGTGAAAGGAAACACGTGCAGTCGAAACCGAGTTCATTCGCATGGATCGCGGTTGCAAGCGCGTGGTTCGACCCGGCCGCACCGAACGTCGCGACGCGTCGCGCGCCGCGCTCGCTCGCGCGTTGCAGCAGGTATTCGAGCTTGCGCACCTTGTTGCCGCCGTACAGAGGGCTCGATGCGTCATCATGCTTGACATAAACGTCAACGTGCACGGCATCGAGCGACAATACGTGCTGCGACACCGGCGTCGGCAGATCCGCAATTGCCGTTTTTTTCAGCTTTGCACGGAGCCGCGGGAATGCCGCTGCAAGGTAATCGCTCATGCGACCAGATTATCGAAGTGCATTGAGGAGCGCGAATGAATTAGTATTGTCTGACGCCAATCTGACCGAGTTCGGAGACAGGTTTGTCAGATGCAGTCGACCGTGGCATCACGGTCACAGAAATCGCAGCGATGGACCAGTCCATCGACTTGTCGCCCGAGACCACGGCCGCCTTCGTCGGCCGTGCGCTTCGCGGCCCCCTCAATACCCCGGTTCTCGTAAAAAGTTTCGGCGCATTCCGGCGCCGCTTCGGCGACGTCTGGTCGCGCTCGAGCCTCGGCCCGGCCGTCAGGCAGTTTTTCGAGCACGGCGGCCTGCAGCTCTATATCGTGCGCGTCGCCAACCATGCGCGCGGCGCAATGATCTGCCTGCCCGCGAGCGGGACCGCACTGGTATTGCGCGCGGTGGAGCCGGGTTCGACGGAAATCGTGCGTGCCGCCGTCGATTACGACGGCATCGGCGACGAGGAAGAGGACCTGTTCAACCTGACTCTGCAGCGTCTCAACCCGACGTCCGGGCACGTCATGGACCAGGAACTGATTCGCCGTGTCTCGTACCTCAGGGACAGCGATGACTTCGTCGGCGATGCGTTACTGGCGTCGGAGCTCGCCCGCGCCGAGAAACCGTACCCGACGCACAGGCCCGAGCGGACGCGGGACAGCGGCAGCGGCCCTGGCTCGGCGTACATCGAGCCGGTGCAGGCGGGGACCGACGGCACCGAGCTCTCCGACTACGACCTGATCGGGTCCCGCTCCGAGCGCACGGGACTGTTCGCGCTCGAGCAGGCCGACAACTTCGACATCCTGTACCTGCCGCCGCCCGGCAAGGGCATCGACACCGGGCCGGCCGCGATTCTCGCGGCCGAATTGTATTGCCGCGAGCGCCGCGCCATGTTGATCGTCGACCCGCGCACCGAGTGGACGACGGCGGCAAAGGCCGCACGCGGCGTGCGCGACCTGGGCTATGCCAGTCCCAACATGATCGGTTATTACCCGCGCATGCTGCATCGCCAGAGCGACGATCTCGCGCGTCCGGTCGGCGGCGCGATAGCGGGTCTCCTCTGCAAGCTCGATCGCACGCACGGCCCGTGGGAGTCGCTGGAACAGCCGGGTCTCGGGCTGCAGCGGCAGCTCGTTCCCGCCGTCGAGATGCATGACGATGACGAATCAGTCCTGCATCGTGCCGGACTCAACGTCATCGCCGGCGGAGCGGCAGGGCGGTCGCGAATTTCGGGCTCCGTGACGATGGGCCGTGGCTCGGAGGCGCACCGCAAGTTTGCCTGCTTGCACGTTCGCCGCATCTGCCTGCAGATCGTCAATGCAATCGCGTCGGCGACGCGCTGGGCCGTGTTCGAGCCCGGCGACAAGAACCTGGCGCGGCGCGTGCGCGCGCAGGTGCTGACCTATTTTTACTACCTCAACGACCTCGGCGCGTTCGCCGACGATCGCTTCATCGTCGAGTGCGACGCCGGCGTCAGCCGGCGCCACGATATCGCGGAACACGGCGTGACAATCATGCTGGTATTCCAGCCGACCGGGTGCGACGAGGCCATTTCGCTGACCCTCCACCTGACAGCGGCCGGTTGCCGCGTCGGCAGCACGGCGTTTGCCCCGACGATCGAAGACTGCGCCTGATTCCGCGCCGTGCCGCTTGACATAACGCCGTGCGGTGCATCCGGGCGGTGTCATACGGGCATCGATCCTGTGCCACCAACATAGCGGGAGGGGGTATGCGAGACAGCGATGTCCTGGACAACAACCCGCACGTATCTCGATCGGCACTGGAAGCCATTCACGGCCAGGTATTCGGCTGGGCCCTCTCCCGCTGCGACTATGACCACGCCGTTGCGGAGGACCTCGTGCAGCAAGCCTACGTCGAACTGTTGACCGGCAAGGCGCGTTTCGACGGCGCGTCGTCGCTGAAGACGTTTGTCTTCGCGGTCGTTCAGAACCTCGCGCGCGGCCGCTACCGGCGCCAGGCGACGCGGCTGCGGCTCGTCGGCAAGGCGGCGCCGGCTACGGAGGTCGTCGAACCCGAAGAGCCGGCCGACAACGATGCGGTCTGGCAGGCGGTTCGCGAACTGCCGCAGCGGCAGCGCGACATCGTCGAGCTCGTGTTCTGCCGCGATATGACGGTCGATGAGGCGTCGCGCGTGATGGGCGTCAGCGTCGGCACAGGGCGCGTTCACTATGACCGCGCCAAAAAGGCATTAAAGGATAAATTGCGCCATGACTGATTTCGAAAACGAACTGCGCGGCGCGCTGCGCGAGCCGCCGAAAGCGGCACAGGGAGTGCCGGCGTTTGCCGACGTGTTCGCGGCCGCCGAAGCGCGCGTCGCTGCACGCAAGCGTCGCCAACGTGCAATTGGCGGCTTCGCCGCGGCGGCGGCCGTCGCGCTCGTGGCGTTGACGACGATGCGCCCGGCCGAACAGCCGTGGCAGTACATCGATCCCGAAGAAATTGCCGGCAGCACGAATTGGGTCGCACCCAGTGACGTGCTGCTGCCCGAACGTCGTTTTGACATATACGGGGAGATTCCAGTGCTCATCGAGTCAACCGAAAGCGATGAAGGAGCGTTACTATGAGGAAGGGAATTCTGTGCCTGCTGGTAACAGTCGCCCTGGCAACGGGGACGGCGCTGGCCGAGCCAAATCCGAAGGACGTGTTCAAGGGCAAGCTGTTTGCGCCGAACATCATCCTGGAGCATCGCGACCAGCTTCAGCTCAGCAGGGAACAGTTCGCGGCGATACGCGCGGCCGTCGTCGAAGTCCAGGCCGGCGTTGCCGAGCATGAGTGGGACATGCAGGAAGCCTACCAGGCGCTCATGCTCGAGCTCGACAAGTCGCCGATCGACGAGGAGAAGGTTTTGGACTATGCCGGCCGCGCATTGCTGGCCGAGAACCAGGTGAAGAAAAAGCATATGGCCATGCTGGTTCGTCTCAAGAACCTGCTGACCGCTGACCAGATCGACTACCTGGAAGGAAAGTACGCGCCATGATCAGAATAAAGACGGTATCCCTGCTCGCATCGATTGCGCTCGGCGTCGCCGGGTGCGGCGGCGGATCGGGCGGTGGCTCCGGCGGACCGCCGCCGCCACCGCCGCCGCCGAGCATCACGAAGGCGGAAGCGTTCCAGTTCCTGAACCAGGCGAGTTTCGGCGCGACCGAGGCCGAAGCGAACGACGTCATCACGATGCACTACGAGCAGTGGATCGACGACCAGATGCGCAAGGCGCCGTCGGAGCAGCTGCCGCACATGTTCACGCTGCCGCCGCCGCTGTTCATGGGCCAGCTGCACAACGACCGCGTGGACATCTGGTTCCGCAATTCGCTCTGGGGCGACGACCAGCTGCGCCAGCGCGTCGCGTTCGCGCTGTCGGAGATCATGGTCGTCTCGCAAATCGGCGCGCTGCAGCAGTACCCGTTCGCGGTCGCCGACTATTACGACGTGCTCGCGCGCCATGCCTTCGGCAACTACCGCGCCCTGATCGAAGACGTCACGCTGCACCCGGCCATGGGGGTTTACCTGAGCATGCTCGGCAACGAGAAGCCCGACCCGGTGCGCAACATCCGGCCCGACGAGAACTACGCGCGCGAACTCATGCAGCTGTTCTCGATCGGCCTGGTCGAACTCAATATCGACGGCAGCGAGAAGCTCGATCCGGTCACGAACCAGCCGATCCCGACCTACGACCAGGCCATCATCGAGGGCTTCGCCCACGTGTTCACGGGCTGGACCTGGGCCGGCGCGCCGACGTTCCACCCGAACCCGTTCTTCCTGCCGGCATCGAGCCAGTACTTCCCGATGGAGCACTGGGCCGACTTCCACGACACGGGACCGAAGACGCTGCTGGGTGGCACGACGCTGCCGGCCGGGCAGAGCGGCGCGCAGGACCTGAGTGACGCGCTCGACAACATCTTCAATCACCCGAACGTCGGGCCGTTCATGGCGATTCGGCTGATCCAGCGGCTCACCACGAGCAACCCGTCACCGGGCTACGTGCAGCGCGTGGCAGAGGTCTTCAACAACAACGGCGCGGGCGTGCGCGGCGACCTCGGCGCGGTCGTCAAGGCGATCTTGCTCGATCCCGAAGCGCGACCGGCGCTGCCGATGGAGATCGACGGCAAGCTCAAGGAACCGCTCCTGCGGCTGACGCAGCTCTTCAAGGCTTACAATGCGACGTCGCAGAGCGGACGCTATCCGCTCGCCGCCGCCTACATCATCTTCGGGCAGGGGCCGCTGCAGGCGCCGCACGTATTCAACTTCTTCAGCCCGTTCTACGCGCCGCCGGGCGAGATCCGCAACAGCAACCTCGTGGCGCCCGAGTTCGAGATCGCGACCGAGTACCAGAACACGTTCATCACGAACTACATGTTCTTCCAGGCGTTCGGCCTCAATCACACCAACCCGAACCTGGACGAGAACGACATATACATCAATTTCCAGGAAGAGATGGACGTGGCGGCCGACATCGATGCGCTGATCGACATGGTCGCCGGCAAGCTGCTGGGCGGGCAGATCTCGGACACGCTGCGCACCGAGATCGCCGGCATGCTGGCGCGCATCCCCGAGACGGACGCGGCGATCCGCGCAGCCGAGACCATCTATTTCGTGACGACGTCGCCCGAGTATGCGTACCAGCGGTAGGCGCGGAGAATGAACATGAAGACACTGAATCGACGTGATTTCCTGAGGAACAGCGGTGCGGCGGCATTGTTTGCGGCGACGCCGGGCCTCGCGTACTCGCAGGTCGTCGGCGGCCTCGCCCCGTTCACGGATTACAAGGCGCTCGTGTGCGTCTTCCTGCACGGCGGCAACGACTCGTACAACATGCTCGTGCCGAACACGGCGGCCGAATACAACGCCTACGCGGCGTCGCGCCAGAATCTTGCGCTGTTGCAGAGCGACCTCCTGCCGATTACGCCCGCGTCGAGCGGCAACCCGGACTTCGGGCTGCACCCGGCCATGGGCGGCATCCAGGGCTTGTTCCAGGGCGGCAACGCGGCGTTCGTGACCAACGTCGGCCCGCTGGTCGAGCCGACGACGAAGGACCAGTATTTCAACCGCTCCGTCACGCTGCCGCCGCAACTTTTCTCGCACAACGACCAGCAGGACCAGTGGGCGTCGCTGCGCGGCAATGTGCCGAGCAAGACGGGCTGGGCGGGCCGCATGGCGGACCTGATCCGCGGCGTCGTAACGGACCAGCAGATGGCGACGAATGCATCGCTGGCCGGAGCGGACCTGTTCCAGTCGGCTGACGAGACCGTCGCGTACGTCATGGGGCCGAACGGCCCGGTGCAGTTCGAAGGGTTCTCGTCGATCCCCGGCGACATCCTCAACGAGCAGCGCCTCGCGTTCCTGCGCGTCGTGGACGCGGCTTACGATTCGGTGTACGAGCGCGGCTTCGCCGAGGTGCAGCGCCGGGCGATCGATGCGGCCGACTCGGTGTCCGCAGCGATCGAAAGCGCGCCGACGCTCGACAACATCCCGTTCCCGCAGTCGCAGCTCGGCACGCAGCTCAGGACGGTCGCGCGGCTCATCGCCGTGCGCGACCAGCTGCAGATGCAGCGCCAGATCTTCTTCGTTGCGACGGGCGGCTTCGACTCGCACGACGACCAGAACGAAAACCAGCCGGGCCTGCTCGGCGGCGTCAGTGACGCGATCGCGGCGTTCCACGCGGCGACCGTCGAGCTGCAGGTGCAGGATGCGGTGACCACCTTCACGCAGTCGGACTTCGGCCGCACGCTGACGTCCAACGGTGACGGCACCGACCACGGGTGGGGCGGCAACCAGCTCGTGGTTGGCGGTGCCGTGGCGGGCGGCGACCTGTACGGCAGCTACCCGGCGCTCGTGATCGGCGGCCCCGAGGACGTCGGCGGCGGGCGCATGATCCCGTCGACGTCGGCCGACCAGTACGCGGCGACGCTGGCGCGCTGGTTCGGCATTCCCGAGGCCGATCTCGACGTCGTGGCGCCGAACCTGCCGAACTTCGCGCAGCGCGACCTGGGCTTCATGATCGGATAAGGCTTGTCGCGCGCAGGGCGCGCTCCTACAGTAGGCGGATGAAACTCGATCGGTTCATCCGAATCGCGATCGCGGTCGTCATCGTGCTCGTGTTCATCATCGCGACCGGCGCGCTGATGTTCATCTCCGAATCCGCGCTCAACGTGTGGGACCGGCTCAAGTCCGGCCCGCCCGCGCTGCTGTATGCCTACGTCAGCGTCCTGCTGCTGCTGGCCGTGACGGCGCTGTGGCTCATCTGGCGGCTCGTCATCCGCCGCAAGATCGCGCCGCAAAAGACGCTGCTCTCGGCGCCGCTGAGCCGGGAAGAGATCGAGTCACGGTTGCGCGAGGCGGAGCGCGCGGGCGTCGACGTCAGCGAGGCGCAGGCCGAGCTCAGGGAGCTCGCGGCCCGCCGGAACGCAGTGCATCTCTGCTTCTTCGGCGAGATCAGCTCGGGCAAGAGCTCGCTGATAAAGGCGCTCGTCCCGGACGCGGACGTCGTCGTCGACGTCGTCGGCGGGTCGACGGACGACGTGCGCCACTACCGCTGGCGCAACGAGGACGGTGCCGAGATCCTGCTGACGGACGTGCCGGGCATCAGCGGCACGGAGGAGGGGCTCGGCGACCTCGCGGTCGAAGAGGCCAGGCGCGCCAACCTCGTGCTGTTCGTCTGCGACGGTGACCTGACGCGCCCGGAGATCGCCTCGATCAAGGCGCTGCTCGAGTTCGACAAGCCCCTCGTGCTGGTGCTCAACAAGGCGGACCGCTATGCGCCCGACGAGCAGGCGACCTTGATGCAGAAGCTGCTGGAGCGCGTCGACGAAGTCGGCGGCGACGTGCAGCGTGACCACGTCGTGGCCGTGTCGGCCGGCGGCGAGGTCGACGTCATCGAGCGCGGCACCGACGGCAGCGAGCAAACGTCGCGGCGCACGCGGCCGGCCGACATCGGCGTCCTCGTCGTCGCGATAAATCGCCTTCTCGCCGCAAAAAGCGCATCGCTCGACGTGCGCCGCGAGCGGGCGGTCTTTCGCATGGCCGCTGCACGCCTCGCCGAGGCCGAGGGCGAGTACCGCCTGCAGCGCTCGGAACAGATCATTCGCAGCGCCACGCGCAAGGCCATCGTCGGTGCGCTGGCGGCGATCAGTCCCGGCACGGACATCCTGATCCAGGGCTACATCGGCACGACAATGACGCAGGAACTCTGCCGGCTCTACAACGCGGCGCCGCGCGATCTCGACATCGAGGAGTTTTTGAGCTTGAGCCAGAGCCGCGTCGGACGCGCGCTGCCGCTGTCGCTGGCCGTGGCCGGCAACGGCCTCAAGGCGTTCCCGGGACTCGGTACCGTGGCGGGCGGGTTCGTGCACGCCGTCGCCTACGGGCTGATTTTCGACGCGCTGGGCCGCAGCCTCGTGCTGACGTTGTCGAAACACGGCGAGCTGCTGCCCGAGGTGGCCGCCAGGGAATTCGAGGAAGGTATCAGTGAGCATCTGGAAGCGGGCGTTCGCCGCGTTGCCAAAATGGCGCTGGCCGAAAAAAGCGACTGACGGCGACGGCGCGCGGCGCGGCGACCATCTCGGGCTGGCCCGTGAGAGCCTGCGCGAACTCGTGCAGGACACGCGCCTGCCCGACGGCGTGCGCGACGCGCTCGCGCACGACTACGACGCCGTCCAGGCGATGCTCGAGAAGATCGAGCACGGGCACCTGCACCTGTCCGTATTCGGCCGCGTCAGCACGGGCAAGTCGTCGCTGCTGAACGCGCTGATCGGCGAGGAACGTTTCACGGTCAGCCCGATTCACGGCGAGACGCGCTACTCGTCGATGCAGGCGTGGACCGAGGAAAAGGTGGCGGGCGTCTTCCTGATCGACACGCCCGGGCTCGACGAGGCCGGGGGCGAGGACCGCGAGGCGCTCGCCAAGGAAGTCGCGGGGCGCTCCGACCTGATCGTCTTCGTGCTCGACGGCGACATCACCGAGACCGAACTCGACGCGCTGCGGGCCGTGCTCGCGCAGGGCCGGCCCGTCATCGTCGCGCTGAACAAGGCCGACCTGTACACGGCCGACGAGCGCGCCGCGCTGCTGGCCTCGATCCGCCGCAAGACCGAGGGCCTTCTCGATCCCGGCCACGTCATCGTCGCGGCGGCCCAGCCGCGGCCGCAGCTCGTCGCCGAAGTCGGCGCCGACGGCACGGAGGTGACCCGGGAACGGCCGCGCGAGCCGGACGTCGCCGAACTCAAGGTCAAGCTCTGGGACATCCTCGAGGCCGAGGGCAAGACGCTGGCGGCGCTCAATGCGAGCCTGTTCGCGGCAGACCTCTCCGACCAGGTCGGCCGCCGTATTCTCGCCGCGCGCCGTGAACTCGGCGACAAGCTGATCCGCACCTACTGCATCGGCAAGGGCATCGCGGTGGCGTTCAACCCGGTGCCGGTCGCCGACCTGTTCGCCGCGGCGTTCATCGACGTCGGCATGGTCGTGCACCTGTCGCGCGTCTACGACCTGCCGCTGAGCCGCAACGAGGCCGGGTCGATCGTCAAGGTCATCGTCGCCGAGTCCGCCGCGCTGATGACGACCGTGTGGGCGCTGCATCTCGTCTCGAGTGCGCTCAAGGTCGGCACGCTGGGGCTGTCGACCATCCTGACGGCCGGCGCACAGGGCGCGATCGCGTACTACAGCACCTACCTGGTCGGCCAGGCGGCCGGCGAGTACCTCGCCGAGGGCAAGTCGTGGGGCGAAGGCGGACCGAAGAAGGTCATCAAGGAAATCCTCGAATCGCTCGACCGTGACACGGTGCTGCGCGATGCGAAGCGCGAAATCCAGGCGCGCCTGGGCCTGGGCTGATGGACCGTGAAACCCGCACGCGCCGCATTCTCGAGGCCATTCGTGACATCCCGCGCGGTTGCGTGGCGAACTACGGGCAGATCGCCGAGATCGCGGGCATTCCGCGCGGCGCGCGCCAGGTCGGCTACGCGCTGCGTCACTCGCAA
>JBFGYM010000075.1:0-9781 GCA_041587435.1 Woeseiaceae bacterium
GACGGGCGTCGTGCGCGTGACGCGCGCGTTCATTCCGCTGATCGTCGAGAACCGGGGCCGTATCGTCACGACCGGGTCGATCGCCGGCATCCGGTCGGGCGCGGGAAGTTCCGTCTACAGCATGAGCAAGCACGCGATCGAGGCGTTCACGGATTCGCTGGCCGCCGAGATGGCCGATGCGGGCGTCCAGGTCAGCGTAATCGAGCCGGGCGCCTACAAGTCACGCATCCGGCGCTCAGCGATCGCGCGGATGACCGGGGATCTGGCGGCTGCGGGCGGCACCCTCACCGAGGACATGCGTGCCCAGGCGCAGCAGATGGCCGAGCGCGAGGTTGCGCTCGACGAGCCCGACGACGTGTCGGCGGCCCTGCTGCACGCGCTGACCGCGGACGTCGCGCTGCGCCGCTACCTCGTGACGCCCAATGCGGAGCAGGCCGAGGGCACGGTCCGGTCCCTCATCAGGGAGCTCGTGGAACTCAACGAGTGGCAACAGAACGGCTTCAGCCGCGACGAACTCGTGAAGATGCTCGACGAGGCGCTGGTCGACGAGTAGCGGCTATTGCATCGCGTCAGGCTGCGCTTCCGGCGCGGCCCGGCGAAAAGCCCGGTGGTCGTTGCAACGATCGACGATGGCGACGAGCTTCGGGAATTCGTCGAGCGGCACGTTGAATCGCCGCGCGTTGTACATCTGCGGCACGAGCAAGGCGTCGGCCAGCGTTATATCGTCACCGACGACGAACGCGCCGTCCGCTGCAAGGGTCTCGGCGGCCCGGAACCCTTCGTGTATCCAGTGCCGGTACCAGTCGCCGGTCGGGTCGGCGCCGAATTCGCGCTTGATGTAATTCATGACCCGCAGGTTGTTCAGCGGGTGAATGTCGCAGGCGATCCCCTGGCAGAAGGCACGCACGCGGCTTCGCTGCGGTTCGTCCCGCGGCAACAACGGTCGTTCCGGATAGGCTTCCTCGAGGTATTCGAGGATCGCCATCGACTGCGCGATGCCGAGATCGCCGTCCTCGAGGAACGGCACGAGCATCTGCGGGTTCTTCTGCCGGTATGCGTCGCCGCGGTGCTCGGACACGCCGGGCGCGAGCGACACGGGCACGATCTCGTGCTCGAGTTCCTTGAGGTTCAGGGCGATGCGCACGCGGTACGCGGCCGACGAACGCCAGTAGCTGTAAAGCCGGATCGACACGGGTTCGCCTTCAGGGGCCCTCGTATTGCTCGACTGTCTGCTCGATCGTACCGAAAATCGAGGCCCCGTTCGCATCAACCATCTCGATACGGACACGGTCGCCGAAGCGCATGAACGAGGTAGACGGCCTGCCGTCATTGATCGTCTCGATCGTGCGTATTTCCGCGATACACGAGTAGCCGACGCCGCCGTCTGCAATCGGCTTGCCCGGGCCGCCGTCCAGCTTGTTGGATATCGTTCCCGAGCCGATCAGGCTGCCCGCGCAGAGCGGGCGCGTCTTTGCCGCGTGTGCGACGAGCTGGCCGAAGTGGAATGTCATGTCGACGCCTGCATCCGGCTTGCCGAACGGTTCGTCATTCAGGAACGACAGCAGTGGCAGGTGCAGCTTGCCGGCCCGCCATGCATCGCCGAGTTCGTCGGGCGTCACTGCAACCGGCGAAAAGGCGCTGGACGGCTTGGAATGGAAAAAACCGAACCCCTTGGCGAGTTCGGCCGGGATCAGGCCGCGCAATGACACGTCGTTGACGAGCATGACGAGCTGGATGTGGTCGATCGCGTCGTCGGGCGCGACACCCATCGGCACGTCGTCCGTGACGACGACGATTTCGGCTTCGAAGTCGATGCCGAAAGCCTCGTCGGCGACCGGAATGTTGTCGCGCGGCGCAAGAAACGAATCGGATCCGCCCTGGTACATGAGCGGGTCGGTCCAGAAGGTCGCCGGCATCTCGGCACCGCGCGCCTTGCGGACCAGCTCGACGTGGTTCACGTAGGCCGAACCGTCGGCCCACTGGTACGCACGCGGCAGCGGCGAGTGGCAACGCGCCTGGTCGAAGGGTTCGCCTTCACCGTCGTTCACGCGCGCAGCGAGTCCCTCGAGGGCAGGTCGGGCGTCTGCCCAGTTGTCCAGCGCGGCCTGCAGGGTCGGGGCGACTGCGGCAGCGACGAGGTGCCGCTGCAGGTCTTTCGAGACGACGACGAGGCGGCCGTCGCGGCCGCCCCTGAGAGACGCTAGCTTCATCTAATCGTTTCCTGTGAATTCGAGTTCGTGCAGCCAGGCCGCGTGGCGGGGCGCCTTCTTGGTCCGACTCCATTCCTCGAGCATGGCCGGCGCGACGCGCTTGAGTTCGTCGACCTGTTCCTGCGTGTACGTATTGGCGACCAGCTCCAGCCGATGGCCGTTCGGGTCGAAGAAGTAGATCGACTGGAAGATGCCGTGATTGGTCGGGCCGACGACGTCGAGACCTTCGGCCTCGACGCGCGCTTTTGCCTCGAGCAGGGCGTCGTAGTCTTCAACCTCGAACGCGATGTGCTGGACCCACACGGGCGTGTTCTCGTCGCGGCCCATGTCGGGCTTCGTCGGCAGTTCGAAGAACGCCAGCACGTTTCCCATGCCGCAGTCGAGAAACACGTGCATGTAGGGATCGGGCTCCTTGGTCGACGGCACGAGGTCTTCGGCGAACGCGACCGTGAACTCCATGTTCAACACGCGCTGGTAGAAGTCGACCGTTTCCTTGGCGTCCCGGCAGCGGTAGGCGACATGGTGAATGCGTTTCAGTTGCATGCTGCGCTCCTTAAGAGTTGGCGCCCACGATGCCGCGCGCCACCTGGTCGCGTTCGATCGATTCGAACAGCGCCTTGAAGTTGCCCTCGCCGAATCCTTCGTCCTGCTTGCGCTGGATGAACTCGAAGAACGTCGGACCCACCATGTTGGCTGAGAAGATCTGCAGCAGCAAGCGCGGCTCGCCGCCCTCGGTCGTGCCGTCGAGCAGGATGCCGCGGGCCTGCATCTCCTCGACGGGCTCGCCGTGCCCCGGCAGGCGTTCCTCGAGCATCTCGTAATAAGCGGCAGGCGGAGGCGTCATGAACTCGATGCCGCTCTCCTTGAGTGCGTCCCAGCACGCGTACAGGTCGTCGCAGGCGAACGCGATGTGCTGGATGCCCTCGCCGTTGAACTGCATGAGGTATTCCTCGATCTGCCCGGTACCCTTGGAGGCTTCCTCGTTGAGCGGAATGCGGATCTTGCCGTCGGGTGCGGTCATCGCTTTCGACAGCAGGCCCGTGTATTCGCCCTTGATGTCGAAATAGCGGATCTCGCGAAAGTTGAACAGCTCCTCGTAGTACTTCGCCCAGTACTCCATGCGGCCGCGGTAGACATTGTGAGTCAGGTGATCGATGACGGTGAATCCGCAGCCTTTCGGGTGGCGCTCGACGCCCTCGAAAAACACGAAATCGATGTCGTAAATCGACGAACCGTCCTCGTAGCGGTCGATCAGGTAGACGGTGGCGCCGCCGATGCCCTTGATGGCGGGCAGGCGCAATTCCATCGGCCCGGTCGGGATTTCGATGGGCTCGGCGCCTTTCTCGAGTGCGTGCGCGTAAGCGAGATGGGCATCGCGTACGCGAAACGCCATGCCGCAGGCGCAGGGACCGTGTTCGCGCGCGAAGTACCAGGCTTTGCTCCTGGGTTCGTTGTTGATGATGAAGTTGATGTCGCCCTGGCGCCAGAGCGTGACGTCCTTGGAGCGGTGTTTTGCCACTGCGGTGAAACCGAGCAAGCGGAACGCGTCTTCGAGGACCGCCGGGTCCGGCGCTGCGAACTCGACGAACTCGAAGCCGTCGAGGCCCATGGGATTGTCGAAGAGATCGGCCACTGCTGCATCCCCCTTGTGATACAAACCTTTTCGACATTATGCGCGAATTCTGAAGAAAAGGTGTCCATTTTGCGCCTCATATGGCATTATTTTGAAACAAAATGTTCTCTTGTGGGCCAAATATTGAACGGGGGTTTCCCATGGATTTGAGCCGCACCGACCGCCGCCTGCTGGCGGAACTGCAGAAGGACGCGACCCGCAACCAGGCCGAACTGGCCGAGACCGTCGGCATGTCGCGCACCTCGTGCTGGCGCCGCATTCGCGATTTCGAGGAGGCCGGCCTGATCGAGCGCCGCGTCGCGCTGCTCAACCCCAAAAAGGCCGGTTTCACGATCGAGGTGTTGTTGCTCGTCGCGATGACCGAGCACACGGACGAAAACCGGGAGAACTTCGAGCGTCACGTGGTCTTGCTGCCCGAGGTCATGGAGTGTTTCTCCGTGTCCGGTGACCGCGATTACCTGCTGCAGGTGGTCGCCCGGGACATGGACAGCTACAACGAGTTTCTCAATGGACAGATCCTGCGCCACGAAGCCGTGCGCTCGGCCAGTTCGACGTTCGTCCTGCGGCGGGTGAAGTACTCGACGGCGTTGCCGCTCTAGCCGTAGACCAGCAAGGCGATCGAGCGGCCCGGCACGAGCACCGTGCGCTCGTCCTCGAACTCGATTTCGTCGAAGGCACTGCAAAATGCGACGCGCCAGTCGCGATGCTGCATGGAGCGGGACAGCCGCATATGCGCCGGATCGTCGTGCGCATTGAGGAGAATTGCGACCGCGGACTCACTGCCGTCGTTTGCCGCGCGGGTGATGACCTTCGTGAATGCGCGGCTGTCGGCCCACTCATACCCCTGCTTGGTGACGCCCTGCCGGTTTATCCAGTCGATGCGAACGACGGCACCGTTCACATCGAGCGTGCCGTGCACATATTCGGGAAGTCGCAACAGCGGGTTCTCGCGGCGCAGGTGAATGAGCTCGCGGACCTGGTCCACGAAATCCGGGTCGTCGTCGACCCCGGACCAGTCGAGCCAGCCCGTCTCGTTGTCCTGCGCATACGCATTGTTGTTGCCGTGCTGGCTATTCCCGAATTCGTCGCCGGCCAGCAGCATCGGCGTGCCTTGCGACAACATCAGCGTTGCGAGCAGGTTGAGGCGATGGCGGCGGCGAAGCTGCAGCACCTCGTTGTCGTCGGTGGGGCCCTCGACTCCGTAGTTGCAGCTGAAGTTGTGGGCATGGCCATCCCGGTTGTCCTCGCCGTTCGCCGCGTTGTGCCGGTTGATGTAGCTGACGGCGTCGGTCAGTGTGAAACCGTCGTGCGCCGTCACGAGATTGATGCTCGATGTCGGGCCGCGGCCGCTGGACTCGAAGATATCGGCGGACCCGTGCAGGCGCCGCGCGAGCAGGCCGCTCTTGCCGTGGTCGCCGCGCCAGAACTCGCGCACCGTGTCGCGGTACATGTCGTTCCACTCGGCCCAGCGCGGCGGAAAATTGCCGAGCTGGTATCCGCCGGGACCGGGATCCCACGGTTCAGCGACAAGCTTTGCGTCGCGCAGCCGAGGATCGTTGCTGATGTCGAGCAGCAACGGATGTCCCCTCGAAAAACCATGCGGCCAGCGTCCGAGAATGGTCGCAAGGTCGAAGCGGAAACCATCGGCACCCATGATTTCGGCGTAATAGGCGAGACTCTCGACGATCAACTCGCGAACGCGCGGGTGTTCGACATTGACCGTGTTACCGCAGCCCGTGTCGTTGATGTAAAAGCCGGGTTCGTAGGGGGCGGTGCGGTAGTACGTCAGGTTGTCGAGACCGCGAAACGAGAGGGTCGGCCCGTCGCCCGAGCCCTCGCCCGTGTGGTTGTACGCCACGTCCAGAATCACTTCGAGACCCGCATCGTGAAGCGCGCGGATCGCGTCGCGCAGCTCGACGTCGGCATCGCCCGTCGCGTAACGCGGCATCGGCGCAAAGAACGAGATCGAGTTGTAACCCCACAGGTTGCGCAGGCCGAGATTTGCGAGGTGTCGCTCGTCGATGAAGGCGTGCACCGGCATCAGCTCCACCGACGTCACGCCGAGAGACCTGAGGTACTCGACGACGCGCGCGTTGCTGAGTCCCGCAAAAGTGCCGCGATGCGCGTCGTCGATCGCCGGGTGCCGCATCGTGAAGCCGCGTACGTTGCACTCGTAGAAGATTGTCTCTTCCCACGGCACGGCAGGGCGGGGCTCGCGGCAATGTGCACCGCGCTCCGTGACCACGCTGTGCGGAACGAAGGCGGCGCTGTCGAGATCGTTGCCGTCGTAGACGGCATCGTGCCAGGTGAACGCCCCGGCCAGTCGTCGCGCATAGGGATCGACGAGCAGTTTCTGCGGGTTGCAGCGCAAGCCGCGTTCGGGTTCGAAGGGTCCGTGCACGCGATAGCCGTAGCGCTGCCCCCGGGAGCAGCCCGGCACGTAGCCGCACCACGTACTGTTGTCGTCCCGGCGCAGGTCGAACCGACGTCCGGGATTCCCGGTGTCGTCGAACAGGCACAACTCGACGCGTTCGGCGATCGCCGAGTGCACGGCGAAATTCGTGCCGTCTGCGTCGGGCGTCGGCCCGAGGGTTTCGCAAAACCCGGGTTCGATCATGCGTACGAAATCGGTTCGAGATGCCAGATGTCGTTGTTGTAGTCGCGCATGGTCCGGTCCGTCGAGAATCGTCCCGAGCACGCGGTGTTCAGAATGCTCATGCGCGTCCAGTGCGGCTCGTCGCGATACGCCTGGCCGGCCCTGGCCTGCGCATCGACGAAGCCGCGAAAATCGGCGGCCGTCATCCACAGATCGGCAGGCTCGCGGATCGACTGGATGATGGCGTCCATGATGCCCGGCTCGAAATGATTGAAGTGCCCGCTCTCGAGCAGGTACATCACTCGCTGGAAATCCTCGTCGCCGTCGATGATGGCCTGCGGGTTGTAGCTGCCGCGCAACGCCGCGATCTCCTCGACCGTGTGACCGAACAGGAAAAAGTTCTCGGCGCCGACGGCCTCCCGAATCTCGACGTTGGCGCCGTCCAGCGTGCCGATCGTGACGGCGCCGTTCATCATGAACTTCATGTTGCCGGTGCCGGACGCTTCCTTGCCGGCCGTCGATATCTGCTCGGAGAGGTCCGCCGCCGGGCAGATCGTCTCCATGGCCGAGACGTTGTAGTCGGGGTAGAAGACGAGCTGCAGCTTGCCCGCGACGGCCGGGTCCGCGTTGATGACGCGGGCGACGTTGTTGATGCACTTGATGATCGCCTTGGCCATGACGTAGCCGGGCGCGGCCTTGCCGCCGATGACGATCAGGCGCGGCACGATGTCGCCGCCGTCACCGCGCCGGATGCGGTCGTACAGGTGAATCGCGTGCAGCACGTTGAGCAACTGCCGCTTGTACTCGTGGATGCGTTTCACCTGCACGTCGAACAGCATGTCGGTTGAAATCTCGAGGCCGGTCTTCTTCTCCAGCTGTGTGGCCAGGCGCTGCTTGTTGGCGCGCTTGATGTCACGCCAGCGCGCCTGGAAGTCGGGGTCGTCGACGAACCGCCTGAGCCCGGCAAGCTCGTCGAGCTCGGTCTTCCAGCCGTCGCCGATCTTCTCGCTGATCAGGCCGGCCAGCCCCGGGTTGCAGGCGGCGAGCCAGCGACGCTGGGTCACGCCGTTGGTCTTGTTGTTGAAGCGCTCCGGCCAGAGTTCGGCAAAGTCGCGGAACAGGCCTTCACGCAGGAGACGCGAATGCAGTTCAGCCACGCCGTTGACCGAATAGCTGCCGACGATGGCGAGATACGCCATGCGGATCATGGGCTCGGACCCTTCGAGGATCAGCGACATGCGCCGGACACGTTCGGTATCGCCCGGCCAGCGCTGGCCGATCTCCGCAATGAAACGCGCGTTGATCTCGTAGATGACGTCGAGGAGCCGCGGCAGCAGGCGCCGGAACATCGACACGGACCACATTTCGAGTGCCTCGGGCAGCAGCGTGTGATTGGTGTAGGCCATGGTGCTGCGCGTGATTTTCCATGCGTCTTCCCAGTCGAGGCCGTGCTCGTCGAGCAGCAGGCGCATGAGTTCCGCGACCGCGATGGCGGGGTGCGTATCGTTGAGCTGGAAGCAGTGTTTTTCGGCGAATGCAGTGAAGTCGTCGCCGTGCCGGCCACGCCAGTTGCGAATGATGTCCTGCAGGCTTGCCGACGCGAGGAAGTATTGCTGTCGCAGCCTGAGTTCCTGGCCGTTCTCCGTTGCCGCGTTCGGGTAGAGGACCATCGTGATGTTCTCTGCCGCGTTCTTCGACGCGACCGAGTCGGCGTAGCTGCCGGCGTTGAATTCTTCGAGATCGAACTCGTCGCGTGCTGCCGCGGACCACAGCCGCAGTGTATTCACGATGTCGTTTTCGAATCCCGGCACGGGGATGTCGTACGGGATAGCGAGCACGTCGTGAGTGTCTACCCAGACGTGGCGTGACTTGCCGTCGGCACCGACCTGCACGTCGCTGCGCCCGCCGAAGCGGACGGTCTGGGCGTACTCGATGCGCTCGATCTCCCACGGGAAGCCTTCGCGAAGCCAGGAGTCCGCTTCCTCGACCTGGTAGCCGTTCTGGATGCGCTGGTGGAACATGCCGTACTGGTAGCGAATGCCGTAACCGGTCACGGGCAGGCCCAACGTCGCACAGCTGTCGAGGAAGCAGGCCGCCAGGCGCCCGAGGCCGCCATTGCCGAGCCCGGTGTCGCGCTCGCGTTCGCAGACGTCTTCGAGGTCCAGCCCGATGCGATCGAGCGCCTCTTTCGTCTGCGGCTCGATGCCGAGACTGAGTAACGCGTTGCGCAGCAGGCGGCCCATCAGGAACTCGAGCGACAGGTAGGCGACGCGGCGGCTGTTGTTCGTCGCCGTTGCATTGCGCGTCTTGTTCCAGCGCTCCATGAGGCGGTCGCGCGCAGCGTAGACCACGGCCTGGTACAGGAACGGCGAATCGACCTGGATGGTCTGGCGGCCCAGCAGGCGGCCGAAGTAGTGGGTGAAGTCGCTCAGGATCGCGTCGGCCGTCATCGGCAGTGCCGATGGTTGCAGCAGTTCGCGGTCGCCGGCCTTTTTGTCAGCGTTGGCGGACATCTATCGTTTCTCCAGGATCATCGTGGCCAGCGGGGGCAACGTCAGGTCAACCGAACACGGCCGGCCGTGATGCGGTGTTTTACCCGATTCGACGGCGTCGGCGCCAGTCCCGCTGCCACAGTATTTTTCATCATCGGTGTTCAGCAGGACCGCGTAGGTTCCGGGCTCAGGAACGCCGATGCGGTAGTCGTGGCGCACCACGGGCGTCAGGTTGGTGATGCAGACGACGAAGCCGCCGTGCTTGTCCCGGCGGATCCAGCTCAGCACGCTGTTGCTGCGATCGTCCCAGTCGATCCACTCGAAGCCGGCGCCGGTGAAGTCGACCTCGTGCAGCGCGGGGGTTTCCCTGTAGAGGCGGTTCAGGTCGCGCAGCAGTTGCTGCACGCCGGCGTGCTCGGCGCCGAGCAACAGGTGCCAGTCGAGCGACCGATCGTGATTCCACTCGTTCCACTGCCCGATCTCGTCGCCCATGAACAGCAATTTCTTGCCCGGGTGCCCGTACATGAACCCGTAGTAGGCCCGCAGGTTGGCGAACTGTTGCCAGCGATCGCCCGGCATGCGGCCGATGATCGACCGTTTGCCGTGCACGACCTCGTCGTGCGACAGCGGCAGAACGAAGTTTTCGTTGAACGCATAGACGAGTCCGAACGTCATCTTGTCGTGGTGGTAACGGCGGTGCACCGGGTCTTCGGACATGTAGGCCAGCGTGTCGTTCATCCAGCCCATGTTCCACTTGAACGTGAATCCGAGGCCGCCGGCATCGACCGGGCGCGACACGCCGGGCCAGGCTGTCGATTCCTCGGCGTACGACGTGGCGCCGTGGGCGTGC
>JBFGYM010000076.1:0-9707 GCA_041587435.1 Woeseiaceae bacterium
AAGACCGGCGTCATGACCGCGCGAGCCGTGCTGATCAGCGACGCCGACCATGCGCTGCCGGTCGAGGTCAATCGCAACGGCCTGCGCACGATCGCCGTCGGCACCGGTGAGATCGACCGTCTCGACCTGCCGTTCCTGCCCAACAACGCGGACATCCGCGCCGGCGACCTGCTGGTGACCTCGGGCCTCGGCGGCGCGTTTCCCGCGGGCTACCCCGTCGCCGTGGTCAACGCCGTGACGCGCATACCGCAACAGCCCTTTGCAGACGTCACGGCGACGCCGTCGGCCGCCCTGGACCAGGTGCGCGAAGTCATGCTGATCTGGTCGGCGCCGGCCGTGAACGGAGATACACTCGAATGAGCCGGGATCGGGCAACGCGGCGCCTTCCGGTCATCGTCACGCTCCTTGTCGGGCTGATGCTGACGATCATGCCGCTGACCGGCAGCCTCGAGCCGTTCCGCCCCAACTGGCTGGCTCTGCTCATGATTTTCTGGGCCATGCAGCTGCCGCGAACATGGAGCGTCGGGACCGCCTGGCTCGTCGGCATCGTGCTCGACGTCGCACACGGCACCCTGCTGGGCCAGCACGCACTGGCCCTGTGTCTCGTCGTGTTCATCACCGTGCGCTTCCACCTGCTCATGCGCGTCTTCCCGTTGTCGCAGCTCACGGCGACGATTTTCGCACTGCTGGCCCTGTACCAGTTCGTGCTGTTCTGGGTGAACGGCGTCGCCGGGCTCGCGGCGCCCGCCATCACGTACTGGGCGCCGGTGATTACGGGTACCGCGCTGTGGCCGTTCCTGTTCCTATTCCTGTCGGGAATTCGATTCCGGGCCCGCGCGGGCGCCTGACGTGAGCGCCGTCCTCTCACCGATCAAAGACATCCATTCCGAGCGGCGGCTCTTCCTCGGGCGCGTGATTCTCGCGGCCCTCGTCTCCCTGCTGCTCATGGGCCTCGTCGTCGCGCGGCTGGTGCAGCTGCAAGTCGTGGATTACGAGCTGTTCGCCGAGAAATCGCAGGGCAACCGCGTGCGCGTGGAACCCGTGCCGCCGATCCGTGGCCTGATTTACGATCGCCGCGGCGTCGTGCTGGCCGAGAACGTGCCGGCCTACCAGCTCGAGCTGATTCCCGAGCAGGTCGACGACATCGACGACACGCTGCAGCGCCTTGCGGCCATCCGCCTGATCGAATCCGAGGACATCGACGGCTACAAGGAACTGAGCCGCAGCGGCCCGCGCTTCAAGCCGGTTACGCTCAAGTTGCGATTGACCGAGGAAGAAATCGCGAACTTCGCGATCCAGAGGCCCCGATTCCCGGGGGTCGACTTCCGCCCGCGTCTCGTCCGCTATTACCCGTACGGCGAGCTGATAGCGCACGCCGTGGGCTATGTCGGCGCGCTGAGCGCCGAGGACCTCAAGCGCCTCGACCCCGGGGCATACGCCGGAACGTCGCACACGGGCAAGACCGGTGTCGAGAACAACTTCGAATCCGACTTGCACGGCGATCCCGGCTACCGGCACCTGATCACGAATGCGCGCGGCCGCCAGGTACCGGGCGAGACGAGCGAACTGCTCGACACGCTGCCGGCCGACGCCAGCCCCGAACCGGGCGCCAATGTCTACCTCAGCCTCGACCTCGAATTACAGCGCATTGCCGCCAGCGCGTTCGACGGACGCCGCGGCGCGCTGGTGGCGCTGGATCCCTGGACCGGTGAGGTTCTCGCGCTGTTCAGCGCACCGTCGTTTGATCCGAACCTGTTTGCGGCAGGCATGACGACGTCGCAGTACCGCGAGCTGCAGGATGACCCGGACAACCCGCTGTTCAATCGCGCGATTCGCGGCGCCTATCCGCCCGGCTCGACGATCAAGCCGATGCTTGCGCTGGCCGCGCTCGAGACCGGCGCGACCAACCTGACGCGCAAGAGCGTCTGCCGCGGCTACTTCCAGTTGCCTGGCGACGAACACCGCTACCGGGACTGGAAGCCCGAGGGCCACGGACCCGTCGACCTGCACGACGCGATCTCCCAGTCCTGCGACGTCTATTTCTACGAGATCAGCCGGGACATCGGCATCGACGCAATGCACGACTACCTCGACCGATTCGGGCTCGGTGCGCCGACCGGTATCGACATCGGCAGCGAACACAGCGGCCTCGTGCCGTCGCGCGAATGGAAGCGCTCGGCGTTTCGCAATCGCGACGATCAGCGCTGGTACCACGGTGAGACGGTCATCGCCTCGATCGGCCAGGGCTACATGCTCGCGACGCCGCTGCAGCTTGCCTCCGCCGCAGCCGCGCTCGCGACGCGCGGCGAACGCTACAGGCCGCACATGGTCGCCGCTGTCGAGGATGCGCTCACGGGAGAGCGCCGGCTGACACGCCCGGAGAGGCTCCCGGACGTCGAGATCAGCAACGATTTCTACTGGCACAACATCATCGACGCGATGCATGACGTCATGCAGGGGCCGCGCGGCACCGCGCGGGCGGTCGGCCTCGGCGCACCGTATGAGATGGCCGGCAAGAGCGGCACGGCGCAGGTCGTGTCGATTGCGCAGGACGAAGAATACGACGACGCCGAACTCGAGGAGCGGGAGCGCGACCATGCGTTGTTCATCGCCTTCGCGCCGCTCGACAGGCCGCGGATCGCCGTCGCCCTGATCGTCGAAAACGGCGAGAGCGGCAGCGGCGTCGCCGCGCCGATCGCCAGGGCCGTCATGGATGCCTACCTCGGGCAGGGTAACGATGCGCCTTAGCGACACACAGCGACTGCTGATGCCGAAAGCGGCACCGCTGTCGGATTTCGCGCTGCTGATGCGGCGGCTGCACATCGACGGACCGCTGCTCGTCGGCCTGTTGCTGATTTGCGGATTCGGGCTGTTCGTGCTCTACAGCGCGGTCGGCGAAAGCAACCGCCTGCTGATCAACCAGACCATCCGGCTCGGGGTGGCGTTCATCGCCATGTTCATCGTTGCGCAGCTGCCGCCCGACTTCCTGCGGCGCTGGACGCCGTGGGGCTACGTTGCCGGACTGATTCTGCTCGTGCTGGTGCTGACCAGCGGCGAGATCGGCCAGGGTGCGCGCCGCTGGCTCAACGTCGGCGTCCGCTTTCAGCCGTCCGAGGCGATGAAACTCGGTGTCCCGATGATGGCCGCCTGGTTCCTGCATGACCGGCAGATTCCGCCCAAGCTGCGGCACATCGCCCTGATAGCGCTCATGATCGTCGTGCCAACCGTGCTGATTGCCCGGCAGCCCGACCTCGGCACCGCGCTGCTGATTGCGGCGTCGGGCGTCATCGTCATCATCCTCGCCGGCATGTCGTTTCGACTCATCGTCGGCCTCGGCATCGCTGCGATCCCCGGGGCCCTGTTCCTCTGGAACTTCATGCAGGACTACCAGAAGCAGCGCGTGCTGACGCTGCTCGATCCGGACAGCGACCCGCTCGGCGCCGGTTACAACATCATCCAGTCGAAGATCGCGATCGGCTCGGGCGGGCTGTTCGGCAAGGGCTGGACCAACGGTTCGCAGGCGCAACTCGAGTTTCTGCCCGAACGCGACACGGATTTCATTTTCGCCGTGCTCGGCGAGGAATTCGGGCTGCTCGGCGTCCTGACGCTGCTGGCCCTGTACATGTTCGTCATAGGCCGCGGGCTGTATATCGCCGTCCAGGCCCACGATACCTACTCGCGGCTCCTGGCCGGGTCCATCAGCCTGACCTTCATGGTGTACGTTTTCGTCAACACGGCCATGGTGACCGGCCTCATCCCCGTGGTCGGCGTGCCGCTGCCGCTGGTTTCCTTCGGCGGGACCTCGATGGTGACGCTGATGGCCGGTTTCGGTATTCTGATGTCCATCCATTCGCACAGGAAATTGCTGCCGCACTGATGAAAAACCGCCTCCTTGCAGTCGCTGCAATTTTCGCCGTTTCCGTTTCCTGCTCCCAAGCCGCCGACAAGGTCTATCTCGACGTGACGCGCCCCAGCGTGGCCGCGTTCATCGACGAAATGGTGGAATCGCACGCCTTCGAGCGCGATGCCCTGGCGGAGGTGCTCGGCAAGGCGCAGGTCAAGCAATCGATCATCGACAAGATCTCGACGCCGGCCGAAAAGAAGCTCACCTGGGCCGAATACCGCAAGATCTTCATCACGAAAGAACGCATCGCGGCCGGCAAGACGTTCTGGCTGGAGAACCGCGAGATGCTCGAGCGCATCCACAAGGAAACAGGCGTTTCGGTCGCGATGATCGTCGGCATCATCGGCGTAGAGACTTACTACGGGCGCATCACGGGGAGGGACCGCGTCATCGACGCACTGGCGACGCTGGCTTTCGATTACCCGCCGCGCGCGAAGTTTTTCCGCAATGAACTCGTGCAATTCCTGATTCTCGCCCGCGAGGAGGAAATCGACGCCACCGAGCCGCTCGGCTCCTATGCCGGAGCGATGGGCCGGCCGCAATTCATGCCGTCGAGCTTCCGCGCCTACGCTGTCGACGCAACCGGCGACGGCAAGCGCGACATCTGGAACAACTGGGCTGACGTCGCCGGCAGCGTCGCCAACTACTTCGTCGAGCACGGCTGGCGGTCCGGCGAGGAAGTCGTTGCGCAGGCCACGCTCGGGCACAACTGGGACGGACCCCGGCCGAAGCCGAAGAACACGTTGCGTGCCAACGACACCGTTGCATCGCTGAGCGACAAGGGCGTCATGTTCGCCACCGACCTCGGCCCGGACAGCGTGGGCCAATTGCTGGCCTACGAGGGCAGAAACGGTCCCGAGTACTGGGTCGGGTTTCATAACTTCTTCGTCATCACGAAGTACAACCGCAGCGTCATGTATGCGCTGGCTGCCCATCAGCTCGGGCAGGAAATCGCGAGGCAGGTGGCCGCCAGTGCCACTTAGGCTGCTGCTGTTTGCGTTCGGCGCGCTCGCGATGGCCGGTTGTGGCGGCAGCAAGGTCCGCGGAGACGGCCCGCCATCGGGCAGCGCACGCATTCCGGATCTGCCGGGCGACGCGGTGCCGCGACGCGAGCCGCGCAGCAAGTACGGCAACGGCCCCGTGTACGAGGTGCTCGGCAAGCGCTACCGGGTCATGCCGTCAAGCAGCGGCTACCAGGAGCGCGGCGTCGCCTCCTGGTACGGCAAGAAGTTTCACGGCAACCTGACGTCGAACCGCGAGCCCTACGACATGTACAAGATGACGGCGGCACACAAGACGCTGCCGCTGCCGACGTACGTTCGCGTCAGGAACCTGAGCAACGACAAGTCCGTCGTCGTGCGCGTCAACGACCGCGGGCCGTTCGTGCACAACCGCATCATCGACCTGTCGTACGCCGCCGCGCTGAAGCTCGACATGATCAGGGACGGGACAAGCCTGGTCGAGGTGACGGCGATCAACGTCGACGAGGCATCGGGCGACCGGCCCGTGCGCAAGGCGACGCCTCCCGCCCCGCCGCCTGAAGCCGTCGTGAGCGTGCCGTCGGTGACCGAACCCGAGGCGACCGGTCACCGGATCTTCGTGCAGGTCGGCGCCTTCGGCGACCGCGCCAACGCGGAGCGCCGCCTGGGCGCCCTGTCGCTGGCGGGCATCGAGAGCGCGTTCATCCACGAGGAGCAGACGCCCGAACGGGTGCTGTACCGCGTTCGCATCGGGCCGGTGGCCGACGTGGTGCAATACGACGCGCTGGTCGACCAACTCGCGAACATCGGCATCGACGACCCTTACCTAATCACCGATTAGCCGCGTACAATACGCGGCCAATCGACCCCACCGCTTCAGAGGCACCATGTTCAGACGTCAGTCCTGCGCATTCATGCTGTTGCTTTTTGTTTTTGTGACAAATGCTTACGGGCAGTCCGCGATGCCCATGCCGGCGCCGCCAATGATCGGCGCAAAGAGCTATCTCGTCATCGACGCGAAAACCGGCAACGAACTCGCAACGCTCGAACCGGACATGGCGCTCGCGCCGGCCAGCCTGACCAAGATCATGACGACCTACGTCGTGTTCGCGGCGCTGGAGCAGGGCCAGATCCGGCTCGAGGACGAGGTCACGATCTCTGAAAAGGCCTGGCGCACCCCGGGCAGCCGCATGTTCGTCGAGGTGGGTAAACGCGTGACGGTCTCCGACCTGCTCCTCGGCCTGATCGTGCAGTCCGGCAACGACGCCGGCGTCGCGCTCGCCGAGCACATCGCCGGCACGGAAGACGTATTCGCGCAGATGATGAACCAGTATGCGCAGCAGCTCGGCATGTACTCGAGCCACTTCGTCAACGCGACCGGCTTGCCGGCGGACGGGCATGTGACCACCGCCAGGGATCTCGCGACGCTGGCACGGGCCATGATAGAGGAATTTCCGGACTACTACGCCTGGCACGCCGTCAAGGAATTCGAGTTCAACGACATCAAGCAAGCGAACCGCAACCGCCTGCTGTGGCGCGATCCGTCGGTGGACGGCATCAAGACGGGTCACACGGACGAGGCCGGGTATTGTCTCGTCGCATCGGCCGAACGCGACGGCATGCGGCTCATTTCCGTCGTGCTCGGCACGGCCAGCGAGAATGCGCGTGCCAGCGGCAGCCAGGCGTTGCTGAATTACGGCTTCCGCTTCTTCGAAACGCGCCTGCTGTTCAAGGCCGGCGAGGAAGTCACGACAACGCGCGTCTGGAAATCGGCGAACGAAACGTCCCCGCTCGGGGTGCTCGAGGATCTTTACGTGACGGTCCGGCGCGGCACCTACGATCAGCTCGAATCGACGCTCGATATTCCGGCGATCGTGGAAGCGCCGCTCGCCAATGGCCAGCCTGTCGCCCAGTTGCGGATCAGTCTCGGCGAACAGGAAGTGCTGCGCGCTCCGTTGCGCGCGCTCGATGATAATCCGGTGGGGTCGTTCTGGCAGCGCACGCGCGACGCCGTCAGTCTCTGGTTCGAATAGCCATGACCGATGAGTCCGCGCTCGAGTTCCCCTGCGAGTTTCCGATCAAGATGATGGGAAGGGACTCGCCCGAGTTCCGGGCGACGGCGCGCGCCCTTGTTGAAAAGCACGTCGGTGCGGTCGCAGACGACGCCGTCCAGACCGCGTTGAGCCGCAACGGAAATTTCGTCTCGGTGACGGTGACGATCACGGCAACGAGCCGGCAACAACTCGACGACATTTACCGGGACGTTACCGGCCACGCTGACGTCCTCATGGCGCTATGAACGTCCGCTTCCTCGGGCGCCGGGATTACGTTCCCCTGTGGAAGAAGATGCAGGCGTTCACGGACGAGCGCGATGACACGACACACGACGAGTTGTGGTTCTGCGAACACCCGCCCGTCTTCACGCTCGGCCTGAACGCCGCGCAGGAGCACCTGCTGGCGCCGGGCGACATCCCGGTCGTGCAGATCGATCGCGGCGGCCAGGTAACCTATCACGGCCCCGGCCAGCTCATGGTGTACCCGTTGATCGACATCCGCCGCGCAGCCATCGGCGTGCGCAAGCTCGTGACGGCGCTCGAGCAAAGTGTCGTGGACCTCGTGGCGGAATTTGACGTCAGAGCGGCGTCTCGCCCGGATGCACCGGGAGTTTACGTCGATGGCAAGAAAGTGGCGAGCGTCGGGCTCCGCATCCGGCGGGGATCGAGCTTCCACGGCATGGCGCTCAACGTCGACGTCGATCTCGAGCCGTTTTCGCGAATCAATCCCTGCGGCTACCAGGGGCTCGAAATGACGGACCTTGCACGGCTCGGGATCGACCTCGGTCTCGAGGAAACCGGCGAGCGCCTGCTGCCGCACTTTTGGCGCCATCTAGGTTTCGAACAAACTTCGGCATGAGCTTCCGCTGGCTCGCAATCGTCGCGCTCGTTCTGCTCCAGTCCTGCGGGGGTGGGGCGGGTTCGAACGACGCGCCGCCTGCGGCGACCTGCAGCACGGGCCGCGAGCCGGATTGTCCGCCCGCCCGATTCAGTCTTGATTCCGATTTCATCTACAAAGACGGCGAGCGCTTCGACCTAAGAGGCGTGGTATACGTGCCGGGTCAGCCCGGCTACTTGCCCTGGGAGATCGAATTCGCGGCCCGCTTGCCGGCGGACGTCGAATTGCGCATCGACACGGACCTGGCCGGCATCAAGGCGCTGGGCGCCAACACGGTGCGTTTGTGGGGCGCCCCGGCTTACTGTTACGAGGCCATCAGGGCACTGGGCGGCCTGCACATCCTGCAAACGATTTGGCTCGACGGAAACGTAAGCGACTTCCACGACGCGACCTTCAAGGCCCGGTCGAGGGAATACGTCGAGGCTGTCGTTGATCGCGTGTACGCCGCATACCCGGACAACAATCCTCCCCTCGTCGCCTTTCTGGTCGGTAACGAGCTCAGCGAATCGAGCATCCTCTCGACCAACCGGGCACATCCGGACATTACGTCGTTTACCGGCAACTATTTTCTCGCCGAAAACGTCAATGCCAGTGAGGCCTTCATCGCCGAAATGGCCGACCACCTGCGTACCTACGAGTGGCAGGCCTACGGCAAGACATCGCTGGTCTCGTATGCCAATGAAATACGCACCGTTCACCTGATCGATACGCCGTTCCTCGATTTTCGCGCGCAGAATGCGTACTCCTACGCCATACCGGTTTACCGACCGCAAACGCTGCCGGGATCTTCCAGCCAGACGCTCTACCAGGGTTGGGTCGAAGAGCTAAAGTACATGCACCCCGGCGTGCCGCTGCTGATTTCCGAAACGGGGTTGAGCGTATCGCCCAATGCCGTTCACCAGGGCCCGCCGAATTATGGCTACGGTGGCAACACCGAATCAGAACAGGCGACCGGCATATTGCAGAACCTGGCGGATATTCGAAGCGCATCCATTTCGATCGCGGGCGTGACAATTCACGAGTACCTGGATGCTTGGTGGAAGTTCGGCCTCGACGATTCACTGTCCCAGGATCCTGACGACGTCGAGGAGTGGTTCGGCATGGTGCGACTGGTTCCCGATGGCGCCGGCTACCTGGCGGAACCTCGGCCCGTGTACGATGAGGTGCAGGCCATTTGGGCGCCGCTGGATTGAGTCCCGTCGTTCGCGACCGCACGAGCGGCCGCGAGCGGTTGCCTACGAATTGAGTGCCGCCAGCCGCTCCGGCGTTCCAATGTCAGCCCAGAGCCCCCTGTATACGGAGCCTCCGAGCTGCCCGGCGTCTGCCGCTTCGCGCAGCAACGGCGCCAGTGGAAAGCGCCCTGCTTCGCAGCCTTCGAACAACGCGGGACGATAGATCGCGATTCCGCTGAAGGTGTATCGGGGCGCCGGGCCGTTGCGTACCAGGCCATCCTCGAGATCGAAATCGCCGCGGTGCCGGTAGTCCGGTGTCGGTACCAGAACGAGATGACCGAGATGTTGTCCGGCGAGCGTCACTTCGGGTATCGGCATGTCGGTGTAGACGTCCGCGTTGACGACGGCGAACGGGTCGTCACCGAGCAGCGGCAGTGCCTTGTGAATGCCGCCGCCTGTTTCGAGTACGTCGCCGCGCTCGTCGCTGTACGCCACCTCGAGATCGAAACGCTCACCCGATCCCACGCGCTCGACGATTCGCTCGCCGAGCCAGCCCAGGTTGATGACGACGCTGCGGATGCCCGCCGACCGCACGTTGCGAAGATGCCGCTCGAGCAGGCTCTCGCCGCGCACCTCGACGAGCGACTTGGGCACGTGATCGGTCAGCGGCCGCAGGCGTTCGCCACGGCCCGCCGCGAG
>JBFGYM010000077.1:0-9660 GCA_041587435.1 Woeseiaceae bacterium
GAGATTCATGCTCAGGGGACGATTTTTCCGCGGACGTTGGATTTCAGTTCGACCTTGTTGTCGTTCAGCGATGCTAGCATGCCCGTCGCGGTGAGGCTGCGCGCGCCGATGCGGATCTGCACACGCTCTTCCGTTTCGGCGACGTATCGCTCGGGGTCGAGTTCGAGGTACTGCGTCCGGATCTCGGTGTCCTGGTCTTCGCCGCCGCTCCTGCCGACGGCGCGCACGTGCCCGCGCAACGCGATCCTCGGGCTGCCTTCGCGGAGCGTCGCGGCGTCGGCATGTACCACCCATGGGACGTCGCTCGACGGCGAGTAGCGAATGCGAACGCCCGTAAACTCGATGCGATCGCGCGCTTGTTGTTCGGCATACTCGGCTTCGATCTCGTACAACAGGCTGCCGTCGCTGCCGGTGCCGAGTATGCGTGCCGATTTCAGGTAATAGCCACGATGTTCGGCCTCGTAAGGCAGCTCGTCGACATCGGCCGGCCGGTGGCTCCGGGCCAGGTACCAGCTGCCGAGGGCGGCCGCCGTCAGGACGACGACCCACGTCATCGCGCGCGGGCTCATCCCGCGTCGTCCCGTGCGGCAAGAATCAGCTCGCAGATCTCGCGCACTGCCCCGAAGCCGCCGGGTTTGCGCGTGACGTAGTCGCAGCGCTCCTGCAATGCGGGCACCGCGTTGGCGACGGCCACGGAGAATCCGACGTGTTCGAGCAGCGCAAGATCGGGGATGTCGTCGCCGACGTAAGCGCAGTCGACGGCTGCAATGCCGAGTTCGGCCGCCAGGCCGTCGAGGGCCGCAACCTTGTCCTTGCAGCCGAGGACGACATGGGGCACGCCGAGTTCGGCCATGCGCCTCGCCACCGCGCCGGACGGGCGGCCGCTGATCACCGCGACGCCGACGCCGCTGTCGATGAGCCGGCGAATGCCGTAGCCGTCCTGGGTATGGAAGGCCTTGGTCTCGGTTCCGTCGTCCGAGAGATAGAAACGCCCGTCGGTGAACACGCCATCGACGTCGAATGCGACGAGCGCCAGGCTGCCGAGACGGTCGAGCCCGCTGCTCACATCAGGCCCTCGCGGAAAAGGTCGTGAATGTTCAGTGCGCCGACGAGCCGCCCCCGGGCGTCGGTGACGAGCAGCCCCGTGATCTTGTTTTCCTCGAGCAGGTGCAGCGCCTCGGCGGCCAGCATGTCTTCGTCCGCCGTGATGCAGCCTGTGTGCATGACGTCGCTGATCGGCGTTGCGCGGATGTCGGCGCCGGCGTCGAGCGCTCGGCGCAGGTCACCGTCAGTGAAGATGCCGAGGATCTTCTGCTGCGCGTCGACGATCGCGGTCATACCGAGCCCCTTGTCAGACATTTCGAGCAGGGCATCGCGCAGCGCGACGCCGGCCTGGACAGCGGGTACCCGGCCGCCCGTGTGCATCACGTCCGAGACACGCAGTAACAGGCGCTTGCCGAGCGCGCCGCTCGGGTGGGAGCGCGCGAAGTCTTCTGCCGTAAAGCCGCGTCTCTTCAGCAGCGCGACGGCCAGCGCGTCGCCCATCGCGAGCGTCGCCGTCGTGCTGGCGGTCGGCGCAAGATTCAGCGGGCAGGCCTCCTCGGCGACGCTGATATCGAGGTGCACGTCGGCGGCCCTGGCCATCGTCGACCGCGGATTCCCGGTCATCGACAACAAGCGCGCTCCCATGCGCTTGACGACGGGCAGTATCGTCACGACCTCGGCGGTCTCCCCCGAGTACGAGATCGCGAGCAACAGGTCCTGGCTGGTAATCATGCCGAGGTCGCCGTGGCTGGCCTCGGCGGGGTGCATGAAGAATGCCGGCGTTCCGGTCGAGGCGAGCGTCGCGGCGATCTTGTTGCTGACGTGCCCCGACTTGCCCATGCCGGTTACGACGACACGCCCGGGAGTGGCCAGGCACAACTCGCAGGCGGCGAGGAAATCGTCGTCGAGGCGGGACTTCAATGCAGCGACTGCGCGGGCCTCGATGTCGAGCACATCGGCTGCCAGTGCGAGCAGATCGTCGTTTGTCGGCGTGTCCGGCAATAGTCGCCCCTGGCGGTCGGTGATCGGCGTATTCTAAAGGTTTTGCGCGATCACGTAACCGTCGTACGCGACGAACGCCGCCAGCAGGGCGAGCCCCTCGAGACGCGAGAGCTGCGAATTGCCGTCGTAATCGTAGGTCATTGCGAACAGGACCAGCGTGAACGCGACCATGACGAAGATGTGCAGCGACAGCACGGATGGCGCCAGCGCGGCCGGCGCGATGGTCGCCGCGACGCCGATGACGGCCAGCAGGTTGAAGATATTTGAGCCGACGATGTTGCCGATGGCGAGTCCGTATTCGCCCTTCAAGGCACTCGCCAGCGACACCGCAAGCTCGGGCAGGCTCGTGCCGAAGGCGACGATGGTGATGCCGATGACCACCTCCGAGACACCCAGCTCCCGGGCGATGCCGATGGCGCCGTCGACGAGCAGGTCGGCGCCGAGCAGGAGCGTGCCAAGCCCGACAATCAGCCACACGACGGCCATGGTCATGCTGACGTCCTGCGGAATCTCGGCCTCGTAGTCCATCGCGATCGGGTCATTGGCCGCCGATCGCAGGCCGAGGCGCGCCAGCCAGACCATGACGATAACGAGGCCGGTCAGCAGCACGATGCCGTCGATGCGGCTCAGGAACGTGTCGAGAAACAGCGAGACGGTCAGGAGTGTAACGGCCAGCAACGCAGGCATCTCCCGGCGCAGCGTGGCCGATTCGAGCCGAATCGGGCGGATCATCGCGGTCATGCCCAGCACGAGCCCGATATTGACGATATTCGAGCCGATGGCGTTGCCGAAGGCCAGCCCCGGTTCGCCCTGCGTGGCGGCGACGACCGATACGAGGATCTCCGGCGCGGACGTCGCGAACGCGACCACGGTCAGACCGATCATCAGCGGCGCCACGCCGAGATTGCGGGCCGTCGCGGCAGCGCCGTGCACGAAGCGGTCGGCGCCCCAGATCAGGAGCACGAGGCCAGCAATAACGAGGAGGATAAACCCGGTCATGATCCCTGATCGTCGAAAAGGCCGGCTATGATACACAAATCCGCGTTCTGCGTTGGGATGCGGCAGCGAATCCGGTTACACTGCGCGCCCCTGAAGTTTAGCGCCGAAAGCCCTCCATGGATCCATCCGAAATCAAGAACCTGATCGAGGCCGGCTTCGAGGACGCCCTCGTCCGGGTACAGAGTGACGACAATACGCACTTCGAGGCCCTGGTCGTCGCTGCGGAGTTCGACGGCAAGCGACCGCTGGCGCGGCACCAGCGGGTCTACGCGACGCTTGGTGCGCTCATGGGCAACGAGATTCACGCCATGTCCATCACAGCACTGACGCCGGCCGAATGGCGGGCCCGGGGCGGGGACGCAACGCGTGGATAAGCTCGCGATCACGGGCGGAACGGCGCTGTCGGGGACGGTCGCGATCTCGGGCGCCAAGAATGCGGCTTTGCCGATCCTTGCGGGCACCTTGCTCGCGGCCGAACCCGTGACGGTCGGCAACGTTCCTCACCTGAAGGACGTTACGACGATGCTTTCGTTGTTGCAGATGATGGGCGTGCAGGTAACCGTTGACGACAAGCTGGGTATCGAGATCGATGCGCGTAACGTCGACCGGCGCCAGGCGCCGTACGAGCTTGTCAAGACGATGCGTGCCTCGATTCTCGTCCTCGGCCCGCTGGTGGCGCGCTTCGGCGAGGCTGACGTGTCGTTACCGGGCGGATGCGCCATCGGCGCGCGCCCGGTCAACCTGCACGTTGCCGGCCTCGAAGCGATGGGCGCCGACGTCGAGGTCGAGGGCGGCTTCATCAAGGCGCGGGCGGACCGGCTCAAGGGCGCCCACATCGTGTTCGACACGGTCACGGTGACCGGCACGGAAAACCTGCTGATGGCGGCTGTGCTGGCGGACGGCGAAACCGTGCTCGAGAATGCGGCCCGCGAGCCCGAGGTACGGGACCTCGCGGACTTCCTGGTCGGCATGGGCGCGCACATCGAGGGGGCCGGCAGCAGCACGATCGTCGTCCGGGGCGTGGACCGCCTCGGCGGCACGCAGCACAACGTGCTGCCCGACCGCATCGAGACCGGCACTTACCTCGTTGCCGCCGCGATGACGGGAGGCCGCGTGCGCGCCGTGCAAACGGCGCCCGAGACGCTCGAGGCGGTGCTCATAAAGCTGGGCGAGGCGGGCGCCGAGGTGACGACCGGCGACGACTGGATCGAGGTCGACATGCAGGGCCGGCGACCCGATGCGATCGACATCCGGACCGCGCCATACCCGGCGTTTCCCACCGACATGCAGGCGCAGTTTTGCGCGATGAACGCCGTGGCAGAGGGGGTCGGCACGATCACCGAGACGATTTTCGAGAATCGCTTCCAGCACGTGCTGGAGCTGCAGCGCATGGGCGCCGACATCCAGCTCGAAGGCCACACGGCGATCTGCACGGGCGTCGACCGGCTCAAGGCGGCGCCGGTGATGGCGACGGACCTGCGCGCCTCGGCCGGGCTCGTGCTCGCCGGTCTCGCCGCCGACGGCGAGACGGTCGTCGATCGCATCTACCATGTTGACCGCGGCTATGAACGCATCGAGGAGAAACTGCGCCAGCTCGGCGCCTCGATCCGCCGGATCGTCTAGGGCCGCTCGCCGGCCGTGACGGTCACCCGGAACCGTTCCCCGTCCCGGATACCCGCCACCTCGACGGAGTCGCCGGGCGCCGTGCTGGCCGAGATCAGCAGCGCCTGGCGCTGCGAATACACCGGTTCGCCGTTGATTTCGAGGATCACGTCGCCGACGCGCAGGCCGGCGCGCGCCGCCGGCCCGTCCTCGTAGACTTCCATGAGCATGATCCCGGTCCCGTTGTCGATGCCGCGCGCGGCGCGCTCGGCGTCGGTCAGGTCATCCGGCAACAGCCCCATGTAGCCGCGGATGACGCGTCCGTGGAGCTTGATCTGTTCCACGACGCCGCGCACGAGATCGACCGGGATGGCGAAGCCGATGCCTTCGGTGCCCGTGTCCTGCGCCAATACGGCGGCATTGATGCCGACGAGCTCTCCGAGGCTGTTGACCAGGGCCCCGCCCGAGTTGCCCGCGTTGATGGCGGCGTCCGTCTGGATGAAATTGGCGAACGTCACGAGCTGGTAGAGGTTGCGTCCGGTCGCGCTGACAATGCCTTGCGTCACGGACGTCGCAAGCCCGTAGGGATTGCCGATCGCGAGGACGACGTCGCCGATCCTGAGGTCCTCTGAGCGGGCCATGCGAATCGGCTTCAGCCCGGGGGCGTCGACCTTGAGCAGGGCGAGGTCGGTCTCCGCGTCGAAACCGACGATCTCGGGCTCGACGATGCGGCCATCGGTGAACTGGACCCGGATCTCCGTCGGTTCCTCCTGGAACACGTGATAATTGGTGACGAGGTAACCCTCTTCGTCAATGACGACGGCCGACGCGAACGCCGTATCGACACGGAAGCGGGTGCGATTGGTCAGGTCATCGGCGGTCTGCACGAGGCGCTTGGTATAGATGTTGGCGACCGACTCGGCGCTCTCGGCGACGGCGTCGGCGTAGCTGGCGGGCGTGCGGCTGGCGGGACCGAGGCCGGGCATCAGGTCGGGGCGCACGAGTACGACGAGAAATGCGACCGCCAGGCCGACGACGATCGACTGCAAAACGAAGACAAATGCCGACTTCAAATCCGCCGCGGGAGGTCCTGGCATTCCTCAATGGTCCTTTCTTGGCAGCTAGCCAATTTTCATCGGCCGCGTGTATAATGCGCCGTGGTTTCCGCACCTAACATCCGGGGCAGCCGTCATCCTGACGGCAAACCGGGTTTGCTGCAAATCTACCAGTTTCGAAACAAAGCAAAAACGCGCTGATTGAAAAGGCCGCCATTGAAAGAGCGGCTTAGTGGGAGTGTCTGATGACCGAAGACGACCTTGATCGCAACAGGCGTCATTTTCTTACCGTTGCAACCGTCGTGACCGGTGCCGCCGGCGTTGGCCTGGCGGCGATACCTTTTATATCGTCCCTGAAACCCAGTGCCCGTGCGCAAGCGCTCGGCGCGCCCGTCGAGGTGCCGCTGGGCTCGATGCAGCCGGGTGAGTTGGTACGCGTGATCTGGCGCGGCAAGCTCGTCTTCGTGCTGCGTCGTACCGAGGCGATGCTCGAAAAACTCCCGGGCCTCGTCGGCGAACTGCGCGACCCGGATTCCGAGGTGGCCGAGCAGCAGCCCGAATACGCGGCCAATGCGACTCGCAGCGTCAAGCCCGAGTACCTCGTGGTCGAGGGCTCGTGCACGCATCTCGGCTGCGCGCCACTCGAGGACTTCGAGGTTCGGCCGGCCGAGAACTGGGGCGGCGGTTTTTTCTGCCCCTGCCACGGCTCGAAGTTCGACCTCGCCGGACGCGTTTACAAGGGCGTCCCCGCACCGACCAACCTGCGGGTTCCCCCGCACCGGTTCGTCAGGGACGACCTGATTCTGATCGGTCAGGATTCGGGAGCAGCTTAAATGGCCAGAATCGAAGCAGAAGTTGGCAAGCCGCAGGGCGGCCTCATGAAGTGGATCGACGACCGCTTCCCGTTGACGAAGACGATGGAGAAGCACGTCACGAAGTACTATGCCTCCAAGAACTTCAACTGGTGGTACGTCTTCGGGGTGCTGGCGTTCGTCGTGCTCGCGATCCAGCTCGTGACGGGCATCTTCCTGACGATGAACTACAAGCCGGCGGCGGCCGACGCGTTCGCCTCCGTCGAATACATCATGCGCGACGTCGAATGGGGCTGGCTCATTCGCTACATGCACTCGACCGGGGCATCGTTCTTCTTCGTGGTCGTGTACCTGCACATGTTCCGTGCCATGCTGTACGGCTCGTACAAGAAACCGCGCGAGTTGATCTGGCTGATTGGCATGCTGATCTTTTTCGTGCTGATGGCCGAGGGATTTGCGGGCTACCTGCTGCCGTGGGGCCAGATGTCCTACTGGGGCGCACAGGTGATCATCTCGTTGTTCGGTGCCATCCCGGTGGTCGGCGATGCGCTCGTGGAGATCATCCGCGGTGACTACTCGATTTCCGACATTACGCTGAACCGCTTCTTCGCCCTGCACGTCATCGTGCTGCCGCTGGCATTGATCGCGCTCGTGTTCGTGCACATCGTCGCCTTGCACGAAGTCGGCTCGAACAATCCGGACGGCATCGAGATCAAGAAGAACAAAGGGCCTGACGGCGTCCCGGTCGACGGCGTGCCGTTCCATCCTCATCACACGTCGAAGGACCTGGTCGCGATCATCGTTTTCCTGATGATTTTCTCGGCGGTCGTGTTCTTCGCGCCGGAAATGGGCGGGTTGTTCCTCGAGCATGCGAATTTCGAGCCGGCAAACATGACGGCCACGCCGGAGCACATCGCACCGGTCTGGTACTACACACCGTACTACGCGATTCTGCGCGCGGTGCCGGACAAGCTCTGGGGCTTCATCCTGTTCGCGATTGCCGTGGTGCTGCCGGTTTTCCTGCCGTGGCTGGATCGTTGCCGCGTCAGGTCGATTCGCTACCGCGGCTGGATGTACAAGACGGCGCTGACGATCTTCGTCATCTCGTTCATTGCGCTCGGCTGGCTCGGACTCCAGGCCGCAACGCCGACGTACGTCTTGTTCGCGCGGTTCTTCTCGGTTCTGTATTTCGCCTTCTTCCTGCTCATGCCGTTCTACACGGCGATGGACAAGACGAAGCCCGTCCCCGACAGGGTGGTCTACCATGCTTAAGTTCAAGAGATTCGCCAGCCTGCTGGCACTGGGTGCATGCTTTGCTGCATCGCAGGGTTTGGCTGCGGGCGGCAGCGTTCATCTCGAACCGGCCGACATCGATCTCGACAACGTTGCGTCGCTGCAGCGCGGCGCGCGTAATTTCATGAACTACTGCTCGGGTTGCCACTCGGCCCAGTACGTCCGCTACAAGACGATCGGCAAGGCGCTGGAGCTGTCCGAGGAACAGCTGATCGATAACCTGATGTTCAACGCCGAGAAGACGTTCGAGACGATCAAGGCGGCCATGCCCGCCGACGATGCGGCCCGATGGTACGGCAAGGCGCCGCCCGATCTGTCGCTGATGGCGCGCGCCAAGGGCGCCGACTACGTCTTTAACTTCCTCAAGGGCTTCTACGTCTCGGATGCGAGTCCGACGGGCGTCGACAACGTTGTGCTGGCCGGCACGAGCATGCCGCATGTGCTGTGGGAACTGCAGGGCTTCCAGGAAGCGATTTTCTCGCACCACGAAGACGAGGACGGCTCCGTGACGACGACATTCGAAGGGTTCGAGCAGATTTCTGGGGGATCGATGGATGACGAGGATTTCGACGATTTCGTCCGCGACACGACCAACTTCCTTGCCTTTATCGCCGAGCCGATCCGCCAGGATCGTCGCAAGCTGGGGGTGTGGGTGCTCATGTTCCTGATCTTCTTCTTCATTCTCGCGGCCCAGCTGAAGAAGCAGATCTGGAAGGACGTGAAATGATGGCCGTCGTAGCCAACCGGCGATCCGTAATGACGCTGTTCTCGCGGCCGACTGACATTCACAGTCACCGCACGCGTCTCGTCCTCGCCGAGAAGAACATCAACATCGAGATTGCCAATGTGCCCGGGCCGGAGCTGCCCGAGGACCTCATGGACCTCAATCCGTATCACACGGTGCCGACGCTGGTCGACCGCGACCTGACGCTGTACGACTCGCGAGTGATCATCGAGTATCTCGACGAACGCTTCCCGCACCCGCCGCTGATGCCGGTCGATCCCGTGACGCGCGCGCAGTTCCGCCTGGCGCTATTCCGCATCGAGACGGACTGGTATTCGATTGCCGAGGAGGCCGAGGACTCGAGCGACGGTAAGCTGGGCAGCAAGTCGCGCAAGATGCTGCGCGAGAGCATCTTGCAGAGCGCCGAGCTGTTCGCGGCGCGGCCTTATTTCCTGAGCGACGAGTTTTCGCTCGTCGACTGCACGATCGCGCCGCTGCTATGGCGACTTCCCGTGTACGGTATCGATCTCGGCTCGGATGCCGAGGGAATCGAGGCCTACATGAACCGCGTGTTTGCGCGACGCTCGTTCCAGCAAAGTCTCACGGAACTCGAGCAGGAGATGCGCCTGTAGCGTCGCCGGCTGCGCCGGATACCGGGCCGCGCCATTCGGTGCCTCGCTGCCCGCTATACGGACGCGGCGCTTTCGCAGTAGCGTTATGTCGAGTTCGCCGCAGCCGATCCAATCGGTGGTAAAGTAGGCGCAGGTTGGCAAACCGCTCTGAGCAGTACATTGAGCATCCAAAGTCGTTCAAAACGTCCGTACCTGATTCGTGCCATGCACGAGTGGATGGCCGACAACGGCCATACGCCGCACGTCGTCGTCGATACCTCGTTCGACGGTGTCCTGGTTCCCAGGGAGCACATCAAGGACGGCAAGATCATTCTGAACATCAGCGAATCGGCAGCGCACAATCTCAAGCTGACCAATGATGCCGTCAGCTTCCGCGCCCGCTTCGGCGGTGTGCCGTTCGACGTCTGGGCGCCGATCCGTTCGGTGCTCGGTATCTATGCCCGCGAAACGGGGCAGGGCATGATCTTCTCGCACGACTCGGAACCCGAACCGCCCGA
>JBFGYM010000078.1:0-9634 GCA_041587435.1 Woeseiaceae bacterium
CCTCTACGCCGCATCGTTACTGGCCTTGTACGGGTGGTTCATGATCTGAAGCGAGACAACATGTCCAGCAAGGTTTCGGAATTTCAGCGCCCGAGCGACGTGCCCGAGAAGATCGGCAAATACGTCATCATCAACAAGATCGGCAAGGGCTCCACTGGCACCGTCTACCTGTCTCACGACCCGTACTACCGCCGCGACGTCGCGATCAAGGTCTACAACCTCGAAGAAGACAACGATGCCGAGCGCGCCAAGGTGTCGCGCAAGATGTTTTTCAACGAGGCGCACATGGTCGGGATGCTGCAGCACCCGAACATCATGCCGATTTACGATGCCGGCGAGGAAGACGGCAGCTACTACGTCGTCACGGAACACATCCAGGGCGCGCGCACGCTGGCCGCGTATTGTCGCCCCGACAACCTGCTGCGCGTCGACGACGTCGTCGAGATCATCTACAAGTGCGCCAAGGCATTGCACTATGCGCACGGCCGCGGCGTCATCCACCGCGACATCAAGCCGTCGAACATCATGCTCACGATCGACAACGACGTGCGCATCATCGATTTCGGAATTGCCATCGTCAGTGATTCGGACGTCTCGCGCATCGAGGGCATCGCGGGCAGCCCGAGCTACATGTCGCCGGAGCAGGTGCAGTCGGAGGAACTGACGCCGCGTTCAGACCTCTACTCGCTGGGCGCCGTCATGTACGAACTGCTGACGGGCTTCCGTCCGTTCCGTGCGGACAACCTGTCGAAGCTGCTGCACCAGATCGTCTACGCGACGCCGCCGCCGATTCACACGTATCGCGACGACCTGCCGGAAGAACTCGAGTACGTCGTCATGACGACGATGCAGAAAGAGCCGGGCAAACGGCTGCCGACGGGCAACGCGATGGCGGCCGAGCTGACGCGCGTCTACAAGGATCTGCGCCAGAAGTACGACAGCCTGGACAACCAGGAGCACTTCGATCTGCTGCGCTCGCTGCGTTTCTTTCACGAATTCTCGCACGCCGAAATCTGGGAAGTGTTGCGCGCCTCGGACTGGCACGAGTACAAGGACGGCGAAGACATCGTCCGCGAGGGCGAGGTCGACGACCGTTTCTACATCATCGTGTCGGGCAACGTCATCGTGCAGTCGAACGGCAACGATGTCGGTGAGCTGGCGAGTGGCGAGTGCTTCGGCGAGACGAGCTTCGTCCGCGGCGCCAAGCGCCAGGCGTCGATCCGCGCCGACGGCCAGGTGACGATACTGCGCGTCAGTTCCACGCTGATGGAGCAGGTGTCCTCGGCCTGCCAGCTGCGCTTCAACAAGGTCTTCCTGCGTTCGCTGATCACGCGCCTGCAGGGCGCGGGCGGCACCAATACCTGACCGCCGCCTAGGTACAATCGGCTATTCTCGCGCGCGCCGTTCGGCGCGATCATCCGCCAATGCCCCGGATTGCCCTGTTTGCCGTGCTGCTCGGCTGTTGCCTGCCACCGGCGGGCGCCGGTGAACCCCAAGGCGACGCCTTCCCGCTGCGCAATCACAATCCTTTCCTGCAAATTTTCGGCCTGCCGGGCTTCGAGACGGGGCAACTCGCAGCGCCGGGCGGCGTCGACGCTACGCTCGCGTTCGACATCGCCAACGACATGGAACTTGCGGACCGCAGCGGCGAACAATTGCTCATCGACAGCGAAAGCCGGGTCATCAACCTGTCGCTGCGCAAACGGCTGGGCGAACGCTACGAGATCGGCCTCGACGTGCCCTACGTGGATCACTCGGAAGGTTTTCTCGACAGCGTCATCTACGAGTTTCATGACCTCGTCGGCCTGTCCAACTCGACACGCACCGGACCCGACGATCAGTTCGGGATTCGTTTTGCACGAGACGGGACGACGTTGTTCGAGATGCTCGAACCGGCTGCCGGCATCGGTGACGTTCGCCTGTCCGCGGCCATGTCGTTCCCTCGGATGACGCTGCGTGCCGGCCTCAAGCTGCCGACCGGCGACCCCGACAAGCTGACCGGCAGCGGCGCCGCCGACTTTTCCCTTGCGGTCCACGGCGGCGGCTCGACGACCCTGTTCGACCGCGACCTGGCCTATTCGGGCTTCCTCGGCGTCCTCGCCCTCGGTGACGGCGACGTGCTGCCGGCGCTGCAGCGCAGCGTCGTGCCCTTTGCCGGATTCGGGCTGCGCTGGCACGCGACGGAGCGCTTCAGCATTGCCACGCAACTCTATGCGCAGGGCGAGTACTTCGACATCGGGCTGCACGAGCTCGGCGGCGGCACATCGCAGCTCGCCTTCGGGTTCGACTACCGCTTCCCGCAACAGGGCCTGCTCCTGCGGGCCGCCATCGCCGAGGACGTCGCGCTCGATGCCGCACCGGACTTCGCGCTGCACCTGTCCCTGCGTCGCTATACGCGCTGATTTCCGGTTACACTCGGGTCAAAAGAGACCGGGGGTCAATTCATGATCAAGCGTATCGGCTGCCTGCTGGCGGCTTTTCTCATGGTACCGGCTGCAGCCGACGAACTCGGCCCGGCGATCGCGAGCGACTACGACGCGCATCTCGCGGCATTGTTCGATCATTTTCACCGCAATCCGGAGCTGTCGACGGTGGAACACGAAACGGCGCGCCGCATGGCCATGGAGCTGAGCCTGGCGGGTTTCGAGATCACGGAAGGCGTGGGCGGCACCGGCGTCGTCGCCATGCTCGAGAACGGCGCAGGACCGCTGGTAATGATGCGCGCCGACATGGACGGCCTGCCGGTCGAGGAAAAATCCGGGCTCGAGAACGCCTCGCGCGCAAAGCAGATCGACCCGATTACGGGTAACGAGGTGTTCGTCATGCACGCCTGCGGGCACGACGTGCACATCACGAGCCTCGTCGGGTCGGCCCGCTACATGGCGGCCAATCGCGAGCTGTGGTCGGGTACGCTGATGCTGGTCGTGCAGCCGGCCGAGGAGCGTGTGCTAGGCGCCCGGGCGATGCGCGACGACGATATCTGGGGACGCTTCGGTACGCCCGACTATGCGCTCGGTTTTCACGTCAATTCCCTCGACGTTGCGGGCAAGATCAACATGCAGGAGGGCAGCCCGTTCGCCGGCGCCGACACCGTCGACATCGTCGTTCACGGCGTGGGCGCGCACGGCGCGCACCCCTATGCGGGCAAGGACCCGATCGTGCTGGGCAGCCAGATCGTGCTGGCGCTGCAGACGCTCGTGTCGCGCGAGTTGCCGCCGCGCTGGCCGGGCGTCGTGACGGTGGGTTCGTTCCACGCCGGCACCAAGCACAACATCATTCCGGACAACGCGCACCTGCAGCTGACCGTGCGCAACACCAGCGAAGAGACCCGGCAGATACTGCTCGACGGCATCCGGCGCATCGCCGAGAACCTCGGGCGCGCGGCCGGGTTGCCCGAAGACAGGCTGCCCGAGGTGGTCGTGTCGACCGAGAGCGTGCCGCCGACGGTCAACGACGACGCACTCGTGCGCCGCCTGCGCGGCGCGCTGATCGCGGCACTCGGCGCGGAGCGTGTCATCAGTAACCCGAGCCGGGGCATGGGCGCCGAGGACTTCCCGTTCTTCACGGTAGACCCGGACATCCCGTCCGTGTACTGGCAGGTCGGCGGCACGCCGCAGGGCGCATTCGATGCGGCGGCGGCCGGAGGCGAGCCCGTGCCGAGCCATCACTCGCCGCTGTTCAGGATCGAGCCGAGATCGTCGGTCACGGCCGGCGTCGAGTCGACCGTCGTCGCGTTGCTGGAGTTGATGGGGACCTAGTCCTCGTCGACCTCGAAATCCTCGAGCGCCTCGTCGCCGGCGCTTTTCAGCAGGATTTCCACTTTCTGCTCGGCGTCCCTGAGCGCCGCCTGGCAGCCGCGCGTCAGCTTGATGCCCTCCTCGAACTTCTTCATCGCCTTTTCGAGGGGCAGGTCGCCGGACTCGAGCTCGTCCACGAGGTTCTCGAGGTCGGTCAGCGCTTTTTCAAGGTTGAATTTCTTCGTCGGGGACAAGGTCTCACCTCGCTGCGGTCAGCGCCGTAAAGTACCGCCGGGCGGGGCAATATTCAATGGATGCAAGTGCTTGTTTCACCGTAATCGCCACGATTGACAGTGCAGGTGGGCGCCAATAGAGTACTCTGTCTATAGACTAATTCTAATCTACTAATAAAGGCCAATCCCGGAGAGGAACGACAATGTCACTGAAAGGCAGCAAGACTGAAGGCAATCTCAAAGACGCATTTGCGGGCGAATCACAGGCCAATCGTCGCTACCTGTATTTCGCGGCCAAGGCCGACGTGGAAGGCTACAACGACGTGGCCGCGGTTTTCCGTTCGACCGCCGAAGGCGAGACGGGCCACGCGCACGGGCATCTCGAGTATCTCGAGGAAACCGGTGATCCCGCGACGGGCCTGCCCATTGGTCCGACGTCCGCCAACCTGGCGGCTGCCATCGCCGGCGAGACCCACGAGTACACCGACATGTACCCCGGCATGGCCAAGACGGCCCGCGACGAAGGCTTCGACGAAATCGCCGACTGGTTCGAGACGCTGGCCAAGGCCGAGCGCTCGCACGCCAATCGTTTCCAGAAGGCCCTCGACACGCTCGACGGCTGATAAACACGAGGACGGCCGGGCCGAGAGGCCCGGCCTGACGCTCCCATGACGCAACGAGAAGGCAGCCTCGAGGCTCCCACGCGCCACCCGCTGGACTGGCGCGCCGACGACTTCTACGACGAAAAGGCGCTGTTCGAGGAACTCGAGCGGGTTTTCGACATCTGCCACGGCTGCCGCCGGTGTTTCAATCTCTGCCATTCCTTTCCGACGCTGTTCGACCTGGTCGACGAGTCGGACACGATGGAACTGGACGGCGTCGCCAGGGACGACTTCTGGCAGGTCGTCGATCACTGTTACCTGTGCGACATGTGCTACATGACGAAGTGCCCGTACGTACCGCCGCACGAGTGGAACGTCGATTTTCCGCACCTGATGCTGCGGGCCAAGGCGGCCCGCTTCAGGAAGCAGGGCGCCTCGTTCCGGGACACGGTGCTGAGCGCGACCGACAAGGTGGGCAAGCTGGCGGGCATCCCGGTCGTCGTCAAAGCCGTGAATGCCGCGAATCGAAGCAAGCCCGGCCGCAAGCTGCTCGAGCGCACGCTGGGCGTGCACCGCGACGCGCCGGTTCCGGAGTATCATGCCAGGACCGCACGCAAGCGGCTCGCACGTCTCAGGGAGACCAACGGCGCGTCGCCGCGGGCCGGCACGGCGACCACCGGCAAGGTCGCGCTGTTCACGACCTGCTACTGCAATCGCAATCACCCCGTCGTCAACGAGGACCTGGTGGCCGTGTTCGAACACAACGGCATCGCCGTGACGCTGGCCTCGAAAGAAGTATGCTGCGGCATGCCCAAGCTCGAACTTGGCGATCTCGAGTCGGTCGCGAAGGCGAAGGAGACGAATATCCCTGCGCTGGCCAAACTCGTCGACGAGGGCTGGGACATCGTCACGCCGATCCCGTCGTGTACGCTGATGTTCAAGCAGGAATTGCCGCTCATGTTCCCCGACGATGCCGCCGTCATCAAGGTCCGCGACGCAATGTTCGATCCGTTCGAGTACCTGATGTCGCGGCACAAGGACGGTCTGCTGAAGACCGAGTTCCGTGAGCCGCTCGGCAAGGTCACCTACCAGGTGCCATGCCACCTGCGCGTGCAGAACATCGGCCTGAAAACGCGCGATGCGCTGCAGCTCGTGCCCGACACGACGGTCGACGTCATCGAGCGCTGCTCTGGCCACGACGGTACCTACGCCGTGAAAAAGGAGTTTCACGACATCTCGAGGAAGATTGCGCAGCCCGTCGTGAACAGACTCGAAAAGGGCGGGTCGCAGCATTTCGCGAGTGACTGCCCGATGGCCGCCGAACAAATCGCGCAGGGGGCCGAGGGGCACTCGGCCAACAACCCCATGAGCCTGTTACGCAAAGCCTACGGAGTATGATGAACAAGATTTCCCGCGAAGATCTTTTCAGTCTCGAGCAATACGCCGAGGCGCGGCCCGCATTCCGGGAGAAGGTCCTGGAACACAAGAAGAACCGGCGGCTGAACCTCGGCACCAACGCGGCTCTCTATTTCGAGGATCGCCTGACCATGCAATACCAGATCCAGGAGATGCTGCGCATCGAGAAGATCTTCGAGGCCGACGGTATCAATGACGAGCTGGAGGCTTACAATCCATTGATTCCCGACGGCAATAACTGGAAAGCGACGTTCATGGTCGAGTTCCCGGACGTCGAGGAACGCAGGGCGATGTTGACGCAGCTCGTCGGCATCGAGGACCGGGTGTTCGTCCACGTCGCCGACTTCGATCGCGTTTACGCAATTGCCGACGAGGACCTCGAGCGCGCCGACGAGAAAAAGACCTCGGCGGTTCACTTCCTGCGCTTCGAACTGCCGCCGGAACAGGTCGCGGCGCTGAAGAACGGCGCTTCGCTGGCCGCGGGAATCGACCACGACAGCTACCGCGTCGAGGTCAACCCGGTGCCCGACAACGTCCGTGCCTCCCTCCTCGACGACCTCAATTAGGTCCCGGATACCCTGTTGAATCAGGGTGTCAGTCACCTTATTCCGAGTCCAATGGTGTCAGTCACCCCATTATCAAAATAAGGTGACTGACACCGAATTTCCGTGTGCACGGGCGGCGGGTTTCGGGCTAGAATGCCCGCGGGCAACCTTCGACAATCCGATCTCTGGCTAAGGATTGAATGAGTAGACGATACGATGCTGCGGACATCGAGGTCCTCAGCGGACTCGAACCTGTCCGGCGTCGGCCGGGCATGTACACCGACACGTCGCGGCCGAATCATCTTGCGCACGAGGTCGTCGATAATTCCGTCGACGAGGCACTTGCGGGACACTGCAAGAAGATCGACGTCACGATTTACAGGGACGGTTCGCTGGAAGTCAGCGACGATGGCCGCGGCATGCCCGTCGACAAGCATCCGAAAGAAAAGATTCCCGGCGTCGAGCTGATCCTTACGCGCCTGCACGCGGGCGGCAAGTTCTCGAACAAGAACTACCAGTACTCGGGCGGCCTGCACGGCGTCGGCGTCTCCGTCGTCAACGCGCTGTCGAAAAACCTCGAGGTCTGGATCCGGCGCGGCGGCAAGGAGTACAACATGAGCTTCGCCGGCGGCAAGAAGCGCGGCAAGCTCGAAGTCGTGGGCACGGTCGGCAAGGCGAACACGGGCACGACGATCCGGTTCTGGCCGGACCCCCAGTACTTCGACACGACGAAATTCGGCATCAAGGCGCTGAAGCATGCGCTGCGGGCCAAGGCCGTCCTGTGCCCTGGGCTCAAAGTCACGCTCAAGGTCGAGAAGCCCAAGGAAAAGGTCGAGTGGCAGTACTCGGGCGGGCTCGAGGAGTACCTGCTCGAAGCGATCGGCGGCGGCGAAACCCTGCCCGCGGAGCCGTTCAACGGCAGCCTCGCCGGCAACAACGAGGCCGTCGACTGGGCGCTCGTATGGGCCACCGACGGCGGCCCCAGCGTCCAGGAGGGCTACGTCAACCTGGTCCCGACGCCGCAGGGCGGCACGCACGTCAATGGCCTGCGCACCGGGCTGACCAACGCGCTGCGCGAGTTTTGCGATTTCAGGAACCTCTTGCCGCGCGGTGTCAGTATCGCGCCCGAAGACGTGTGGGACGGGCTTTGTTTCGTGCTCAGCACCAAGCTGGAGGATCCGCAGTTCTCGGGGCAGACCAAGGAACGCCTGTCGTCACGCGAGTCGGCCGCGTTCGTGGCGGGTGTCATCAAGGACAATTTCTCCCTGTGGCTGAACCAGCACCCGGAAACCGGAGACGCAATCGCGCAGCTCGCGATCGGCAAAGCCCAGAAGCGCCTCAAGTCGGCGAAAAAGGTGGTGCGCAAGAAGATCGTCCAGGGACCGCCACTGCCGGGCAAGCTCGCCGACTGCACGTCGCAGGAACCCGAGCTGTGCGAGTTGTTCCTGGTGGAGGGCGATTCGGCCGGCGGTTCGGCCAAGCAGGCCCGCGACCGCAACACGCAGGCGATCATGCCGCTCAGGGGCAAGATCCTGAACACCTGGGAAGTCGACACCAACGAGATCCTCGCCTCGCAGGAGGTGCACGACATCTCGGTGGCACTCGGGGTAGACCCGGGCGCAAACGACATCAGTGGACTGCGCTATCACAAGATCTGCATTCTCGCTGACGCCGACTCGGACGGCCTGCACATCGCGACCCTGTTGTGTGCACTGTTCCTGCGCCACTTCCGCGAACTCATTCTCGCCGGCCACGTCTACGTTGCGATGCCGCCGCTGTACCGCATCGACGTCGGCAAGGAGGTCTTCTACGCCCTCGACGAAGGAGAGCGCAAAGGCATCGTCGACCGCATCGAAGCCGAAAAGAAGAAGGGCAAGGTGACGGTCACGCGCTTCAAGGGCCTCGGCGAGATGGACCCGGAACAGTTGCGCGAAACGACCATGAACCGCGACACGCGCCGGCTCGTGCAACTCACGATCAGCGGGCGCGACAAGACGGACCAGCTCATGGACATGCTGCTGGCGAAAAAACGCGCGAAGGACCGCCGCACGTGGCTGGAAACCAAAGGCAATCTCGCCGAATTCTAGTACCCGCGGCCAACAGGACCCGACATGCAAAATTCACTGAATCTCGAAGGCGTCGAGCAACAGCCGCTCAAGGAGTACACCGAGCAGGCCTATCTCGACTACTCGATGTACGTGATTCTCGACCGCGCATTGTCGCAGGTCGGTGATGGCCTGAAGCCCGTGCAGCGCCGCATTATCTATGCGATGAGCGAGCTCGGCCTGTCCGCGACGTCGAAGCCGAAGAAATCGGCGCGAACGGTCGGCGACGTCATCGGCAAGTTCCATCCGCACGGCGACTCGGCTTGCTACGAAGCGATGGTGCTCATGGCGCAGGACTTCTCCTACCGCTACCCGATCATTATCGGCCAGGGCAACTGGGGCTCGACCGACGATCCGAAGTCCTTCGCCGCAATGCGCTATACCGAATCGCGTCTCGCGCCTTACGCGAAGTCCCTCCTGCAGGAGCTGGGGCAGGGCACGGTCGACTGGACGCCGAATTTCGACGGCACGCTGAAAGAACCCGTCGTCCTGCCGGCGCGCCTCCCGAACCTGTTGCTGAACGGCACGACAGGCATTGCCGTCGGCATGTCGACCGACGTGCCGCCGCATAATCTCAACGAAGTCACCGCCGCTCTCGTGCACCTGATCGACAACCCCAAGGCGACGGTCGCGCAGATGATGAAGCACATCAAGGGGCCCGATTTCCCGACGGGCGGCGAACTCGTGTCGCCGAGATCCGAGATCCGTGACATCTACGGGACCGGCAGCGGCACACTCCGCCTGCGCGCGGCGTACAAGGTCGAAGGCAGCGACATCATCATCACCTCGCTGCCGTACCAGATTTCCGGCGCCAAGGTGCAGGAGCAGATCGCGACGCAGATGCGCAACAAGAAGTTGCCGCAGGTCGACGACCTGCGCGACGAGTCGGACCACGAGGAGCCGACGCGCATCGTCATCAGCAAGAAGCGCGGCGTCGACGTCGATCAGCTGATGTCGCACCTGTTCTCGACGACGTCACTCGAACGCACGTTGCGC
>JBFGYM010000079.1:0-9522 GCA_041587435.1 Woeseiaceae bacterium
CAGCGCCTGCTTGGTATCGATGCCCGCGTCGAACTCGAGCTGTACGTTGGCGCCGCCCTCGTAGGCGTTCGCCGTCATTTCCTTGATGCCCTCGATGGAGCGCAATTCCTGCTCCATCGGACGCACGAGGAGGCGCTCGGAATCCTCGGGCGAAATCCCGTCATGCTCGATGCTGACGTAGATGACGGGAATCTCGATGTCCGGTTCGGCCTCTTTCGGGATCGTGAGGTACGCGACGACACCGCCGACCAGGACGACCAGCAACGACAGGACGACGGTGCGGGACCGCAGCATTGCCAGTTCGATGACGTTCATCAGTCGGTGTCCCGGTCACCCTTGATCGCAACGGCCGTGGCGACGTCGGACTCGGGGACGGCCGCGACCCTAGCGCCGCTCTCCACGTAGCCCTGGCCGACCGTGATGATCGTCGCTGTCTCCGGGAGGCCGGCAAGCCACACGCCGTCGCTCGTGGACAACGCGATGTCCGCGACGATGAATTCCACCTCGCCCCGGTCGTTGATGATCTTCACGCCGATGTTCCCGGCATCGTCGAGCGTCAGCAGGGACGGCGAGACGCGGTGGGCGAGCACGGCTTCGGCCGGAATGCGCAATTCGGCCGTGCCGCCGGCGCGCAACGAACCGTCGTCATTGTCGACCTCGAGTTCGACGGCGAAGGTTCGGGTCGCTTCGTCGGCGACAGGCGCCACGTAGCGGATGCGACCGCGCACGGTTTCGCCCGTCGCGAGGCGTGCTTCGGCCACGTCGTCGACGTCGACGTAGCGCGCGTCGAATTCCGAGAGGTCGGCGCTGACGATGATCCTGCGGTTGTCGACGTAGGTTGCGACCGGGTCGCCGCGCTTGACGAAGTCGCCGACCTCGACCATGCGCGCCTGCAAGGCACCGGCAAACGGCGCGCGCACGGTCATGTAGGCGAGATCCAGTTGCGCGCGCGTCAGCTCGGCTTTGGCGGTCTCGAGCAAGGCGACGGCCTCCTGCAGCTGCGCCTCTGACACGTAGCTTTCCGACTTCAGTCGTTCGCGCGCCGCGTATTCGACTTCGCGCTGCCTGACCAGCGCCTCGGCCTGCGCGAGTCGGGCGCTTCGATCACGCTCGTCGAGCCGCACGATGAGGGCGCCCCGCTCGAGGCTTGCGCCGCGTTCGGCGCCGACGTGTTCGACGCGTCCGTCGGTCTCGACCGCGAGTTGCACGATGCGCGCGGGCGCCGTCTTGCCGTTCACGACAATCGTGCGCATGACCTCCTCGGCGTGCTGGGTGCGGACGCGAACCGCGTTCTTCGGCGAGGTGGCTTCGCCGGCCGGGGCGTCATCCGGCCCGCCTTCGTCGTCGCCTGCCAGCTGGCCCGAAGCGAGCCAGAGCGAAATCGCGAGGACGATACCGCCCGAGACGAACCAGGACCGGTGGCGTGTGAACTTGCCCATTTCCATGATCGATTCCTCTAACCGGACGCCGCCTTCGGTGATGACGGCGGCGCCAGCTTGTCACGGTTTTCCTTGATGTACGTTTCCATTGCCGCGGCAACGGCCTTGCCGAAACCGAGGACGAATTTCTGGCCTTCGTGCCAGTCCGCCATGCATCCGTCTTCGAGTTGCCTGAACAGGGCCTGGTAATGCGCGATGTCCTCGAGGCGGTAGTCGAGCACGGTCTCGATGTCCTGCGGCCGCATCAGGTGGGCGAAGCACATCGTCGCGAGGAACTCCGAGCGGACCTTGTGACAGGGCCGCGGGTTCTGCAGTGCCTCGAGCAGGAAATTCCGGCCTGCGTCCGTGATTTCATAGGCCTTGCGGTCCGGCTTGCCTTCCTGGGGGATCTCTTCGCAGTTCACGAAGCCCTGCTCGGCGAGCGACGACAGCGCCGGGTAGATCGACCCGTAGCCGGCGGCGAAAAAATGCCCGAACGTGGACTCGAACTGCTTCTTGAGGTCATAGCCGGAGGCCGGCCCGTCGGTCAGCATGCCGAGACAAACGGTCTTGACGTCCATGGTGCGAATTCCGGCGGCCGCTGCCGCTCATATATCGGGGCGATGTATAATATCAGTTCGATATATAAAGTCCAGTAACAAATTGTTTCGGCACAACGGCCCGCGCGGGCGCCGCGGCCCCGCCGTGCGGCGCGGGCCTGCGCCCGGGTCCGGCCTGGCGGCTGCGGCTAGCTGAAATACTGCGCGAGGAAGGGGTTCAGCAGGCGTCCCTCGGGATCGAGCTGGCGCCGTATCTTGCGGAAAAACTCGAGGCGGTTCGCGTACATCTGGCGGGCATGCTCGGCCGTCATGGCGCGGGACTGGCTGAACAGGGGCGTGCCGCCCCAGTTCTCGGCAAACTGGGCGAGGTCGATGACGAAGTCGTCCCAGCCCCTGGCTTGCGTCGACGTGGTCTGCAAGGCGACCAGCGGTTCGTCGAAGGAGGGCGACAGCAGCGCCGAGCTGTCCCGCGCGACGCGAAAGCCCACGGCCGGCAGGTCCGTGCGATAGCCTGAAGCCAGGAACGTATCGCGGCAGAACTCGCGGTAGGCCTTGATGACGACCGAGAAGTCGGAAGCCGGAAAACACCAGGTCGATACGAGCAGGTTGCGCGGCTTGCGGCGCGCGCGCGCGACCGCCGCATTATTGCCGTGCCTGACGAGACGCGTATTGACGAGGTCGTGGGTCGCGGCGCTGATGCTGTCCATGAGCCGATAGCGGACCGACGGTATCGGCAGCACGCGATTCAGCGACTTGAAAACGTGCGGCAGGACCGTGCTTTCGCCCCAGTCCTTGATCTTCCAGGGAGCGCCGTAGGCGTTGCCGGGCAGGGATTCGTAGCGCCGCAGGTCGAGGTAGATGCGGTCGATATGCGGCATGACGTAGAACTTGAAGCCCACGTCGCGATCCGAGAGACGATCGGCAACGTCGGCAAAGGTGTCGATGGGCATGCTGCGATGGCTGGCGGCGAAGGTGGCGATCGGACGCACGCGCAAGGTCACTTCGTAGATGGCGCCGAGCAGCCCGTAACTGAGCCGCAAGGCATTCAGCAGGTGTTGTTGCTGGTGCGTCACCTTCATGAGTTTCCCCACCGCGGTGACGATTTTGAGGCTGACGACCTGTGTCGACAGGTAGGCGGCCTTGTCCCCGATGCCTGCACCGATGCACGGAGAGGCGATCGCGCCGCCGAGCGTGCGCTCCATCTGGTCGTGATTGCCGACCAGCTCGAGACCGTGCTCCGCCAGTTCCGCGACCAGAGCGCCCAGGCGAACCCCGGCTTCGGCGGTGACCGTGTAATTGTGCACGTCGACATGTGTGATCCGGTCGAGACCCGTCATGTCGATGATCGTGCCCGTCGAACAGGTGTTGCAGTCGGTCGGCGCCGTCCCGGCGCCGCGTATGCGAATCGGCTTCGCGGCCGTGTTGGCCGGGTCGAGGCAGCGCATGAGGTCCGCCAGGTTGGCGGGAGCGTAGGTCTTGGTCGGGTCTTTACGCCGTTTGAAGCGGCCGGTGTCGCGGAATCTCGGGGATGCCATCCATGTCTCCAGCAAGGTCATTCGGTTGCCAAAGACACGGGTTGCGAAACGCTCTTGCGGTTCGCTTTACGCTGGCGGCCCCGCTGTCCTAGGAGTCTCCCTTAGACCGGTGGCTTTGCGACACTGCCTTTCGACAGTTGTGCCTTTGTCAATCGTCTCTCGATCCTTGCACATCGCAAGGGCGCGCGCAACAAACTGGTTCCGCGCACCTGATTCTGTCAAATGCCGGCCAGGCGATGCGTCGAACACGGCAAGGAAGCTTGTCTTCATCGCGACTTTGCCACCCGTGAAAAAACGGTCAGACTAGCGCCGTATGGGGATGTTCTCGACTCTGGTTGGCACGCGACTTCCGCCGAAGTACCAGCGATTCTTCAAGTTGCCGGCGCGTGAGCCGTCATGGAAATCGACGGACACGGGCGATACGGCTCTCGGCCAGGCCGCGGCGCGCTGGTTTGCGGCGCACGACGCCAGGGCCGGTCTGTATCGCCTCGACTCCGGGCTCGAGGCGCTCGGCGCGCGCATCGGGCTGATCGACAAGGCCGAGAAGACGATCGACGTCCAGAGCTACCTGATCAAGGACGACGTCAGCGGTAATCTCGTCGGGTTGCATCTCGCCGCGGCGGCAAAACGCGGGGTACGCGTTCGCCTGCTCATGGACGATGCGCTGACCGACGAGGTCGACGCCGGGTTGCTGTCGCTCGACGAGCACGTGAACATCGAGGTGCGCGTGTTCAACCCGTTTCCGCGGCGGCGTTCGCGCCTCGTCAGCCTGCTCGCCAACTTCAATATCCTGAATCGCCGCATGCACAACAAGTCGTTCACCGTGGACAACCAGGTGACGATCGTCGGCGGGCGCAATCTCGCCGATGAGTACTACAGGACCGGCGGCAAGACCGAATTCATCGACGAGGACCTGCTCGCCATCGGGTCCGTCGTCAATGACGTTTCCGACGGTTTTGACGAATACTGGAATTCGCCCGAAGCGATCCCGATGGAAGCCTTCGAGAAGCTGATCGCCCACGGCCGCATGGACGAGACGATCGCGGAAGCCCGCCGGTACGTGGACGCGCATCGCGGATCCGAATTCCTGCAGAGTGTCGACGGGCGACTCATCGAGGAGTTCATCGCCGGGCGCCTGGCGCTGACGGGCGCCGACGCCGAAGTCGTGCAAGACCGTCCCGACAAGCTTCAGTCGCTGGTTCGCAAGCGGCCGAGCGTCACGAGCGAGTACCTGCAGCGCATGGTGTCCGGTGCCGAGAACGAGCTCATTGTCATTTCGCCGTATTTCGTGCCGCAGAAACAGGGCGTCGATTTCTTCGCGGCGATGGTCAGGAAAGGGGTTCGCGTGGTCATCATTACGAACTCGCTGGCATCCACGAACCATTCCAGCGTGCACGCCGTCTATGCACGCTACCGCAAGCCGCTGCTCAGGCAGGGTGTCGAACTGTACGAGCTGCGGCCGCGCTATGAAGCGATGGAATCGGATACCGTCGTCACGCTGCACTCCAAGGTGGCGACCGTCGATCGGAAGAGGCTGTTCGTCGGGTCCTTCAACCTCGATCCGCGCTCGCTGTACCTCAACACGGAGATGGGCATGGCCGTGGAGTCGTCGGAATTGTCCGAGCAGATGGCGAGGAGCATTCTCGAATCGCTGCCCGATTCGGCCTACAAGCTGCGTCTCTCACCGCGGGGCCGATTGCAGTGGCTTCTGCAGACGGCCGGCGTCGAGGAGACCATTACAACGGAGCCGCAGACGAGCCTCTGGCGGCGTTTCCTGACAAAGCTCATGAGCCTGTTGCCGATTGAAGAGCAAATGTAGTACGAATCGGACAGAACTGCGCACAAGGATTGCGGGTCAAACCGGGCAGGCACCGGGCATTGCGGTATCCTGCCGGGTTCCGGCTGACGCGCCGGCGTCGGGGCATCGAGATTGACTGAAATTCACAGACTGTTTGTCATAGCCGCATTGCTGGCGGCGGGCGCTTCTGCGGCGGCGGATGAGTTGCTGTATGCCGTGGAGGGCATCGACGACCCGCTCGCTGCGAACGTTCTGGCGCACGTCAACACGGTGCAACTCGGGCGCCAGGCGCGGCTGGCCGAGAAAGACTTCGACGACGTGATTGCGGATACGGCGCGCCGCGCGCGTGCGGCATTACGGCCCTACGGCTATTACGCGCCTCGCATCGACGGGCGCGTCGAGCGACGCGACAAGGACAGCCTGCTGCTGGTCCTGACGATCGATCGCGGGCCGCCGATGACGATCGCGAGTTCGAACGTCGAGATCGTCGGTGACGGCGCGAACGTCGCGGCGCTGCGCGAATGGCGCGACAAGTGGCCGTTGAAGCCGGGCGCGGTGCTCGACCAGGGCACCTGGGAACAGCAGAAAGTGCAGGGCATCGAGCGCGCCGAGATCGAGGGCTTCCTGGCCGCCACGTACACCGAGCGGCGACTGGAGATCGATCTCGAGAAGAACACGGCCGTGATCAGGTTGAAGCTGGATACGGGCCCGCAGTACGTCTTTGGCGACGTGGACTTCGGGGAGCACGTGCTGAAGCCGGGCGTCCTCGAGTTCATTCCGCGTTTTGCCAAGGGCGAGCCGTACAATGCTCGCCTGCTCGACACTTTCCGCGTGGATCTCTGGAAGACCGGCTATTTCACCAACGTCGAGATCAACGAGATCAGGCGGCCGGAACGGACGCCCCCGCAGGTCGACCTGGCGCTGAAACTGGACACGACGCACAAGAACGCCTACCAGGGATCGCTCGGCTTCGGCACGGACACGGGGGTCAGGTTGCAGGCGCAATGGAGTCGCCAGCCCATGTCACGCAACGGCGATCGCCTCGACGTCGGCATCGGCTGGCAGGATCTGGACAACGAGATGTCGGCACGGACGAACTACCGTCTGCCGCGGCCGACGAAGAAACGGCAGTTCTGGACCGCCGAAATCGCAGCCAAGATCGAGAATCTCGATCTCGAGATCAAGCGCAACCCCGAGGACGAGAAATTCATCAATATCGCCAATGGCGATATCGCCGACTTTCATATTCGCGCAGGTCGGCTGAGGGTCCGCAACCTCAAGCAGGGTGACCGACAGTTGTTCGGCACCGCGTTCGTCCAGTATCTCAACAGCGACCAGCAGTACGACCTGCTGACGTCGATTGCGCAACTCGAGGGGCAGTACGCCTACCTGCTCGCCTTCGACGATGACGTCATCTCGATAGGCTACGACGCGGACCTCGTCGACGTTTACGGCAAGGGCTTCGATACCGAGGGCCGTCGCGACCGGGCCTGGTTCTTCGTCTCGGACAAGGCGTTCGGGTCGGACATGCACTTCAAACAGGCCTACCTGTCGGCGCGGCGCGTGTATCGGAGCGGGGAACGCTGGAAGTTCATGGTACGCGGCGAGGTGGGCTACACCGACGCGCTGGTGGACAATCTGACGATCGACGTCGACCAGCTGTCGGTCGACCTGTCGGTGACACAGCTGCCGAGCTTCTACCGCTTCAAGGCCGGCGGCAGTGTGAGCGTGCGCGGCTACGGCTTCGAGTCGCTGAGCAACAACGACATCGGCTCGAACCACATCATTACGGCCAGCGTCGAGGCCGAGTACCGCATCCTCGACAAGTGGTCGGTGGCCGCGTTTTTTGACATCGGCAACGCGTTCAACGACTGGAGCGACCCGGACCTCAAAAAGGGCATCGGCGTCGGCATTCGCTGGTACTCGATCGCCGGCCCGATTCGCGTCGACGTCGGCCAGGCGCTCGATTTCACGGGCCGGCCATGGCGCGTGCACTTCACGATCGGGACGCCGCTGCTGTGAGATTCCTGCGTTACACCGGAATCGTCCTTGCGGGCGTCGTGTTGCTGGCGGCGGTGGCCTGGTTCTGGCTGCTGCACACGACGGCGGGAGCGCGCTGGCTGCTGGCGCAGGCGGAGCAGGCCGTGGGCGTCACCGTGGGCGCCGTCGAGGGCGACGTCGGCAGCGGCCTGCGCTTTGGGCAGGTGCGCTACGCCGACGACACGGTCACCGTGTCCGTGGCGCAACTCGACGCCCGGCTCGACTTCGGTCTCGTGCCGTTTTCGCTCGATATCGTGAGCGCGACGGCGCACACGGTCGACGTCGCCATTGCGGGCGACGATCAGGATGACAAGCCCGCTGCCGACGTGTCGGCGGTCCTCGAGAAAGCCGCGCTGCCGTTTCCGCTGCGGGTGTCGAGCTTCGACGCGACCGATATCCGGATTCAATCGGGAGAGCGGGAAGAGCGCATCGCGGCACTGTCGTTGCGGGGCCTCTGGCATGACACCGTCGAACTCGGACGGCTGGACGTGCGTACGGCGCAACTGGAGGCCAGCGCGAACGGTGCGATCGATCTGTTGCGCGCCAACGCGCTGCAGGCCACGGTCGATGCGCGTCTGCTGCCGGAATTGACGGACCTTGCCGAGCCGCTGGACGTTACCGTCTCGGTCACCGGCAGACCGGACGCGGTAGACGTCGAAGCGCAAGTTGCATCGTTCCTGAGTGCGACAGGCAAGCTGACGCTGGGCGACGCGATGGCGGCATCCGCGAACGTCGTGCTCGACGGTTTTGATCCGCATACCTTCGTTGACGGCTGGCCGGCGGGATTTCCTGTCGACGGCACGTTCCAGGCGACGCTCGATGCCGAGCGAATCCGGGTGAGCGAGGCCGAGCTGTTGCTCGCAGGAATCGGGGCCGGGCTTCTCGTCGACGCGCAGCTGGACCGCGGGACCGGCGACGTCGGCGGTCGCCTCAGGTGGACGCGGCTGCGCTGGCCCTTTCCGGCAGAGGCGGTGCGCGTGCGCAGCGAGTCCGGCGACCTGCAGCTCGCGGGCAACCTGGACGACTGGACCGTCAACGGTTCGATCGACGTGAGCACGGACGAGTTTCCCGGCGGTTCCTTCGTCGTCGACGGGCGCGGCTCACGTCGCGGCATTGCGGGCCGTATCGTGGACAGTGAGCTGCTCGGCGGCCGGGCGGCGGGACGCGTCGCTTACGAATTCGGCGGCGAGCGCGCCTGGTCCGCGGAACTCGAGGTCGACGGCATCCACCTCGATGCGCTGTTGCCCGACTGGCCCGGCCGCCTGTCGGGGAACGTCAAGGGCCGCGGGACGACCGAGCCGTTCTCGCTGGCGGCCGAACTGCGCGGCGTGACGGGGCAACTGCGCGGCGCCGATGTCAGGGCCGATGGCGCTGTCGACTGGCGCAACGGCGTGTTCGTCGCCCGCGACCTGCGCATCGAGCACGGCGAGTCGCGTTTTGTCCTCGACGGCGCACCTTTGACGCCCGAGGGCCTGCGCTTCGAGGCCGAGCTGCACGACCTTGCCGCCTACTCGGAAAAGGCTTCGGGCCGCGTCAGCGCTGCGGGGCAGTTGTCGCTCGCCGAGCGCGGCGCGTTCCTCCGCGCACGCCTCGACAGCCCCGCATTCGGCATCGGGGACACCCGGTTCGGGGACGTCGCGATCTCGCTCGAAGCGAACGACGAGGAACAGTCGATACGCCTGTCGGCCGTGCACCGGGACACCCCGTTCGAGCTGGGGATCGCGGGGCAGTTCGACGACTGGCGGAAGCCGCTGGAAAGCCGCTTCGAGGGGGTCATCGATACGCTGGAAGTCGACCTCGAGGACCGCCATGCCATGCAGCTGGGCCGCCCCGGCCCGCTGCGACTGTCGCGCGAGAAGGTCACGCTCGAGGCGCTGTGCATCGCGGACCGGACCGGCTCGGAGCTGTGTGCGACGGCACGCTGGGAAAAGAACGGCAGCTATGCGGCCAACCTGGCCTTCAGCCGCGTGCCCGTCGACATCATCGAGCACGTAACGAATCTCGGGTTTCGTTTCGACCAGCGCGCCAGCGGCACCTTTCGCTGGGTGCACCAGCCCGGGGTCCAGACGAGCGGCGGCGGCACGCTCGAGCTGACGGCCGGCACGGTCAGCCCGGTCGATGACCCGGAAAGCACTGTCGCGACCGGCGAAGGCCGCGTTGACTTCACGGTC
>JBFGYM010000080.1:0-9499 GCA_041587435.1 Woeseiaceae bacterium
CGCTCGCGCGCATCCTCGTGCTGCAGCCGGCCGAGCAGGTCGTAAAGCAGGCCCTCGCGCAGTGCCCCGTCCGACACGTGCAGCCGTTCGATGTTCAGCACGTGCAGCAATTCGGCCAGGATCGAGAGTCCGCCCGGCCAGACCTGGGCGCGCCCCTCGGACAGTCCGTTCATGACGAGCGCGTCGACATGGTCGAATTCGAGCACCTTCTCAATCAGCTGTTCGCAGGCCTCGGGCGTCAGGCCTTCCTCGGTGAGGCCGAGTGTGCGGGCTACCGTTTCGGTGGCGCGGATCGTGCCCGAGGTGCCGATGGCCTCGGCGCCCTCGGCGTTGCGGAAGAACGCCTTCACCGGCCGCAATTCGAGCTGCGCGGCCGTACGGGCCTTCTTGAAGCCCGCGCGCGTGATGGCACCGCCCGGAAAGCAGCGTTCGGTCATGGAAACGCAACCCATGTGCAGGCTTTCGAGCGCACGCGGCTGCGGCCCCTGGCCGAGGATGAGTTCGGTGCTGCCGCCGCCGATGTCCATCACGAGCCTCAGGCCGTCGGTCGGCGGCAGGCTGTGAAACACGCCGTTGTAGATAAGCCGCGCTTCCTCGATGCCCGACACGATCTCGATCGGGTGCCCGAGCGCCGCTTCGGCTTCGGCCATGAAGGTCGTGTCCTCGCGCGCCCGCCGGATCGTGCTCGTGCCGGCCGCGCGCACGCTGCCCGCCTGCATGTCGCGCAGCCGCTCGCCGAAGCGCGCCAGGCAATCGAGGGCGCGGGCACGCGCGTCAGGGGATATGTCGCCCTTGTCCGAGAGACCCTCGGCGAGGCGCACTGTTTCGCGGATGCGATCGAGAATGGCGAGCTGCCCATGGCGCAGCTCGCCGACGATCATGTGAAAACTGTTCGAGCCGAGATCGACGGCCGCGATGATCTCCGGCTGGGCGGCCTCAGACGGTGAAGGACTGTCCGCAACCGCAGGTGGTTTGTGCATTCGGGTTCCGGATGATGAACTGCGCGCCCTGTATGTCTTCCTTGTAATCGATCTCGGCGCCCATCAGGTACTGCACGCTCATCGGGTCGACCAGCAGCGTCACGCCCTGGTTCTCTACCCGGCTGTCGCCTTCCTCCACGTCGTCGTCGAACGTGAAGCCGTACTGGAAACCCGAACAACCGCCGCCCGATATGAACACGCGGAGCTTGAGGTTCGGGTTGTCTTCCTCGGCGATGAGTTCACTGACCTTGTGGGCTGCTGCGTCCGTGAACACGATTCCGGTCGGCGCCTGGGGCGCACTCGTCATTTCAGTTGCCATAATCCTGTCATCCCGGGCGGGCGCTCAATCGTTTGCCGCGGCCGCCGCTTCGTCGATGCGATGGGTCTGCTCGAGCAATGGTACCTGTCCCTCGGGCTGGTGCACGAGTTTACCGTTGATCTCGGCGCCGATCGCCATTTCGATCAGATTGTAATACACATTGCCAATGACCCGCGCGGTCGGACCGAGTTCCACGCGCTGGCTGGCGAATACGTCGCCCTTGACGATGCCGTTGAGGACGACGTAGGGCACGGTCACGCCGCCGTCGACCGAACCGATGTCGCTGATCGACAGCGCCGACTCGGTGTCCGGATCGGCCGTGACGTTGCCGTTGACGGTGCCGTCGATGTGGCAGCCGCCGTTGAAATGCAGGTCTCCGCTGACCTTGCTGTTGGGGCCGACGAGCGTTTCTACGACCGTGTGCCTGCGATTCTTCTTACCGAACATCTGGTTCTCCCGTCATCCCTGGCTCGTCGCCCAGGCAAAGCTTTCTTCGATGCTCGAAATCGAGCGGGTCTTCGAACGCACTTCGACGCGAATGCGTTCCGGTGTGAATCCGTCCGGCAGCACGAGCTGCCGATCGAAATCCTGGAAATAGCGGAACGAGAACGGCCAGGCCCGGTCGGCGTCGGGCGGCAGCAGTTCCGCCAGCGCGTACGTCTTCGCCTGTCCCCCTTCACTGCCTTCGACCGTCAGCGCGACATTGCCGGAGACCTTGCGATCGTGCTTCATCGCCTGCACCAGAACGAGGCGCAGGTTGAACTCGCGCTCTGCCGCACCGCGCGTCAGCTTGAGGTCCTGGACGCGCAGCCCGGGCTTGCCGTCGGCCGGTGAGACGATGCCGCGGTAGAATGCGATGGCGTCCTGTTGTTCCTGGATCTTGGCCTGCAGGCTGGCGAGGCTCGCCTCGACCTCCTTGTAGGCCTCGCGATCGATCCCACGGTGGGTTTCGAGCAGCGCCACCTCCTGCTGGAGTTCGACAATTTCGTTATTGAGGCCGTCGATGTGCTGCTCGAGCGCGGCGCGCTCCTCGGCGGCATCGACGACGTCGTAGCCCGCGCGAATACGCCCGTACTCGAAGACCAGGTATGCCGTGACGATGGCGAGCAGCGCAAGGAAGCCGCGGACCATCCAGGTCCGTCCCACACTGTGCGTCTGCAGATGTCGATTGGCTGCCACGTCGATCTTCGCGATTACGTAAAAACGTTATGTTACTTGCGGTTCGGACCCAGGGAAATGCGCCAGGTCACGGATTTGCCTCTGGTACGGCGGCATTCTGTGCCCGCGCGATGTCCTTGTCGAAAACGGCGCGCCAGCGCTTCGGCCACCAGCGCGGCCGCTGCGGCAGGCCCTCCGGGTGGACGCAGGGCCCGAGCTCGTACAGCGCGCGCGCATAGACGCGTCGCTTGAAGTAGATGACCTCGTTGACGGGCCGCCAGAAAGGTACCCAGCGCACCCGGTCGAACTCGGGTTTCTCGGCAAGATCGAAGCGTACCCGGTCCTCGGGCGCCGTCAACCGCAACATGAACCAGCGCTGCTTCTGGCCGATGCACAGCGGCCGGGAGTTCCTGCGGACATACTTGTCCGGGAGGCGATAGCGCAGCCAGTCGCGGGTCACGCCGAGCACGTCGACGTCGCCGGGCCCGAGCCCGACCTCTTCGCGCAACTCGCGAAACATCGCCGCTTCGGGGTCCTCGCCGCGCAGCATGCCGCCCTGGGGAAACTGCCAGCCCTTCGCACCCACGCGCCCGCCGAGCAGCAGCTTGTTGTCGGCGTTTGCGAGGATGATGCCGACGTTCGCCCGAAAGCCCTCGTCGTCAATCCAGTCGTTGCTCATTGCAACCGCAGTAAAACTCTAACTGCCGATTACTTTACACTATCCGTCGCCGCTCGCCCCAGGAGATTCCGGCCTGTTTACCCGCCGCCACGTCGCCACGTTTACCGCACTGCTCGTCATCGTCGCCGCCGCCTTCGCAATGGCCCTCGCGATGGGCAGCGCCGACATCGGGCTGCGTGCGGTGTGGGGTGCCGTGCGCGGCACGGCGCCCGAGCAAGTGCAATCGCTCGTCAACGACCTCAGGCTGCCGCGCGCCCTGACGGCATTCGCCGTCGGCGGGCTGCTCGCGGTCGCCGGCGTCCTGATGCAGGTGCTGCTGCGCAACCCGCTCGCCGAGCCCTATATCCTCGGCTCCTCCGGCGGCGCGGCAGTCGCAGCGCTGCTCGCGATGAGCATCGGCATGGGCAGCGCCGTCGTCGACGTGGCTGCCTTCGGCGGGGCCATGGCGGCGACGCTGCTCGTCTTCGCCATTGCGCAGGGCACCGGCAGCTGGACGCCGACCCGCCTGCTCCTGACCGGCGTCGTGCTCGCAGCGGGCTTCGGCGCCGCCACGACGATGCTGCTGGCCCTGAGCCCGGACCAGAACCTGCGCGGCATGCTCTTCTGGCTCATGGGCGACCTGAGTTTCGCCTTCGACCCGGCACGCTGTCTCTGGCTGCTGGCGTTGCTCGTGATCGCCGGCACACTCGGCGCGCGGCATCTCAACGTGCTGGCGCGCGGGGAGCTGCAGGCGGCGATCGTCGGCCTGCCGGTTCGTTCCTTCCGCTACCTGTTGTTCGCGGCGGCCGCACTGGCGACGTCCCTGTCCGTCACCACGGTCGGCGTGATCGGCTTCATCGGCCTCGTCGTACCCCACCTGGTCCGGCTCGTCACGGGCTCCGACCATCGCGTGGTCCTGCCCGCCTCCGCGCTCGCAGGCGGCGCCCTGCTCGTCGTGGCCGACACGCTGGCCCGCACGCTGGTCGCGCCGCGGCAATTGCCGGTCGGCGCGCTGACCGCCGCGATCGGCGTACCGCTGTTCCTCGTGCTGATGAGCCGGGTTCGCGCCGAGCGCTACCGGTAGCCGGCGCGCTCGGCGAGCAGCCGCGCTTCTTCGTCACGCTGGCCCGCAACCGCGGCATGAACGTAATCCACGTTCGCGGAGGCGCGCGCGCCCCGCTTGCTCGCGACCCAGGCCACGAATCGTTGCGCGGCATCCGGGTCGGTTGCATGGCGCGCGACGCCGATACCGTCAATATGGAAGGACCTGGGCCCGTTCTCCGGCCAGAACCGGTGTAAGGAATCACGCTGCGTGTGTGCGGTCAGGAGGCCGAGTTCGCAGGCACCGGAACGCACGGCATCGACGAGCTTCGCCTCGGACGCGAATGGCGGCAAAGCAAGATTGCGCACCCATTTGCGGACCATGCGCTCGGCCGACCGGTTGTCGCTCGATTCGATCAGGGCTGCGATCAGCGCACGGTTGCCGGGCAGCGCGGATGACGACAGGCACAGGCGTCCTTTGAATTCCGCGCCGCCGAGATCGCCGAGTCCGTCGAGCACGAACGTCGATGCATGATCGGCAACGACGATGACGGGGGAACTGGACATCGCGGCGGTCCAGTAGCCGTCGGGATCGCGGAGCGGCGCCGGAACGCGCTCCCGCGCTTCATCGGCCAGCGGCCGCAGCGCGCCGCTGTCGGCGGCGCGCCAGATGTCCGCCGCACCGGACGTGATCAGCACGTCGGCGCGCGGCGCATCCTGCTTCGCGATAACGCTGTCGGTCAGTGCCGTGCTGTCGCCGAACCTGAGCGTCACGAGCACGCCGGTGTCGGCCGTGAACTCGGACAGCATTTCCTCGATGCGTTGCGCGCGAGTGCCTTCATGGGCATAGACGACGATGTGGCCGGGCGGCGGACTCTCGGAGCAGGCCGACAACAGGATGACGACGAGACCCGCGGCGAGGACCTTCACGCGGCTTGCACGACGACGCGGTCACGCCCCGCGGATTTCGCCGCGTACAGCGCCACGTCGGCTCGAGCGATCAGCGCGTCGCCCATCGTCTTCAGCTCGTTGTCGCGGGGCTGCGGGCTGACTTCCGCGATACCGATCGAGGCGGTGATCGTGATCGACTCGCCGCAAGGAAGGGCGATCGGCGACGACGACACGGCTTTGCGGATGCGCTCGGCGAGCTTGGCGGCCGCCGCAACCGTCGTGTTCGGCAGCAGCACGACAAACTCCTCGCCGCCGTAACGCGCCGCGACATCGCTGGCCCGGACCTGGCCCTCAATGCGCTGCGCGAGCTCCCTGAGCACGGCGTCGCCTGCAGCGTGTCCCCAGGTGTCGTTGACGCGCTTGAAGTGATCGATGTCGAGCATCAGGCAAACGAGCGTCGTGCCGTCACGCCTTGCGCGCGCCAGTTCCTCGCCGAGGCGCACCGTCAGGTAGCGGCGGTTGTTCCAGCCCGTCAACACGTCCGTGAAGCCGCTGCGCAGCAGGCGCGCGCGGTTGATCGTGTTCTCGATGCAGAACGAGGCGATCACACCCAGGTGCGCCAGGAAATCGCTCGCGTGGACGCGCGTGAAGCGCAGCGGATCGTTGCTGCACAGGTTGATGCTGCCGAGCACCTTGCCGCGATGGGTCAGCGGGATCATCGCGATACTGCGCGCCTCGCCGGCGTTCGGGCAGATGAGCTGGTGATCGCAGGCCGCGTACTTGCCGAGCCACGGCTGCTGCAGGGCAATGTATTGCGGCGCGAGACCCGACATCGACTCGACGACGAGCAGGTTTTGAAAATCCTCGGCCGGCGTCCCGTTCGCCAGCAGGAGATGGCGAATGTCGTGGTCCGGGTCGCACAGCACCAGGCTGACGTAGTCGACGCGGTAGCTGAGACGAAGCCCGTCGATCAGGGTCACGATCAGCGTGTCGAGGCTCTCCGACTGCAAGAGCTGCAGCTCGCGCTGTTGCGCACGACGCATGATCTCGTCGTTGCGCGCGGCCTCGGCGGTCATTTCCTCGATCTGGCGGTGTGCCGCCTCCAGCTGTGCCGAGAGTTCTTCCCTGGACGCCATGTCCTCAGCCCCTCATTGCGAGATACTCACGTCCCTTTTCCATGAGTTCGACGAACGCCGCTTCGTCTCCATCCGCGACCGTTTCCCGGATCCGGCGGGCCGCCTCGCAAAGCGCGTCCAGCGGCCCGAGCCCGAACTTGTTCAGATTCTGGATCTCAAAATACAGGTGCGGATTGTCCTGCGCCACCGCGGCCGAGACCAGCAGCTGCGAATCGAAGGTCGTCGACGACAATTTCGCGAGTTTCGGCGCGGCCTCGCCGCTCTCCGCGAGCGCCGTGAAGAACGCGATGTTCAGCGCGTGCGACAGTCCGAGCACGTAGGCGATGAGCCGGTCGTGATCGTCGAGCCCCATGTCGAGTTGCTCGACCATCGTCGCGGCAAACAGTTCCTTGGCGTCCGCCGTGGCCCCTGCATCCCCCGCGTCGCAGAAAATCAGGTGGCGACCCGACAACAGGCGCGTGTCCGGGCCGAACATCGGGTGCAATGACGTCACGCGGCAGCCGGCCGTCCTGAGTTCCGCGAGACCGTCGATGAGCGGCGACTTGAGCGACCCGATGTCGAAAACCAGCCCCTGCGGCTTGAGCACCGCGAGCTGGGCGAGAATCCGGCCCGACACGGCCAGCGGGGCGGCAACGACGATGACGTCGTAGTCGACGCCGGCGTCGGTCCAGTTGCGGAAGCGGCCGGGCCCGTCCTCGACCGACACGTCGGCGATCGTCGTTGCGAAGCCCTGCGACGCGAAGAAGTCGGCAAACCAGCGTCCCATCTTGCCGGCGCCGCCGATGACCAGCGCCCTGCGGCCGTCGCCCTTGCCCTCGGCGACGACACGGTCGCGCTCCTGGCTCTCGAGCGAGGTGCGGATCAGCAGGCGAAGCAGGTTTTCGACGAGGTCCGGATCGACCCCGAGCGCCTCGGCTTGCGCGCGCCCCATGTCGAGCACGTCCTTTTCGCGCTGGTAGTCGCGCGTACCGGCCCCGGTCGAACGCTTGCTCCTGCCGATGTCGCCGACGATCCTCTGGCGCTCGGCAATCAGCTCGACGAGCTGCCGGTCGACGGCCGAGAGACTGCTGCGTAGCTGATCGAGATCCATCAACCGTCTTTTACAGGAGTCGTGCGTGCAAAAAAAGCCGGCCCGAACGAGTCGGGCCGGCGCGTCACGTCCTTATGACGGGTTCGGCATCAATGCCTGTGGCGGCGATCGCGACGGTCGTGCCGACGATCGCGGTCATGGTGCCGCTCGCCATAGCGGAACGCGTAGTAGTCGTTCCAGTAGTTGGCGCTGCGGAAATAGGTCCGGCCGAAGTGCCGCTCGAACCGGTAGATGTCGTACAGCTGTGCCCATGCCAGGCGCCGATCGCGCTTCAGCGGCGTGTGGCGGTACCAGTGACGGAACGCCTTGTTGCGTTTCAGCCAGCGCGGCATCTTGTGCGAGCGATGCAGCTCGAATCGCGAATAATGGTACGCCGGCGGCTCGTACACGTTGCGTACCTCCTTGTGCGCAGCGGCCTCGGGCGAATTCAGGAGCAAGAGGCCACCGGCGATCAGTGCTGCTGTCACTACCTTGTTCATAACGTCCTCCGGTTTGTCCCAGTGCAGCTTCAGGGTATGGCCATCCACATGAACCGCGAGTGAACTTGTGCGACCATGACGCAGCAGAAAAATGAATGAGAGGTGAACGATGAAAACACGCGCCGCCGTCGCCTGGGAGGCAGGCAAACCGCTCGAGATAGAAATGCTGGACCTCGAGGGTCCGAAGCCGGGCGAAGTGCTGCTGCGCAACGTGGCGACGGGCGTCTGCCACACCGACGCCTTCACGCTGTCGGGCGAGGACCCGGAGGGGATATTCCCGGCCGTGCTCGGCCACGAGGGCGGCGCCGTCGTCGAGGACATCGGGCGAGCCGTGACCTCGGTCGCGGTCGGCGATCACGTGATCCCGCTCTACACGCCCGAGTGCGGTGAATGTAACTTCTGCACGTCCGGCAAGACCAACCTGTGCCAGGCGATCCGCGCCACGCAGGGCCAGGGCCTGATGCCAGACGGCACGTCGCGCTTCTCGAAAGGCGGCAAGACCGTCTACCACTACATGGGCACATCGACTTTCAGCGAGTACACGGTCTTGCCCGAGATCGCGGTGGCGAAGGTCCGCAAGGAAGCGCCCCTCGAAAAGGTCTGCCTGCTCGGCTGCGGCATCACGACGGGCATTGGCGCCGTCCTGAACACGGCGAAAGTCGAGCCGGGCGCGTCGGTCGCGGTCTTCGGCCTCGGCGGCGTCGGCCTCAGCGCGATCCAGGGCGCCACGATGGCCAAAGCCGGCCGCATCGTCGCGATCGACATCAACGAGGACAAGTTCGAACTCGCGAAACAGCTCGGCGCGACAGACACGGTCAACCCGAGCGATTACGACGCACCGATCCAGGACGTCATCGTCGAGTTGACCAACGGCGGCGTCGACTACTCGTTCGAGTGCGTCGGCAACGTCGAGCTCATGCGCTCGGCGCTCGAGTGCTGCCACAAGGGCTGGGGAGAATCGGTCATCGTCGGCGTCGCGGGCGCAGGCCAGGAAATTTCGACGCGGCCGTTCCAGCTCGTGACTGGCCGCGTCTGGCGCGGCACCGCCTTCGGGGGCTGCAAGGGCCGCTCGCAACTGCCCGGCATGGTCGACCAGTACATGAACGGCGAGATCCGGATCGACGAGTTCATCACGTACACGATGCCGCTCGACGACATCAACCGTGCATTCGACCTCATGCACGACGGCAAGAGCATCCGTTCCGTCATCCACTACTGAGCCGTGTCCCGAATCGCCGTCGCAACCACGTCGCAACTGGCCGCCGACGCCGCACGCGAGGTCGCGGACGTCGGCGGCAATGCCGTCGACTGCGCACTCGCCGCATCCTTGCTGACGATTAACGCCGAGCCCGGCGTTTGCGCGCTCGGCGGCAGCGCGTTCATCATGATCTGGAGCGACGACGAAGATCCGGTCACGGTCGACGGCAACGTGGCCGTGCCCGGAATCGGGCTCGCCGAACATGAACGCGGCCACGGCGCGGTCGAGGTCGAACTCGCCTACGGCGGCGGTATCACGACGTTGGTCGGTCCCGGGTCGGTCGCCGTGCCCGGCACCCTAGCCGCGATGGAAGATGCGTGGAAACATTATGGCCGCGCACCGTGGCGCGCCATTTTCGAGCCGACGATCCGTGCCTGTCGCAACGGCTTCCCGCTGTCCGAGGCGTGCCGTTATTACCTCGGCTATTCGGGCGACGTGATCTTCGGCCGGAGCGACGACGGCCACCGGGCACTGCACCGCGACGACGGC
>JBFGYM010000081.1:0-9431 GCA_041587435.1 Woeseiaceae bacterium
CGCCTACGAAGAGATCGGTGACTGGTTGCTCATCGGCATCGACAGCTGCCTGGACGGCGACGCCGGCGGCGCGGTCAGCAAGGAGGAACTCGACCGCCTCTCCGACACGGTCATGGATAGCGCCGCGAAACACGTCTTCGTCGCGCTGCATCATCCCCCCGTGCCGATGGGCAGCCAATGGCTCGATACGGTCCTGCTGCGCAACGGCGACGAGCTACTGGAGCGGCTGCGCATGCTGGATCGGGTGCGCGCGACGATCTTCGGCCATGTGCACCAGGAGTACGATGACGATTATCACGGCATTCGCATCATGGCCACGCCATCCACCTGCCGCCAGTTCAAGCCGGGCAGCGACGAGTTTGCGCTCGACGACAAGCCGCCGGCTTATCGCCGCATCGTGCTCGGTGCGGGTGGCAGCGTCGAGACCGAGATGATCTGGGTGAACGAATGAAACAGTGGATACTGGGCGGGCTGCTGCTCGCCGCCGCCGCCGCGGCGCCGGCACACGACGAGAACCACCCCGTCACGCTCTGGCGCGTCGCCGGTGAGTCGAACACCGTCTACCTGCTCGGATCGATCCACCTGCTTCGCGAGGAAGACCACCCCCTGCCCGCGGTCATCGACCGGGCTTATGCCGAGGCCGACGTCATCGTCATGGAACTCGACATGGACGACCTCGACCCCGCGTACACCCAGGCCGCCTTCAATCGCGCCGGCGTCTTGACCGACGGCACGACGCTGCGCGAGCTGATGGGAGAAGGGCCCTTTGCCGCGGCCGAGGAAGCCGCTGCGGTCATCGACATTCCTCTCGACATGCTGATGCAGTCCGAACCGTGGCTTGCTGCCATGACGGTGGAACTCATGATGCTGTACCGCATCGGGTTCAATCCGATGCTCGGTGTCGAAATGACGATGACGAATCGTGCGGTTGCCGACGGCAAGCCGATCGAGGGCCTGGAGACCGTCGACGAGCAGCTCTCCTTCCTCGACGGGTTGCCGCTCGAGGCCCAGCGCGAGATGCTGCTGCAGACGCTTGCCGAAAGCGCCTCCCTCGGCGAGTCGATTGACGTGCTGATCGAGGCATGGCACCGCGGCGACACGGCGACGCTCGAACACGAACTCCTCGATGTCATCGAGGCGCAGGCCGAGTTGAACGAGGTACTCCTGACGAACCGCAACCGCCGCTGGGTCGAGAAGATCCTGACCTGGCTCGACGACGACCGCGATTACCTCGTCGTCGTCGGCGCGCTGCACCTGGTCGGTGATGGCGGCGTGCCCGCCCGGCTCGCAGAACAGGGTATCGGTATTCACCAGTTGAGGGAGTCGTCGGCCGTCCGGTAGCATGCGCTCCTCTCGAGGAGGAATGCCATGAGTCTGTTTACCGACGCCCAGGCCGTGATAGCCGGCGGCGTAAATTCCCCGGTCCGCGCATTTGCCGGCGTCGGCGGCGAGCCCGTTTTCTTCAAGCGCGCCAGCGGCAGCCGGTTCACGTCCGAGGACGGACGCGAATTCATCGACTACGTCGGTTCGTGGGGCCCGATGATCCTCGGCCATGCCCATCCCGAGGTCGTCGCGGCAGTGGTATCCACGGCCAGGGAAGGCCTGAGTTTCGGCGCGCCCTGCGTCCTCGAGACGCGCATCGCCGAGAAAATCTGCGCAATGCTGCCGGCGGTCGACAAGGTCCGCATGGTCAGCTCGGGCACCGAGGCCACGATGAGCGCCATTCGCCTGGCGCGCGGCCACACGGGTCGCGACAAGATCATCAAGTTCGAGGGCTGCTACCACGGCCACTCCGACTCCCTGCTGATAAAGGCCGGTTCCGGCGCCCTGACGCTCGGCGTCCCGAGTTCACCGGGGGTGCCCGCTGGCCTCGCCGAACACACCGTCACGCTCGCATACAACGACGTCGAAGGCGTAAAGGCCGCGTTCGCCGAGCTCGGCGATCAGGTCGCCTGCGTCATCGTCGAACCGATCGCGGGCAACATGAACATGGTGCCGCCCGTGCCCGGCTTCCTCGAAACCCTGCGCGAGCAATGCACCCGGGCGGGCGCCCTGCTGATCTTCGACGAGGTCATGACCGGATTCCGCGTCGCCCGGCATTGCGCCCAGGGACTGTTTGGCGTCGAACCCGACATCACGACGCTCGGCAAGGTCATCGGGGGCGGCATGCCGGCCGCGGCGTATTGCGGCAAGGCCGACATCATGGCCAGCCTCGCGCCCGACGGTCCCGTGTACCAGGCGGGCACGCTGTCGGGCAACCCGGTCGCGATGGCGGCGGGCCTCAAAACCCTCGAACTCGTCGACGACGGCGCGTTCTGGACCGAGCTGTCGGCGAAGACGCAAAAGCTCGTCGACGGGCTCAAGGCCGCCGCGGACGCCGCGGGCATCCCGGTCTCGGTCGAGAACGAAGGCGGCATGTTCGGACTCGTGTTCACGGACGCCGGTCCTGTACGCTCGTTCGCGCAGGTGGCGGCCGCCGACGTCGAGCGTTTCAAGCGCTTTTTCCACGGCATGCTTGCGGCGGGCGTTTACATGGCGCCGTCGGCCTTCGAAGCCGGGTTCGTCTCGATCGCGCACAGCGACGAGGATCTCGACGAGACCATTGCCGCCGCCACAAAGGTGTTTGCAACGCTCTGATTTCTAGGTGTGCAGCACGCGCTCGACGAGCTGCAGGCAGGCCGCGATGTCGTCGCTCTCCAGCACGGCCTGCTTTTCCTCGAGGTCGATCGGCAGGATCTCGACGAATCGCCAGGCGACCCAGGCAGCGTCGTCGAAACGCCGGTCGAGGTCTTCGTAAAGCCGGCCGAGGTCGTCGAGCACGGTCTCGAGGATACTCGGCAGGTTGCGGTGCTCGGCAGGAACCGGCATCGCCGGCGGTGGCGCGATGACGGCGATCTCGCCCACGTTGAGACCGTCCGGCCGCTGCGTGGCCGACAGCAGCCTGAATCGTTCCGTGCCGATCGCCGTGATGCCGAGTAGCCCGTCACTACCCTGGTACCAGTCCGTCACGCGGGCGAGCGTGCCGACCAGCCAGGTCGTCGCCGAACCCCCGGCTTCGACGCCCTCCCGGATCAGGAGCACGCCGAATGGCACGTCGTCTTTCATGCACCGGCTGATCATGTCGATATAACGCGGCTCGAACAGCCGCAGCGGCAACGGACCGCCCGGGAAGAGCACGGTGTTGAGAGGGAACAGCGGTATTTCCACAGTCTAACTATAGACCTTGGGAGCAGGAATGCCGGGCGTCGGCCGCAGGCGCCGGTCAGGCGCCGCGCATGCGCTGCAGCAGGGCCGTCAGTGTCTGCCGCGCCGAGCCGAACCCGCCGTTGCTCATGAACACGACCTGGTCGCCGGCGAGCACGCGCGTCGACATGTCATTGACGAGCTTGTCGTAGTCGTCGAACAGGCGCAACTTGCTGCCGAGCGACTGCAGGCTCGCCTCGAAATCACCGCGCATGCCGTCCGGGCGGTACATCCACACGAGGTCCGCTTCGCGCAGCGAGTCCGCCAACTGCTCGTTATGGACGCCGAGCTTCATCGTGTTTGACCGGGGCTCGATGGCGACCACGATGCGATGCCCGGGATAGCGATGCCGCATCGAACGAATCGACTTGCGGATGGCCGTCGGGTGGTGCGCGAAATCGTCGTAGATGGCGATGTCAGCCACGGTCGCCGTCCGCTCCATGCGTCGCTTGACGCCGTCGAAGCGCGAGAGCGCGTCCACGGCCTGCGCGAGCGGCACGCCGGCCGACGCGGCCGCCGCGACGGCAGCCACCGCGTTCTCCAGGTTGTGAACGCCACCGAGGCGCCAGCGCGTCGCGGCGGCCTGTCTGCCGGGACCCCGGATATGCACGTGACGCTCGACCTTGTCGTCGAAGCGTCCCGACCAGTCGCCCTCGTCCCCCGCGCCGAATGTCTCGACGGGTGTCCAGCAACCCTGCGCGAGCAGTGTCACGAGGTTCTCGTCGGCCCCGTTGACGATCAGGCGGCCGCCGCCCGGCACCGTCCGCAGGAGCTGGTGGAATTGCCAGAGGATGGCATCGATGTCGCGGTAGATGTCCGCATGGTCGTATTCGAGGTTGTTCAGAACGAGCGTCTGCGGCCGGTAGTGGACGAATTTCGCGCGCTTGTCGAAGAATGCCGTGTCGTATTCGTCCGCCTCGACGACGAAGTAGCCCGAATCGCCGAAGCGCGCGGATTCGCCGAAGTTGGCCGGGATGCCGCCGATCAGGAAGCCCGGCGCATGACCGGCGTCCTCGAGAATCCACGCGAGCATGCTGGCCGTCGTCGTCTTGCCGTGCGTGCCGGCAACGGCCAGCACGTGTCGCCCCTGGAGCACGTTCTCGGCCAGCCACTGCGGTCCGGACCGGTAGGGCATGCCGCGATCCAGCATGGCCTCGACGACCTCGACGCCGCGGCTCATGACATTGCCGACGACCACGCAGTCCGGATTCACGTCGAGCTGCGCCGCGTCGACGCCTTCATGGATCTCTATGCCCAGCTTGCGCAGCTGCGTGCTCATCGGCGGATAGACGTTGCGGTCACAACCCGTGACTTCGTGGCCGGCCGCGCGCGCAAGCGCTGCCACACCGCCCATGAAGGTCCCGCAAATCCCGAGAATGTGAATGTGCATGACGTCAGTTCACCGTTTCCGTCGACGGATTCAGCAACGCGTACAGGAACAACTGCAGCATGAACACGGCCATGGCCGCCGCGATGCCGATATACCAGTGGCGTTCGATCGCCCGCGCGATGATATGACCTTCGACCGGTATCGACCAGAGCAGGATCAACGTCACGACGAGACTGCTGACGTTCGCGCCGAGGAACGGCGAAAGGAACACGGCCGCCGCAATGTACAGGAAGCCGATCAACGCGCCGCAGCCGAGAACGGCCGTCAAGGTCTGTAGCAGCCGGGGCGTATAGTTTGAGAGGACGACGATGCCCGCGTAACACGCCAGCCCGACGACACCCGTGAACGTGCTGACCAGGAAATCCTGGTCGCCGAGTTCCGGCGTGATCAGCATAATGACGAGGCCGGAGAGCAACCACAGCGTGAGGGCGATGAGGCACACGATCCACGAATAAGGGATCGCGTCGGGTCCCTTGCGGAGGCGGACGATATCAAACAGGGTTCGGATCAGGGCCAGCACGATGCTCGCATGTTAACCTCTCACTCCCGTTTCCGCTTGCGCGTTTTTCATGCCCGACTTCCACTTCGTCGAAGAGCCCGACTCACTGGTTCCGCAGCTCACCGGGCTCGATCGTATCGGCGTCGATACAGAGTTCATGCGCGAGCGTACGTACTTTGCCCAGCTTTGTCTGACGCAGGTCGCCACGCCGCGGGACATCTGGTGTGTCGACCCGCTGGCCGGGTTCCCGCAGGACGGTTTCTGGACCGAGTTACTGCAGCACGAATGGGTGTTGCATTCGGCACGGCAGGACATCGAGGTCGTCTACCAGTCCGCCGGCACGATGCCGGCCTCGATCTTCGACACCCAGGTCGCCGCCGCACTGCTCGGCTTTCCGGCGCAGCTCGGTTACGCCGGTCTCGTCAATGAGCTGTTCGATGTCGAGATCCACAAGATGCACACGCGCGCGGACTGGAGCCGGCGCCCGCTGCGCGACGAATACCTCGCCTACGCGGCCGAGGACGTCGAGTACCTGCTGCCCGCGTGGCAACTGCTCAGCGAGGAACTCGACCGCAAGGGGCGCCTCGGCTGGGCCATCGAGGATTCGAGCTGGCTGCTCGACCCCACGCTCTACGACATCGGGGACGTACAGGCCATTGACCGCCTCAAGGGCGCCCGCAACCTGCGTGGCCGCAAGCGTGCCGCGGCCGCCAGGCTCGCGGCGTGGCGGGAAAGCGAGGCGATCAATCGGGACCGCCCGCGGCAGTGGATCCTGCGCGACAACGCGCTGCTCGATATCGTGCACCGGCTGCCCCGATCGGAGCATGAACTCGCCGACATCCAGGGTGTTCCCGGGAAACTCGTGCGGCGCGCCGGCAAGCGGCTCATCGACGAAATCGCGGCCTCGGCCCGCGACGAGAATCACTACGACCCGCCCCGCGCGCCCGACGAGAACCAGAAGGCACTGCTCAAGGCGATGCAGAAGAAGGTCGCCGCGTGCGCCGACGATCTCGGCATCGCGGCGGAGACGCTGGCGTCGAAACGGGAGCTATCGGCCGTCATCATCGGCGGCAGTCGCGAATCGCGGCTGCTCGACGGCTGGCGTGCTGAACTGATCGGCGACGAACTGCGGGCGCTGCTGTAGCCGCACCCGCGGGATTTTCTTACAGGGCCGCGGTGAGCCGCTCGTACACCTCGTCGATGGTGCCTTCGGCGTTGACGGTCGTCAGCTTGCCGCGCTTGCGATAGAAGTCGATGAGCGGCTCCGTGTTTTCGCGATAGACGTCGAGGCGATTCGATATCGTCTCTTCGTTGTCGTCCTCGCGCTGCACCAGTTCACCGCCCGCACGGGTGCATTCGTCGAGTTCTTCCTGCGGCGAAAAGTAGACATTGAGCAGCTTGCCGGTCAGCGAGCAGGTGCGGCGTCCCGTCAGCCGCTTCATCAGGATGTCGAAATCGATGTCCATGAGCACGGCGGTATCGAGCGGCGTCCCCATCTGGTCGAGCAACTCCTCGAGGTCGAGGGCCTGCTGCGTGGTGCGCGGAAAGCCGTCGAGAATGAAGCCTTCCTGGGCGTCCGGCCGAGCGAGGCGCTCGCTGATGATGCCGAGAACCACCTCGTCGGGGACGAGATCGCCGGCCTCCATGATCGACTGGGCCTTGAGGCCGAAGCGCGTGCCGGCAGCCACGGCTTCGCGCAGCATGTCGCCCGTCGACACCTGCGGGATGTTCCGGTCCGCCATGAGTTTCTTGGCCTGTGTCCCCTTGCCGGAGCCCGGGGCGCCGAGTAGAACGATGCGCATTTCCTGTGCCTCTCGAGACTGCGTTGCTGCAAATGGCGCCCGGTACGCTACCGGCATCGGCAACGCCGGTCAATGCGGATTCGCCGCAGGTTCCGCGGATTGCCGGTGATCCCGGACAGCGTTTCGGCTATCCTCTCCGGCTCCGCAAAGAAACCACCAGGAACGCATCGAAATGTCTGCAATGAACGCTTTCTACGCCCAGTCGGGCGGTGTCACGGCCGTGATCAATGCCACCGCCTGCGGTGTCATCGAGACGGCCCGCAAGCACAAGAACAAGATCGCCAACGTCTATGCCGGACGCAACGGCATCATCGGCGCGTTGACCGAAGACATGATCGACACCGGCAAGGAGAGCGCCACCGCCATCCGCGCCCTCATGCACACGCCGGGCGGCGCGTTCGGCTCCGCGCGCTACAAGCTGAAAGGCATCGAGGAAAACCGCGCCGAGTACGAACGCCTGATCGAGGTCTTCAAGGCGCACGAGATCGGCTATTTCTTCTACAACGGCGGCAATGACTCGATGGATACGGCCCACAAGGTGTCCCAGATCTCCAGGAAAATGGGCTTCCCTGTCACCTGCCTCGGCGTCCCCAAGACCGTCGACAACGATCTCCCCGTCACCGACAACTGCCCGGGCTTCGGCTCGGTCGCCAAGTACGTCGCGGTCTCGACGCAGGAAGCCGCTCTCGACGTCGCCTCGATGGCCAGCACCTCGACGAAAGTCTTCGTGCTCGAGGTCATGGGCCGGCATGCCGGCTGGATTGCCGCGGCGGGCGGGCTCGCCGGCAAGGGCGACGGCGATGCACCGCACATCATCCTGTTCCCGGAAATCCCGTTCAGGAGGCGGGAGTTCCTGAAGAAGGTCCGCCAGTGCGTCCGGGACTACGGATTCTGTGTCGTCGTGGTCAGCGAAGGCGCCCGGTTCGCCAATGGCAAGTTCCTGGCCGACCAGGGCACCCGGGACGCTTTCGGGCACGCCCAGCTCGGCGGCGTGGCGCAGGTCGTGGCGCAGATGGTGCGCGACAACCTCGGATTCAAGTACCACTACGCGATCGCGGACTACCTGCAGCGCTCGGCCCGGCACATCGCGTCGGCAACGGACGTCAGGCAGGCCTACGCGGTCGGCAGAGCGGCCGTCGAACTTGCCCTTGCCGGCAAGACGGCCGTCATGCCCGTCATCAAGCGCGTGTCCGACTCACCGTACCGCTGGAAGATCGAGTCCGCCCCGCTGAGCCGCATCGCCAACAAGGAGAAGATGCTGCCGCGGCGCTACATCACGAAGGACGGCTACGGCATTACGCCGGCCGGACGCCGCTACCTCGAGCCGTTGATCCGCGGCGAGGATTATCCGCCTTATGTCAATGGCTTACCGAAGGTCGCGAAGCTTCGCAAGGTCCCCGTGAAGGCCCGGCTCGACACCAAATTTGTGGTATAGTGCGCCGCCGGCGCAGCCGGTATAACAAAGCTCCATTGGGGAAATTCACGCATCGAACGCGACCGCATGCCGGCTTCCACGGCCGGCACCGGGCGGCGCGTCCGACACCAATAAAAAAGTCTGGAGATAGCAATGTCTAACGAGTTGGCCCTGTGGCTCTCGATCGGTGCCGGCGGTCTCGCCGTCCTGTTCGGGGTGTTCTCATCACAGTGGATTCTCAAGCAGCCCGCGGGCAGCGAACGCATGCAGGAAATCGCGGCGGCCATCCAGGAAGGCGCCAAGGCGTACATGGACCGCCAGTACATGACGATCGGCGTGGTCGGCCTGGTTCTGACCGTCGTCCTCGGCTTCGCCCTCGACTGGGCCACCGCCATCGGCTTCGTCATCGGCGCCGTCTTCTCCGGACTGGCCGGTTACATCGGCATGTACGTCTCGGTCCGCGCCAACGTGCGCACGGCCGAAGCGGCCAGGCACGGTGTCAACCCGGCCCTGAACGTTGCATTCAAGGGCGGTGCGATCACCGGCCTGCTCGTCGTCGGCCTGGGCCTGATCGGCGTCGCCGGTTACTACCTCGCCATGCTGAAAACGGGCGCCACGGTCGATAAGGCCGTCCACGCCCTGGTCGGCCTCGCTTTCGGCGGTTCGCTGATCTCGATCTTCGCCCGACTCGGCGGCGGCATCTTCACGAAGGGTGCGGACGTCGGTGCCGACCTGGTCGGCAAGGTCGAAGCCGGCATCCCGGAAGACGATCCCCGCAATCCGGGCGTCATCGCGGACAACGTCGGCGACAACGTCGGCGACTGTGCCGGCATGGCCGCCGACCTGTTCGAGACCTATGCCGTTACGATCATCGCCACGATGCTGCTCGGCGGCCTCGTCGCGACGACCTACGGCGGCGAGGCCATCATCTACCCGCTCGTCCTCGGTGCGGTCTCGATCGTCGCCTCGATCATCGGGACGTTCTTCGTCAAGACGTCCGAAGGCGGCAAGATCATGGGCGCACTTTACCGCGGCATGATCGTGGCTGGCCTGCTTGCTGCAGTCTTCTTCTACTTCGTAACG
>JBFGYM010000082.1:0-9426 GCA_041587435.1 Woeseiaceae bacterium
GCGTGGCCGCCCAGTTCCATCAGGACCGGCGTCATGTGCTGTGCAGCCAGCGTCGTCAGGTGCTTGCCGACGGCGGTAGAACCCGTGAACGCGACCAGCCGGACCGTGTCCTGGCGGATAAGGTGCTCCGAGATCTCCGACGGGGTCCCGAACACGAGGTTCAGGACGCCGCGCGGCAGGCCCGCGTCGTGCAGCGCCCGCGCGATGTGCAGCGCGCCGGCCGGAGTTTCCTCGGAAGCCTTCAGGATGATCGAGCAGCCCGCAGCAATGGCGCCCGCGACCTTGCGGCAGGGCTGGCTCATCGGGAAATTCCAGGGCGAGAACGCAGCGACCGTGCCGATCGGCTGCAGGTGCACGATATAGCGCACGCCCGGTGCGCTGGGTATGACGCGTCCGTAAGTGCGCGTCGCTTCACCCGCGTCCCATTCGAAGAACTCGCACCCGCGGACCACCTCGTGGCGCGCCTGCGTGAGCGGCTTGCCGTGCTCTGCCGTGATGGCCGTGGCGATGTCTTCCTGCCGCTCGCGCATCAGTGCCGCCGCCCTGAACAGGACGTTGGCACGCTCGACGGGCGCGGTGCGCCTCCAGATTTCGAAACCCCTGTCCGCCGCGGCCAGCGCGTCATCGAGGTCGCTCTTCTCCGCGTGCGGCAGCCGCCCGATTTCCTGTTCTGTCGCAGGGTTAAGGACCGACAGGTCTCGCGCGGTCTTGCGCCACTCGCCGTCGATGTAGAGGTGCAGATCCGGATAGGTGCTCATGAAACCGATTATAAGTATATTTCGCCGATGGCCACGAAATACTCGAAGCTGGACGCCAAGGACTACGCGCGCGAGAACATGCGCGGCATCTGGGCTGCGGCACTGAACCCGTTCAACGACGACCTGTCGCTCGACGAGTCCGGGTTGCGCTCCAACATCCGTCACTGGATCGACGACCTCGACATCCAGGGGCTCTTCATCGCGGGCAAGCAGGGCGAGTTCTTCTCGATGAGCCTCGACGAGCGCAAGCGCAACTTCGACATTGCCGTCGACGAGTGCGACGGCAAGGCAGGCGTCATCGTGTCGGTCTCGGACCAGAATTTCGACACGGTCTGCGAGCTCGGGCGCCATGCCCAGGACTGCGGCGCCGACTACATCGTCGTCCATGCGCCGGTGCTGAGCTTTATCCATGATCGTGGCGAAGTGCTGTACCGCTATTACGAGGCTCTGTGCGACCGGCTCGACATCGGTGTCGCGATGTGGAGTCACCCGGACTCGGGCTACCTGATGCAGCCCGAGGAGTGCGCGCGCATAGCCGAGTTGCCCAACATCGTTGCGATCAAGTATTCGGTGCCGCGCGAGATGTACGTGCGGCTCACGCGGCTCGCAGGCGACAAGATCCTCGTGTCGACGTCCGCGGAAGACGCCTGGCTGGACAATATCGAGCAACTCGGTTGGCGGCTCTACTTGTGCTCGTCGCCGCCCTATCACCTGCAAACGAAAAACGACAAGCGCATGGACGAGTACACGCGCCTGGCCTTCGCCGGTGATTTCGAACAGGCGCGACGCGTGCGCGACAGCCTCGGCCCGGTGCGGGATGCCATGGCACGCTCGAGACCTGCGGACAAGCCGCAGGCTTTCGGCAAGTACTGGCAGTCGCTGCTCGGCCAGGTCGGCGGACGCGTGCGTCCGCCCATGCTCGAACTCACCGAGGCGGAAAAAGCGGCCATTCGCGAGGCCTTCGAGAGCTGCGGGCTGCGCCTCTGATCAGACCTGGCCGCCGACCTGGACGACGCGCGGCAGTCGCTTGTCGAGCCGCACGGCCGTGAGCTGTCGGCCCCAGACACAGCCGGTGTCGAGCGCGATAATGTGGGGCAGCACGACGAGACCCAGTGCCGACCAGTGACCGAACACGATGCGCGTCCCCTGCCACGCGGGGTTCGGGGCCTCGTACCAGGGAATCAGCCCCTTGCGCGCCCGCCAGGGCGAGCCGCTGAACGCGAGAGCGAGGTGATTGGCCGACGAGATCATGCGCATGCGTGTCAGGCAATTGATGATGAAGCGCAGGCGCGGGTAGCCCTTCAGTTTTCCCGACCAGGCGTTCGGCGTGTCGCCGTACATCTTGCCGAGCACGGTGCGGAAACCGTCTGCCTGTAAAGCCGATTCGACCTCGGCGGCGCGCGCCAGGGTTTTCGTCACGTTCCATTCGGGATGCGTACCGGCGTGGACGAGCAGGGTACCGAGGTCTTCGTCGTGGTGCGCCAGAGGCCGGTGCCGCAGCCAGTCGCAGAGTTCGCCGCAGTCGCTGGAGTTGAGCAGCTTGGTCAGTGCCGTAAAACGCTTGCCGCGGCGTACGGCGCCCGCCTCGAGGGCGAGCAGGTGCAGGTCGTGGTTACCGAGGACGGTGATGGCCGAGTCACCGAGATCGTGCACGAAACGCAGCGTTTTCAGAGACTTGGGGCCGCGATTAACGAGGTCCCCGGTCAGCCAGAGCGTGTCCTTGTCGGCGTTGAAGTCGATCGCGTCGAGGAGGCGGCGGAGCGGGTCGTAACAGCCCTGCACGTCGCCGATGGCATAGACCGCCACTAGTGCAGCAGGCCCGGGACGGCGAGAGTGAACGGCGGAATCGGCGCGTCGAAGGTCGCGCCGGTGTCGGTTTCCATCCGGTAGAGACCCTGCATCGCGCCGACGGGCGTGGCGAGCACCGCACCGCTCGAGTAGCGAAAGCGTTCACCGGGATTCAGGTGCGGTTGTTCACCGACGACCCCTTCGCCGCTGACTTCCTGGACCTTGCCGTTTGCGTCGGTGATGATCCAGTGGCGGCTCCGCAGCGTCGCCGGCACCGCGCCGTTATTCGAAATCGTAATGGTGTAGGCAAAGACGTAGCGGTCGGCGTCGGGCTCGGACTGATCGTCCATGTAGCTCGTCGCGACGTCGATGTGAATGGCGCATTCTTTGTCGTCCATGCGTGCATTCTACCGTGATTTGCGCAGCAGGAAATTGCTCAGCCGGACGTAGTCGCCGATCGGGACCTGCTCGGGGCGCAGGCCCGGATCGATGCCGAGCGCGTCGAAGTCCGCCGTGCCGGCTTCGTGGCGCAGCGCGTTGCGCAGCGTCTTGCGGCGTTGCATGAAAGCCGTTGCGACCAGTGACGACAGTGCATTGTCATTGTCGATGTCGTACGTGCCCGGCGGCAGCGGGTCGAGGCGCACGACGGCAGACATGACTTGCGGCGGCGGCTGAAACGCATCGGGCGGCACATCGAACAGCGGTTCGACGGCGAGGTAGCAGCGGAGCATGATGCCGAGCCGGCCATAGGCCTTGCTGCCGGGCTCGGCCGCCATGCGGTCGACGACTTCCTTTTGCAACATGAAGTGCATGTCGACGATGCGGTCGCGAAAGCGCAGCAGGTGAAACAGCAGTGGCGTGGAAATGTTGTAGGGCAGGTTGCCGACGATGCGCAGGCGGTCGCCCAGCGTGGCGAAGTCGAACGCCAGCGCATCGCCTTCGTGCACCGACACCTTGGCCGTGTCCGCATAGCGCGACTGCAGGCGTGCCACGAGATCGCGGTCGAGTTCGACGAGGTGCAGGTGGCCGGCGCTGCGGGCAAGCGGATCGGTGATGGCACCCTGGCCGGGACCGATTTCGACGATGACGTCATCGCCGCCGGGGTGCACGGCGCGCACGATCGCATCGATGATTCCCGGGTCGGTCAGGAAGTGCTGGCCGAAGCGCTTGCGGGTGCGATGCCTCGCCATCAGCGCGCCGCCATCTCCGCCGCGAGTTCCACGGCGGCCAGCAGGCTGCCGGCGTCGGCCTTGCCGGTGCCCGCAATGTCGAATGCCGTGCCGTGGTCGACCGACGTGCGGATGATCGGCAGGCCGAGCGTGACGTTGACCGCGTGGCCGAAGCCGGCGTACTTGAGGACGGGCAATCCCTGGTCGTGGTACATCGCCAGCACCGCGTCCTTGCGGCCGGCGGCAGGCGTAAACGCGGTGTCGGCCGGGAGCGGTCCGCGCAGGTTGAGCCCGTCTCCGCGCAGCGCGTCGACGACCGGCGCAATGACCTCGATCTCCTCGCGCCCGAGGAGGCCCGCTTCGCCGGCGTGCGGGTTCAGGCCGCAAACGACGATCTCGGGCTCTGCGATTCCGAAGCGCTGCCGCAGGTCGGCATGCAGCGTGAGCAATACCCGGCGCAGGACGTCCTGCGTCAGGTAGTCGGGGACATCGCGCAGCGGCAGGTGCGTGCTGGCGAGGGCAACGCGCAGGTCGCCCGCGACGAGCATCATGACCGGCTTGCCGTTCGTGATGGCGGCGAGGAATTCCGTGTGGCCGGTGAACGGGACACCGCTTTTTGCGATGACGTGCTTGGCAAGCGGCGCCGTGACGAGGGCCGCGAATTCGCCCCCGAGGCAGCCCTCGACAGCGCGTCGCAATCCGGCGAGCAAGGTCGCGGCATTGGCGGGATCGGGGCGGCCGGGTTCGACCGGCGCGGGAAACGGCGTATCGATGACAGCAAGGCGCTCGTCGATCAGCCGGCGGTCGCCGATGACGACGACATCGTGCTGAAACGGCGTGCCGACGAGTGCGTTACAGAGCTCCGGGCCGATGCCGGCCGGTTCGCCGGCCGTTACGACGAGAGATGCGCTGCGTTTCACACTAGATACGCTTCTCGACGAAGGCCCCGTCGCGAAGCCGCTGCTTCCACAGCTGCGATTCCTGGTCCATCTTGCCGTTCCGAATCCGCAGGTCGCAGTTGCGCTTTTTCAGGTCTTCCGTGTTGTCGTACACACGCCGCTCCGTCACTTCGAGAATGTGCCAGCCGAACTGCGTGCGAAACGGCTCCGACAAGGCGCCGATCTCGCTGTTCGCGATCATGGCCTCGAACTCGGGTGCGTACGTGCCGGGACTCGCCCAGCCGAGTTCGCCACCGAGATTGGCGGAGCCGGGGTCGTCGGACAGCAGCTTGGCCTGCTCGCCGAAGTCCGCGCCACCGCGGATTTTTTCCAGCGCCTCCTGGAGCCGCTGCCGGGCGGTCGCGTCATCGATGATCTCATCGGGCATGACGAGAATGTGGCGGACTTTGGCCTGCTCGATCTCGCTGCGCTCGACGGCGCTGCGCAGGTTGTCGACGCGGACGAGGTGGAAGCTGCTAGCGGCCCGGATCGGTTGCGACACGTCGCCGGCTTTCATGTCCTGCAGCACGTCGGCGAACAGCGTCGGGACCTGCTGGCCCTGCATCCAACCGAGCGTACCGCCCTCCAGGGCGGTCGGACCGGCGGAATAGCGCACGGCCATTTCGCGGAAATCGGCACCGTTCTGGATCTGTGAGTAAATCTGATTCGCGAGTGTCTCGACTTCCGCAATCTGCGCGGCGCTGGCCGACTCGGGCAGCGGCAGCAGGATATGCGACAACTCGTACTCGGAATTGGCGACGACATTGCCCTCCAGGTCGGCAATGCACTGCTCGATTTCGCGGTCGGACACGTTGATGCTCTGGCCCACGTCGATCCGGCGCAGCTGCTCGATCGTGATTTCGTCGCGCAGGGAGCGCCGGAACTCGGCATAGTCGAGGCCGTCCTGGGCCAGCAGGGCAGGCATGTCTTCGAAAGAGACGCCGTTCTGCTGTGCGATCGCGGCGATCGACTGATTGAGCATCTGGTCGGAGATCTGCAGGCCGATGCGCGATGCGCGTTGCAGCTGGATTTCCATCAGGATCAGACGCTCGAGAACCTGCTCCTCGAGCACGTCAGTCGGTGGCAGCTGCATGCCCTGTTCCTCGGCGCGCTTGGCAATCGACGCAGCCTGGTCGCGCACCTGGCTCTTGAGCACGACGCCCTCGTCGACGATGGCGGCGATCCCGTCGAGGAATTCACCCGTGTCGGAGAGTTCGTCAGCGGCGGCCATGGGCGCGGCCGTTAATGCGACGACCGCGCATAAGACACTGAATTTCAACAATTTTTCTTACCGGAGATCTGCGGAATAGCCAAGAATACCACGTTCGAGGAGTTTGTCAGCTGCGGTGCCGACGCTCGTCATTCCCTTCAATACGAGTTGCAGACCAAATGACGAATCGCGGGTTCCATCGCGCTTGGAGATATGGCGGCGCGACACGAGCCGGAGTCCCCAGCAGCAGCTCTCGTACTCGAGGCCGAAGAACTGCTCGAGAACCTCCTGGTCGCGGAACGAGAAGTTGTAGCGCCCGACGAAGTTCCACTGCGTGGAGACGGGCCAGGACCAGGACACGTCGCCCTGTTCGAGCGAGTCGCGACGGAAGCGATAGGCGAGGTTGAAAACCTTGTTGCGGGCGGGGCTGTACTGCAAGCGGGCTTCCGATTTCGTCGTGCCGTTGTCGCCGTTGCCCCACTGGTGCCCGAGATCGAAATTGACGTTGTCGAGCAGCAGGAACCGCAATTGCGCGATGTAGTCGGACGCCTCGACCGTCGACGCCGTGCGTCCCGGCAACGTGACGTTTCGATCGCTGTAGTAGCGCGTCTGGCCAATCGTTGCCGTCATCAGTTCGCGACCGGTTGCGACGTCGAGAACGCGCGACGTAACGCCTGCGCTGAGCTGCTCGGTATCGCCGATCCGGTCGACGCCGAGGAAGCGATTCTTGCGATACAGCTGGACGAGATTGATGTCGGGCAGGATCGTGTCGAATACCGGCAAGCCGTCCTGGTCGCGAAACGGAATGTTCACGTACAGCAGCCGCGGCTCGAGCGTCTGGATGCGCCTGGCGTTGGCCATGGCCCGCTCGAGCACGAGCCCGACATCGACGCTCGAGATAGGCACCGTGCGCGCTGGATCCGTCGTCTCGCCGGGCAATGTGTTCGACAATTCATAGCGCGTGTAGTCGAGGGCGATGGCGGGTTTCACGAACCACCCGGGCGTGCCGAGGTCGAGTTCGACGGACGGCGATGCGTTGACGCGCCAGCCCGTCACTCCGGTGTCACGATCGAAGCTGACGACCTCGCTGTCCAGGACAAGCCGCACGACGCCGACAGGCCAGTTGGCGTTGACGAGGATCTGCGGTACCCGGCGGTAGGGTTCGTCGGCCGGCAGGATGGTGTCGTCGATCGTCTGGTAATCCTGCGCCTGTGCGAACACCGACAAGCGCTCGGAGTAGTAGTCGAAGCTCAGGTGCCGGTCGAGATGCGTGGTGCTCGACACGCTGAGGCTGCCGCCGAGATCCTCGAAGTACTCGCCGTCCGAGACCTCGCGGAAGTTGATGCGGTTGCGCCAGCCGTTGCCCCAGGTCGTTCGGTGCCCGAACCGGACCTGGTGACGCGAACGGTTGAATTCGTCATCGTCGGGCAGGTAGTCGGCCGAGATCGATCCCTCGTTGCGGCGTGTCAGGTAACGAAATTTCGTCTCGACCTGGAGGCCGCGACTCGTGAGCAACCGCGGCGTAATCGTCGCGTCGTAATTCGGCGCGAGATTGAAGTAGTAGGGCACGCGAATCTCGTTGCCGCTGCGGCCCGAACTGCCGATCTCGGGTGTCAGCACGCCCGACTTGCGTGCGTCGCCGATCGGGAACGAGATGTAGGGCAGGTAGATAATGGGGACGTTCATGAAGCGCAGCTTCATGCCCCTGGCCGTTCCGATCCCTTCGCGCGTATCGAGCCTGATGGACTTGCCCTGCAACAGCCAGTCCTCGTCGCCGGGCGGGCAGGTCGTGTACTCGACACCGCCGAGCGACAGAGTGCCGCTCTCGTTGATCTCGATCTCTTCCGCCGCACCGCGCGCGTTGCTGCTGCCGAGCGAGAATTCCGCACCTTCGAAACGGATGCGACCCATGGCGTAACCGAATTCGGCCGAGCGACTGAGAATCTGCGTACGCGGGTCTTCGTAGCGGACGCCGCCCTCGAGGTAAAGGGCGCGCTGCTCGGAATCGAAGCGCGCCGTGTCTGCACCCGCGAGCTTGTCATCCCGCCGCAGAAGAACCCCGCCGGACATGATCGCGGCCGGCTCGCCGCCGACCTGGGCTTCGAACCGGCCGGCCTCCAGCTGAATGGTGTCCGGATTGTCGAGCACGACCGTCCGCAAGGGCGAGTCGACGGCGAGCGGCCTGCCGATCGACGTCTCACAGGACAACTCGTCGGCGCCGTACGCGGAGCTTACGGCCAGCAGCGAGCAGGCAAGAAGAATCGGTTTGACGGACAAAGCAGTGGTCGGTTCAGCTGTGGGCCGGGGCTTGCGAGAACGGGATGTTATCAAGCATGGGTATTTGTTACCTTCGCACACATTATAAGGTGCTTCAATGCGTTACGGAGAGCCGACATCGAGAGACGGACCGACCCGGCCGATTCCCGCCTGGCCGACCTGATCGCCTGGGCACGGGAGATCGATGCCGTTGCCGGGAGCGACCCGGTGCCGGCGTCGGGCGATGCCAGCTTCCGCCGCTATTTTCGATTGCAGTCGGGCGCGAACAGTTTCATCGTGATGGATGCGCCGCCCGGGCAGGAGGACTGCCTGCCGTTCCTGCGCGTCGCCGGTTATCTCGAGTCCATGCAACTCAACGCGCCGCGCGTGCTCGAGGCCAATCTCGACGACGGTTTCCTCCTGCTCAGCGACCTGGGTACGCGGCAGTACCTCGAACAACTCGAGCACGACCCGTCGATGGCACCTGCTCTTTATCGAGATGCGCTCGACGCGCTGGTCACGATGCAGCGTCGGGGTGCGGCGTTCCAGTCACTGTTGCCGCCGTACGACGAAAAGTTGCTGCGCTTCGAGTTATCCCTGTTTCACGACTGGCTGTGCGGCATGCACCTGGGTATCGAGTTCGACGAAGCATCGGAGTCGGCCTGGCAACAGTGCTGCGATCTCCTGGTTGCCAACGCGCTCGACCAGCCGCAAGTGTTCGTGCACCGCGACTACCATTCGCGCAACCTGATGGTCACCGATGAAAACAACCCGGGCATTCTCGATTTCCAGGACGCGGTCGAAGGGCCGCTGACCTACGATCTCGTGTCGCTGCTGAAAGATTGCTACGTCAAGTGGCCGAACGAGCAGATCTGGAACTGGGCGCTCGACTTCTATCGCCGCATCGATGCGGCGATCCGTGAACGCACCGACGAGCAGCAATTCCGCCGCTATTTCGAACTGATGGGCGTGCAGCGTCACCTCAAGGCGGCCGGGATATTTTCGCGATTGAACCACCGCGACGGCAAGCCCGGTTACATGCTCGATATTCCCCGCACCCTGTCCTACGTCGTGGACCTGGCGCCGCGTTACAGAGAGCTCGAGTTCCTCGTTACACTGGTCGAGGAGCGCGTGCTCCCGGGGCTCGCATCGTGAAGGCGATGATTCTCGCGGCGGGCCGTGGCGAACGCCTGCGGCCGCTGACCGATCACGTGCCCAAGTCGCTCGTCGAGGTGCGCGGCGAGAGCCTGCTCGAGCGGCATCTTCGCAACGTGCGGTCGGCGGGCATCCGCAGCGTCGTCATCAAC
>JBFGYM010000083.1:0-9394 GCA_041587435.1 Woeseiaceae bacterium
CCGAGCGTGACGAAGCCCATGTGCGCGATCGACGAGTACGCGATCAGCTTCTTCATGTCTTTCTGCATCAGCGCCACGAAGCCGATGTAGACGATTGCGATCAGCGACAGCGCGATCATCAGGCCGGAGAAATACGCGCTTCCGTCCGGCACGATCGGCAATGACAGCCGCACGAAACCGTAACCGCCCATCTTCAGCATGATGGCGGCAAGAATCACGGAACCGCCCGTCGGCGCCTCGACGTGGGCATCGGGCAACCAGGTGTGAACCGGCCACATCGGCACCTTGACCGCGAAGGCGAACAGGAATGCCAGAAAAATGAGCTTCTGGGCCGTGAAATCGATCGGCAGGTTCATGAACGCGATCAGATTGAAGCTGTCCGTCTGCAGGTACAGCCAGATGAACGCGACCAGCATCAGCACCGAACCGAGGAACGTGTAGAGGAAGAACTTCAGCGTCGCATAGATGCGCCGTTCGCCGCCCCAGACACCGATGATCAGGAACATCGGGATCAGCATGGCCTCCCAGAACACGTAGAACAGCAACCCGTCGAGCGCGCTGAACACGCCGATCATCAGGCCCTCGAGAATCAGGAAAGCGGCAAAATACTGCGCAGCGCGGCTCTTGATCGTATCCCAGCCCGCAATGACGACCAGCGGCGTGATGAACGTCGTCAGCAGGATCAGGGGCGCCGAGATGCCGTCGACGCCGAGGTAATACCAGACGTTGAACGTGCCGACCCACGGCACTCGTTCCACGAATTGCATGGCGCGTTCGCCATTGTCGAAGCCGAGGTAGAGCGCGATGCTCGCGAGAAACGTCAGCAGCGAAAACGCCAGCGCCGCTACGCGCATGAACCTGGCCTGCGGGGATTTCACGTCCCCGCCGTCACCGATCAGGAGCAACGCAACGCCGCCCGCAATCGGGAACCAGATGAGGAAACTGAGCAGGTAGTTGCTTAACACGCCGTCACCTCAGCCAGATGAGCCAGCCGAGGAGCATCGTCAGGCCGATGATCATCGCGAACGCGTAGGTGTAGAGATAACCGGTCTGGATGTGACGCAGGTAGCCGGCCATCCAGCCAACCGCGCGCGCCGTGCCGTTCACGAGAATGCCGTCGATGATCAACTCGTCGCCCTTCTGCCACAGGAAGCGGCCGAAGCGCCGGCCGCCGACGGCGAAGCCCTTGATGTACAGGTCGTCGAAGTAGTACTTGCGGTCGAGCAGGTTGTAGAGCCCCGATGCCCGCTGCCGGATGGTCTCCGGAAGATCGGGGCGCTTCAGGTACAGGAACCAGGCGACGAACACGCCGGCTGCTGCCAGCCAGAACACCGGCGTCATGACCGCGTGCGTCAGGAGGCCGAAGCTGCCGTGCCAGCCCTCCCCCATGCGTGCGAGCACGTCGCGGCCCCCATCGACGACGATCGAGTTGCCGAAATACCCGTCGAACAGCACGGGCCCGACCGTGAACCAGCCGATAACGGCTGACGGGATCGCCAGCAGGATGAGCGGCACCGTGACGACGGCCGGCGTCTCGTGCAGGTGGGCTTGCGCCTCCTTGCTCATGCGCGGTTTGCCGTGAAAAACGAGGAAGAACATGCGGAACGAGTACAGCGCCGTAACGAACACGCCGAGCAGCACACTGAGATAGGCAATCCAGTACGTCACCTGGTCGCCCATCGACGCACCGGTATGCCAGTGCGATTCCCTGACGGCCTCGATCAGCAGGTCTTTCGAGAAGAACCCCGACGAGCCCGGGAATCCGATCAGCGCCAGCGAGCCGATCAACGACGTCCAGTACGTGATCGGCATGTACTTGCGAATGCCGCCCATCTTGCGGATGTCCTGCTCGTGGTGCATCGCGATGATCACCGAGCCGGCTGCGAGGAACAGCAGCGCCTTGAAGAAGGCGTGCGTCATGAGGTGGAAGATCGCCGCCCCGTAAGCCGAAGCACCGAGCGCCACGGTCATGTAGCCGAGCTGGGACAACGTCGAGTAGGCGACCACGCGCTTGATGTCGTTCTGCACGATGCCGAGCAGCCCCATGAAGAAGGCCGTGACGGCGCCGATGATTATGACGAAGCCGAGCGCCGTGACGGACAGCTCGAACAGCGGCGACATGCGCGCCACCATGAAGATGCCGGCCGTGACCATCGTCGCTGCGTGGATCAGTGCCGAGATCGGCGTCGGGCCTTCCATCGAGTCCGGCAGCCAGACGTGCAGCGGCGCCTGCGCCGACTTGCCCATCGCGCCGATGAACAAGAGGATGCAGATCACGGTCATCGCGTTCCACGGCGTACCGGGGACCACTTCGATCGTGTGCGCGCCGATCATCGACGCGCGGCCGAACACCGTCGCGTAGTCGAGCGAGCCCGCGTACATGACGACGCCGGCAATGCCGAGGAGAAAGCCGAAGTCCCCGACGCGGTTGACGAGAAACGCCTTGAGGTTCGCGAAGATCGCACTCTCGCGCTTGTACCAGAAGCCGATCAACAGGTACGAAACGAGGCCCACGGCCTCCCAGCCGAAGAACAGCTGCAGGAAGTTGTTCGACATCACGAGCATGAGCATCGAGAAGGTGAACAGCGAGATGTAGCTGAAGAAACGCTGGTAACCGGGATCGTCGTGCATATAGCCGATCGTGTAGATGTGCACCATGAACGACACGAACGTCACGACGCACATCATGAGCGCCGTCAGGCGGTCGACGAGGAAGCCGACCTCCATGCGCAGTCCGTCCGTGACGGCCCAGGTATAGACCGTGACGTTCTCGGGCTGCATGCCGCCCCAGAACAGGTTCTTGAGCACGAGCGCCGACAGCACGAACGACACGCCGACGGCGACGATGGTCACCCAGTGGGCACCCGCGCGGCCGATCTTGTGGCCGGCAAGGCCCGCGACGAGCGACGCGACGAGCGGGATCAATACGATGGCAAGGTAATACTCTTTCATATCAACCTTTCAACGTATTGAGTTCCTGCACGGCAATCGAGCGGCGATTGCGGAACAGCACCACGAGGATCGCCAGGCCGATGGCCGCTTCGGCGGCCGCCACCGTCAGGATGAAGAACACGAACACCTGCCCGGTGTCGTCGCCGAGGAAGCGCGAGAACGCGATGAAATTGGTGTTCACGGCCAGCAGCATGAGCTCGATGCACATGAGCAGCAGGATCAGGTTCTTGCGATTGATGACGATACCGGCGATCGACAGCACGAACAGCATCGCTGAGACCGTCAGGTAATGCTGCAGACCGATCATTCCTTCTTCTCCGCGTCCATCTTGACCACCCGGATACGGTCCTTCGCACGCACCGAAACCTGCTTCGAGATGTCCTGCACCTTGAGGCCGGGCCGCCTGCGCATGGTCAGTGTAATCGCGGCAACAATGGCGAGCAGCAGGATCACGGCGGCGATCTCGAACGCATAGACGTGCTCCGTGTAGAGCACGCTGCCCAGCGCTTCGGTGTTGCTGTAGCCCTCGGGCGTCGGCACGAAACCGCCGGCATCTTCCCCGATCTTCGCGCGCAGCCAGATCACGTTGATCAGTTCGACAGCCATGACCAAAGCGAGCCCGATGCCGAGCGGCGCATAGCGCGTCAAGCCACGCTTGGCCGCCTCGATGTCGACCTCGAGCATCATGACGACGAACAGGAACAGCACCATGACGGCGCCGACGTACACGAGCACGAGCACGATGGCGAGGAACTCGGCTTCCGCCAGCAGCCAGAGAATGGCCCCGTTGAAGAACGTGAACACGAGGAACATGACAGCATGCACGGGATTGCGCGAGAACACGACGCCCATGGCGGCGCCGAGCATGATCACCGCAAACGTGTAGAAGAGTATCGAGTGCAACATCGTCGTCCCCGCGCTACCGGTATTTCGCGTCCGCTGCCTTGTCGGCCGAAATCATGGCTTCGTACTTGTCGCCCACGGCCAGCAGCTTGTCCTTGGTCATGATGTTCTCGCCGGGCGCCTCCATGTGGTACTCGTGCAGGCGCGTCTCAACGATGGCGTCGACCGGGCAGGCCTCCTCGCAGAAGCCGCAGTAGATGCACTTGAACAGATCGATGTCGTAGCGCGTGGTGCGGCGCGTGCCGTCCTCGCCGACACCCGATTCGATCGTGATGGCCAGCGCCGGGCACACGGCCTCGCAGAGCTTGCAGGCAATGCAGCGTTCCTCGCCATTGGGATAGCGCCGCAGCGCATGCAGGCCGCGGAAGCGATGCGACTGCGGCGTCTTCTCTTCCGGGTACTCGAGCGTCACGCTCTTGCGGAACCAGTTGGTCTGGGTGACCTTGAGCCCCTTGAGCAGCTCCCAGAGCGCAAACGTCTTAATGTAACTGACCAGTCGGCTCATCGCTTACGCTCCCATGCCGGACCACGGCCCGATGCGGAACCAGGCCATCGCGCCTTCGACGGCGATCCAGACGATCGTGACGGGAATGAACACTTTCCAGCCGAGCCGCATGATCTGGTCGTAGCGGTAGCGCGGGAACGTCGCGCGCAGCCAGAAGAAGATGTACATGAAAAAGCACATCTTGATAAACAGCCAAGGGAACCCGCCGCCGAAGAACCAGCCGATTCCCGGCAAGTCATGATAGGGCTCGAACACGGCAAAGCCTTCCAACGGTGACGCCCACCCGCCCCAGAAGAACACGGCCGTCAGCGTCGAAATGAGAATCATGTTCGCGTACTCGGCGAGGAAGAACAGTGCGAACGCCACGCCCGAGTACTCGACGTGGAATCCGGCGACGATTTCAGACTCGCCTTCCGCGACGTCGAACGGCGCGCGGTTGGTCTCGGCGACACCCGCGATCCAGTAAACGAGGAACAGCGGGAACAGCCAGATCAGGAACCAGTTTTGTATCCCACCGGACTGCGCCTCGACGATATCGCCGATGTTCAGGCTGCCGCCGGCCATGAGCACGCCGACGAGCGCAAAGCCCATCGCGATTTCATAGGCGACGATCTGGGCGGCCGAGCGCATCGCGCCGAGCAAGGCGTATTTCGAATTCGTCGCCCAGCCGGCCAGTATCACGCCATAGACGCCGACCGACGTCAGCGCCAGGACATAGAGAAGACCCGCGTTGATATCCGCGATCACGAACCAGTTGTTCATCGGTATCACGGCCCAGGCGGCCAGTGCCGGTGTCAGCGACAGGAGCGGCGCGATGACGTAAAGGAACTTGCTCGACTGCGACGGAACGATGACTTCCTTGAAAAGCAGCTTGAAGACGTCAGCAAACGGCTGCAGCAAGCCTTTCGGACCGACCCGGTTTGGCCCGATGCGCGCCTGCATGCTGCCAATGACCTTGCGTTCGAAATAGGTCGAGAACGCCACGCACAGGATCACGGCGATCGTCACGATCAGGATCTTGAACAATGTCGTCACAAGGTACTGCGCGACGCCGGGGAGCGAAGCCCAGAAGTCGAGGGCAAACTGCGGAACGAGGGCGCCGAAAAATTCCGGCATCAGCCTTCTCCCCCGGACCCGGCGCGCTGCGCGGCGGGCGTGCGCTGCAGCGCACGGGCGCGACGGACGAGGCCGTCGACCGAGTACAGCGGCGTGTCGATCTCGTCGGCAGGCTCGTCGGCGGCAGTAACCTTCGCCGTCTTGCCGCCTTCGAACGGCTCCGCGACCACCTCACCGATCGCCTCCCTGCACGCTTCCAGCACATCCTCGCTCGTGACGTAATCGAAGCCTTCAGCCTCGACGAGATTACCCAGCACGCGCAGCACTTTCCAGGCGGGGCGCGCTTCGCCGACGGGATCGGCAACGCCCGCGAAACTCTGCCACGTCCCCTCGACGTTGACGTACGTGCCCGAGGTTTCGGCAAAGGTGCCGACCGGCAGCAGCAGGTCCGCCGACTCCAGGAGTGCGTCGGAGACGAACGGCGTCAGCGATACGACGAATTCCTGTTTCGCCAGCTTGGCGACCGCATCTTCGGTCGCATGGATGTCCGCGTCCGGCTCGACGTTGAGCAGCAGAACAGTATCGAGCGTCTCGTGGAGCATGGCGCCCGCGTGCAGCCCGTCGCCCGGCAATACGCCGGCCTGGCTCAGACCCGCGGAGTTGGCGCCCGGAGACAGGAAGCCAAGCGTCGCGCCCGACTTCTTCGCAATCGCCGCCGCCTGCGCCCGGATTGCTCCGAACGCAGCGTGGCGGCCGGCAATGTTACCGAGCAGGACCAGGGCATTGTCGGCCTCTTTCAGCCGCTCGATAATCGGTTCGACCCCTTTCCCGGAAAGGAGCTCGACCAGGCCGGCACCCGACAGGTAGTGATCGACGTCGAAGAAGTACTCGTGCTCGACGCTGCTCGCAAAATCGACGCTTGCCCCTTTGAGCGCCGCCTTGCGAACGCGGTGTGCAAGGATCGGCGCCTCGTGGCGCAGGTTCGAACCGATGACGAAGATCGCGTCCTGCTTCTCCAGCTCCGCGATACTGCAACCGAGGTACGGGAATGCGGGATCCTTGTCCTGATCCGAGAAATCACGGCGCTCGATACGGTGGTCGATATTCGATGTGCCGAGATGGTCCGCGAGGCGCCTGAGCAGGAAGCCTTCTTCGACGGTCGCGCTCGGTGAAGCCAGCATGCCGATCGTGCCGGCGTTCTTCAGCGCGCTTGCGGCCCGCTCGAGCGCGTCCTCCCAGCCGATGTCGCGCCAGGCGCCGCCTTCCTTGATGCGCGGCGTCTGCAGGCGCTCCGCCGAATAGACGGCCTCGTAGCTGAAGCGGTCGCGGTCGGCAATCCAGTTCTCGTTGATCGCCTCGTTGGTGCGTGGAACGACGCGCTTGATCGTACCGCGCAGCATGTGCGCGTAAATGTTCGATCCCACGCAGTCGTGCGGTGCAATCGTTGCGCGCTGCACCATTTCCCAGGCGCGCGCGCTGTAACGGTAGGGCTTGTTGTTGAGCGCGCCCACCGGGCACAGGTCGATGATGTTGGCCGACAATTCGTGATCGATGTTCTGCTCGATGTAAGTCGAGATGACGACGTTCTCGCCGCGCAACGTGGTGCCGAGCTGCGGATTGCCCTGGATTTCCTCGCCGAATCGCACGCAGCGCGTGCAATGAATGCAGCGCGTCATGTCCGTCGAGACCAGCGGGCCCAGGTCCTTGTCCTTGACGACGCGCTTGCCGTCGTTGTAACGCGAGACGTCGCGACCGTAGCCCATCGCGAGGTCCTGCAGTTCGCATTCGCCGCCCTGGTCGCAAATCGGGCAGTCGAGCGGATGGTTGATGAGCAGGAACTCCATCGTCGCCTTCTGCGCCGCAATCGCGCGCGGCGACTTCGTGAAGACCTTCATGCCCTCCGTGATGGGCTGCGCGCAGGCCGGGATCGGCTTGGGCGCACCCTCGATGTCGACGAGGCACATGCGGCAGTTGGCCGCGACGCTGAGCTTCTCGTGGTAACAGAAGCGCGGCACGTAAGCGCCGATCGAGTCGGTCACCTCGATGACCATCTGGCCCCGTCGCGCTTCGACCGGCTTGCCGTCCACTTCGATGTTTACGATGTCCTTGCTCATCGACCTCAAGCCGCCGCACCCGGAGCATCGTCAACGATGCTGCGGCCGTTGTGGTGAACCATGTACTCGAACTCGTGGAAGAAGTGCTTCAGGAAGCTCTGCACCGGCCATGCCGCTGCGTCGCCGAGCGCACAGATCGTGTGGCCCTCGATCTTGTTCGCCACGTCGGTCAGCTTCCCGAGGTCGGCCTCCTCACCCTTGCCCTCGATGATCCGGGTCAGCATGCGGTAGAGCCAGCCCGTGCCCTCGCGGCACGGCGTGCACTGGCCACAGGACTCGGCCATGTAGAACCGCGCAATGCGGCGCAAGGCACGGACCATGCACGTCGTTTCATCCATGACGATAACCGCGCCGGTGCCGAACGACGAGCCCGCTTTTTGCAGCGAGTTGTAGTCCATCGTGCATTCCATGATGAGTTCGGCCGGCAGGACCTTGCACGACGAACCGCCCGGGATGACCGCCTTCAGCCTGCGGCCTTTCCAGACGCCGCCGGCGAAGTCCTCGAGCAGTGTCCTGAACGGGATGCCCATCGGCAACTCGAAGTTGCCCGGCTTCTCGACGTGGCCCGAAACCGAGAACTGCGCAGTGCCGCCCGACCCCTCCGGTCCCAGTCCCGCGAACCAGGCCGCGCCCTTGCGGATGATCGTGGGCACGCTCGCAATGCTCTGCGTGTTGTTGATGGTCGTCGGTTTGCCGTACAGGCCGAAGTTCGCCGGAAACGGCGGCTTGAAGCGCGGCCGGCCCTGCTTGCCTTCCAGCGACTCGATCAGCGCAGTCTCTTCGCCGCAAATATAGGCGCCGGCGCCGATGAAACCGTGGATGTCGATATCGATGCCGCTGCCCTGCACGTTCTTGCCCAGCAGGCCGGCGTCGTACGCCTCCCGGACGGCGGCCTCGAAGCGTGGGAACGGCTCGTCCATGAATTCGCCGCGCATGTAGTTGTACGCGACAGTCGCGCCCATCGCGTACGCGGCGATGGCCATGCCCTCGACGAGGCTGTGCGGATTGTTGCGCAGGATCTCGCGATCGTGGCAAGTGCCGGGTTCCGATTCGTCCGAATTGACGACGAGGTACTTCTGGCCGTCATAGTTCTTCGGCATGAAGCTCCACTTCAGGCCCGTCGGGAAACCGGCGCCGCCGCGGCCACGCAGACCCGACGCCCTGACTTCCTCGATCACTTCCTCGGGCGTCATTTTGCCCGCGAGGATTTTTCGCCAGGCCTCGTAGCCGTCGTGCTTTTCGTAGGTCGCGAGCGACCACGACTCCTCCGCGCCGAACGTATTGAAGCAGACGAGATTCTGTTCGTACGCCATCACTCGAGCCCGTCCAGGATCTCGTCGACCATCGCGGCCGTGAGATTCTCGAAATACTTGTGGTTGACCTGCATGGCCGGCGCGCCGCAGCACGCCGCGATGCACTCCTCCTCGCGCTTCAGGAAGACGCGGCCGTCCGCCGTGCTCTGGCCGAGCTTGATGCCCAGCTTCTTCTCGACGTGTTCGACGATGTCGTCGGCGCCGCGCAGCATGCATGAGATATTGGTGCAAATCGAAACTTCGTTACGGCCGCATTCTTTCGTCTGGAACATCGAGTAGAAAGTCGCGACTTCGTACACCTGGATCGGCGGCAGGTCGAGGTACTCGGCGACGGCATTCATCTGCTCGGCCGTGATCCATCCTGCGTTCTCGTGCTGCACGAGGTGCAGCGCACGAATGACGGCCGATCGCTGCCGGTCGGCGGGGAAACGCACTTTCCAGGCATCGATCTCGTCGCGGACGTGGTGCGACAGTTCGTAGCTCATCGGTCCACCTCGCCAAATACGATGTCCTGCGTGCCGATGACGGCGACGACATCCGCGAGCATGTGC
>JBFGYM010000084.1:0-9390 GCA_041587435.1 Woeseiaceae bacterium
CGGACTCGCTACCCGTCATCCAGCACGTCGGCGTCTTCACGCGCGGCGACACGGGCGCGATCATGTTCCTCGAGATTCCGATGGACACGAACCGTCCGTACGAGATGAAAGAGATCAGCGAGATGTGGCGAAATGCCGTCGGCGAGATACCCGGTCTCAAGGACCTGACCTTCAGCGACGCGGGGCACATCGGCGGCGGACCGCCGCTGAGTTTCCGGCTGAGCGGTGCCAACTATGACGCGCTGGAAAGCGCGGCGGCGGCGCTGGCTGCCGAACTGGCCAAGTTCGAAGGCGTGTTCGACATCGTCAACTCGTCCACGGCCGGCGGCGACGAAATCAGGTTGCGGATCAAGCCCGAAGCGGAGGCGCTCGGCCTGACGATGTCCTCGCTCGGGCGCCAGGTGCGGCAGGCGTTCTACGGCGAAGAAGCGCAGCGCATCCAGCGAGGCAAGGACGAGCTACGGGTGATGGTTCGCTACCCGATCGAGGAGCGCAAGTCCGTCGCCGATCTCGAGAACATGCGGATTCGCACACCCGGCGGTGACGAGGTGCCGTTCCAGTCGGTCGCCGAGATTTCGTTCGGCCAGGGTTACTCGAGCATCGCGCGCCTGAACCGTGAGCGGACCATCACGGTGTCCGCCAATATCGACCCCGCGCGCGTCGAGCCGCAGGAGATCATCCGCTCGATGCGTTCCGATTTCATCCCCGGCTTGCTCGCGCGGCATCCCGGCGTTCGCTACGGCCTCGAAGGCGCCAGCGAGGAGCAGAACGAGTTCCTTTACGATCTCGGTATCGCGTTCGTCGCAGCGCTGTTCCTGATCTATGCGCTGATCGCCATCCCGCTGCACTCGTACAGCCAGCCGCTCATCATCATGTCGGTGATACCGTTCGGCCTGATCGGCGCCGTCATCGGCCACGTCGTCATGGGCATGTCGATCAGCATGTTCTCGATGTTCGGGCTGATCGCGCTGGCCGGCGTCGTGGTCAACGACAGCCTGATCATGATCGACTTCATCAACAAGGCGCGCATCGAGGGCGTGCCTATCAGGCAGGCCGTCGTCGAGTCGGGCACGGCGCGCTTCCGGGCCATCATCCTGACCTCGTTCACGACGGCCGCGGGGCTGATGCCGATCCTGATGGAAACCAGTTCGCAGGCTCAGTACGTCATTCCGACCGCGATCTCGATCAGCTTCGGCATCATTTTCGCGACGGTCATCACGCTGTTCCTGATCCCGTCGCTGTACATGCTGCAGGAGGACGGGTTCGCCGCGGCGCGGCGCTTCCGGGCCTGGCTGTCCGGTCGGCCTGCGCCCGATTCGCCAACCGCGTGAACGCCCAGGATACGGCAACGCAAGGCGACGAGCGCAGCGGTGTCGTATTCGGACTGCTCGCCTACACGATGTGGGGGCTGTTCCCGATCTACTTCGTCTGGACGTCGTCGGTCGCACCGCTCGAAGTGCTCAGCCATCGTGTCCTCTGGGCTGTGCCCTTCGGCGCGCTCATCATCAGTCTGCGGCGCCAGTGGCGCGACGTGCGCAATGCGCTGGTCGACCGCTCCCGCCTCAGCTGGCTGGCCATGGCGGCACTGGCGATCTCCGCCAACTGGCTGACCTACATCTGGGCAATCCAGCAGGACCGCATTTTCGAGACCAGCCTCGGTTACTACATCAACCCGCTGATGTACGTCGCGATCGGTGTGCTCGCGTTCGGCGAACGGCTGCGTCGGCTCCAGGGGATTGCCGTCGCACTGGCGACGATCGGCGTCCTGTTCCTGACGTTCAGCGGCGGCGCTTTTCCGTGGGTGGCGATCGTGCTCGGCATTTCGTTCACGACGTACGGCGTGATTCGCAAACAGGTCGTGATCGGCGCGATGCCGGGCCTGTTCATAGAGACGCTGTTGATATTTCCCATTGTTGCGCTCTGGATGGGGTGGTTTGTCGCGCAGGGCGGAGCCAGTGTCGTTTCCGGAGACGCCTGGCTCACGTTTTTGCTGATCATGGGCGGTCCGATCACGGTACTGCCGCTCGTGTTTTTTGCGATTGCGGCGCGGCGGCTCACGCTCACCGCGATCGGTTTCATGCAGTTCCTCGCGCCGACGCTGCAATTCATGACGGGCGTCTATTACGGCGAGCCGCTGACGTTCGCCAAACTGGTGTGCTTCGGTTTCATCTGGACCGCGGTCGTCGTCTTCAGCGCCGACGCGCTGCGGCAGGGCAGAAGAAAGCCCCTGCCGGCGTAACCTGCAGGGGCTCTTGTTTGCCGTTGCGGTGGCCGGAAGATCAGGCCGCGCTGCGGCGCTCCTGGGCTTCCTTGATGACCGTTTCGGCCACGTTGGCCGGGCACGGCGCGTAGTGGCTGAATTCCATCGAGAACTGGCCGCGACCGGACGTCAGCGTGCGCAGGTGGCCGATGTAGCCGAACATCTCGGCGAGCGGGGCTTCGGCCTTGACGCGCACGCCCGTAGCGCCGGCCTCTTGCGACTTGATCATGCCGCGGCGGCGGTTGATGTCGCCGATGACGTCGCCAACGTTGTCCTCGGGTGAGAACACGTCGACCTTCATGATGGGCTCGAGCAACTGCACGCCGGCCTTGGGCACCGACTGGCGGTACGCGGCCCGTGTCGCGATCTCGAACGCGAGCGCCGAGGAGTCGACGGCGTGGAAGGCGCCGTCGAGCAGCGTGAACTTGACGTCGAGCAGCGGGTACCCGGCGAGCGTGCCCTCCGCCATGCAGCCCTGGAAGGCCTTCTCGATCGCCCCCCAGTATTCGCGGGGCACGTTGCCGCCCGTGACCAGCGACTCGAAGACGTAGCCCTCGTTCTTCTCGGCCGGCTCGATGCGGTAGTCGATCTTGCCGTACTGGCCCGAGCCGCCGGACTGCTTCTTGTGGGTGTACGAGTCTTCGATCGTCTGCGTGATGGTCTCGCGATAGGCCACCTGGGGCTTGCCCATCGTGACCTCGACGCCGTGTGTGCGCTTCAGGATGTCCACCTTGATGTCGAGGTGAAGCTCGCCCATGCCCATGATCAGGGTCTCGCCCGAGTCCTCGTCGGTCGCGACCTGGAACGACGGGTCCTCCTGGACCATCTTGCCGAGCGCGACGCCCATCTTCTCGTTGCCGGCCTTGTCTCTGGGCGCGATGGCGATCGAGATGACGGGGTCGGGAAACACCATGGGCTCGAGCGTCGCCGGGTTCTTCGGGTCGGCGAGCGTGTGGCCCGTGCGCGTGTTCTTCATGCCGAGCAGTGCGACGATGTCACCGGCCTGGGCCGATTCCTTCTCCTCGCGCGAATTGGCGTGCATCTCGACGATGCGCCCGATGCGCTCGGTCTTGCCCGTGAACGTGTTCAGGACGCTGTCGCCCTTCTTGATCGTGCCCGAGTAGATGCGCGTAAAGGTCAGCGCACCGTAACGGTCGTCCATGATCTTGAAGGCGAGGGCGCGCAGGGGCTTGGACGGGTCGATCTCGGCGAACTTGCCGGACTCCTTGCCCTCGAGGTCCATTTCCGGCTGCGGCTTGACTTCCGTCGGGTTCGGCAGGAAGTCAACAACTGCATTAAGAACATTCTGTACACCTTTGTTTTTAAACGCAGATCCACAGTAGGTCGGAAAGAAATCGAGGTTGATCGTGCCCTTGCGGATGCAGCGCTTGAGGTCCTCGACCGACGGCTCGTTGCCCTCGAGATAGGCCTCGAGCTGCTCGTCATCCTGCTCGACAGCGGTCTCGATGAGCTTCTCGCGCCACTCCTCGACCTGGTCGACCATGTCGGCCGGCACGTCGGTGATCTCGTAGGAGAGCGGGTCGCTCGGATCGGACCAGATCCAGGCCTTGCGCTCGAGCAGGTCGACGATGCCCTTGAAATTGTCTTCGATACCGATCGGCAGCACCATGACCAGCGGATGGGCGCCGAGCACGTCCTTGATCTGCTTGACGACGCTGTAGAAGTCCGCGCCGATGCGGTCGAGCTTGTTGACGAAGATGATGCGCGCCACTTCGGATTCGTTGGCATAACGCCAGTTGGTTTCCGACTGCGGCTCGACACCACCGGATCCGCAGAACACGCCGACGCCGCCGTCGAGCACCTTGAGCGAGCGGTAGACCTCGATGGTGAAGTCGACGTGCCCCGGGGTGTCGATGATGTTCAGCGTATGGCCGTTCCACTGGCAGCTCGTCGCGGCCGACTGGATCGTGATGCCGCGTTCCTGCTCCTGTTCCATGAAGTCCGTCGTGGCTTCGCCGTCGTGGACCTCACCCGTCTTGTGGATCTTGCCCGTCAGCTTGAGAATACGCTCCGTCGTCGTCGTCTTGCCGGCGTCGACGTGGGCAAAGATGCCGATATTCCTGTAAAGGCTAAGGTCTTTCATTTCACTGCTCTCAGTAGTAAATCGGCGCCGACCCGTTGCCATGCACGACGCGGTCCTCCAAGCCTTTCACAGCGAGAACCCGGCAGAGCAATCAGGTGGGCGCACGTGTCCTTAAAGCCGGTCCGATTGGCGCTGTCCCGGCAGCCATGCGGCGCTGCACGCGGGTCAGGACGGGCTTTCGGGCGCGGATGATAGCAGTGGACACGGCCCTAGACCAGCCCATTTGCGGTGCGCCCGCGCAGCCGCGCAATAAACCGTCATTAGTTCCTATAAAACAGAGAGTTACGCTATCGACGCAGGATCGCGATCCAGCGCGCAATGTTCAGCAGGCTCATGAGCGAGGCCGAAACGTAGGTCAGCGCCGCGGCGGTCAGCAGGCGCCGGGCGTGGGGACGATCGACGTCGCGGAGAATGCGGTATTCGTCGAGCATGGGCAGCGCCCGGGCGAAACTCGCGTTGAATTCGGTCGGCAGGGTCATGAAATGAACGACCGCCGACGTGCCGAGCGTGACGAGCCCGGCCGCGAACGTGAGCAGCCCGACAATCGGCGCGCGTGTCACCAGTCCGAGGAACGGCGATACCACGAGGACGCCGGCGCCGAGCTTCTCGATGCCCCGCGTAGCCTTGACGAGCCGGGTGCGCATCCTGAGCGGGGCATAATCGTCGCGGTCCTGCACGGCGTGCCCGACTTCGTGGGCCGCGACCGTGATCGCGGTCAGCGAACGACTGCCGAACTTGTCCTCGCTGAGGCGCACGGCTTTTGCCTCGGGGTCGTAGTGATCACCCTGGTCGGTCGATTCGACCGCGACAGCCTGCAGGCCGTGGCCGTCGAGCAGGTGCCGCGCCAGCTCGGCCCCCGTGCCCTCGTAGCGATTGGCCGGCACGCTGTAGCGATCGAGCACCCGGTTCACCCAGATGGCGGGCCCGAACACGATGACGAACAGCAGGATCACGAAGATGGCGATGATCATCCCGATAATCTAGCATGCGGGCTGTGCGCAACAGGGAGTGCAGACGGCGGTGACCACAGACCAGGTACTGGTGTTCGGCTTGTGCACGTTCGTGTTCGTCTTCCTGATCTGGGGGCGCTGGCGCTACGACCTCGTCGCATTCGTCGCGCTGCTCGCGGCGCTGCTGACCGGGGTCGTGCCGAAGGAACAGGCGTTTTCGGGCTTCGGCCACCCGGCAACCGTGATCATCGCGCTGGTCCTGATCGTCAGCCGGGGACTGTCGAACTCGGGCGCGATCGAACTCGTCGCGCGCTACCTGGTCGATGCGTCGCGCAAATTGTCGACGCACATCTCGATCATGTCGGGTCTGGCCGCCGGGCTCTCGGCGCTGATGAACAATGTCGCCGCACTCGCCTTGCTGATGCCGGTGGACATGCAGGCCGCGAAGAAGGCCGGCCGCAGTCCGTCGCTGTCGCTGATGCCGCTGTCTTTCGCGTCGATCCTGGGTGGCATGATCACGCTGATTGGCACCCCGCCCAACATCGTCATCGCCGAGTATCGCGGGGATGTGTTCGGCGAATCGTACCGGATGTTCGACTTTGCGCCCGTCGGCCTGGCGTGCGCGGTGGTCGGTGTAGCGTACGTCGCCCTAATCGGGTGGCGCCTGCTGCCGAAGGAGCGTCAGTCCGCCGACGCCGGCATGGACCTGTTCAACCTCGAGGACTACATCGCCGAGGTGCGCGTGCCGGAAGGATCACCGGTCATCGGCAAGCGTGTGCGTGATCTCGACGCGGACGCGGAAAAGGTTGACGTCGAAATCGTGGGGCTCGTGCGGCGCGGCAAGCGCCTGCCCGGCCTGGCGCGGGTTGCCGAAATCCGGGCCGGCGATATCCTGATCCTCGAGGCGAGCCCGGACAGCATCGAGGAAGCGCTCGGGGCGCTGCAGCTCGAGTACGTCGGCAAGGGCGAGGGCAGGCTCGACAGCAAGGACCTCGTGCTGCAGGAGGTCCTCGTGCCGGAGTCCTCGGGGCTCGCCGGTCGATCGGCCATGTCCGTGCGCCTGCTGTACCGCTACCGCGTGGCCCTCGTTGGTATCTCTCGGCAGGGCAAACGGTTTCGCGACAAGGTCCGGTCCCTGACGCTGCAGCCCGGTGACGTGCTGCTTCTGCTGGGTGCAGAGGACCGCATCAGCGACGTGACGCGGCAGCTCGGCCTGTTGCCGCTCGTCGATCGCGGCCACAGCGTCGTGCAGCGCGACAAGGCGTGGTGGGCCGTCGGCATCTTTGCGGCGGCTATCACCGCCGCCAGTCTCGGCTGGGTCTACCTGCCGATCGCACTCGGCTGCGTCGTTGCCGCGTACATCCTGCTGAGCATCGTTCCGATCCGGGACGTATATACGTCGGTCGAGTGGCCGGTCATCGTCCTGCTCGGTTCGATGATCCCGATCGGCGGCGCGCTCGAAGCGACGGGGGGCACCGTGCTGATCGCCCAGGGCATCGTCGATGTTTCCGTCGGCTTTTCGCCAGTGGTCGTGCTGGCGTTGCTGATTGTCGTCACGATGACCCTGTCGGACGTGATGAACAACACGGCGACGGCCGTCATCGCGGCGCCGATCGCCGTCGAGATCGCAAACCGCCTGGGCGTCAGCCCGGACCCCTTCCTGATGGGCGTCGCGGTGGCAGCGTCTTGCGCGTTCCTGACCCCCATCGGTCACAAGAACAACACGTTGATCATGGGGCCCGGCGGCTATCGTTTCGGCGATTACTGGCGCATGGGCCTGCCACTGGAAATCCTGATCGTCATCGTGTCGGTGCCGGCCCTGGTCACGTTCTGGCCGCTGTAGCCTTATGTCAACCGGGTGTCGCAATTTGCCTGAATAGCGGGTCACAAACTGACAGCCTGTGCGCCCCGGTGGCGGGATAGCCGCGACTTTTATCACAATAAGTCATTGAAAAAATTGAGATTCGCTCGAAGGCGCGTACCGTCGCGGCGCTTGGCACAGCCCTTGCAGCATTCTGGATGTCCGGCGACAGCCGGCCTCAAGGAAACACACCGGAAAGACGGAGAAGGGCATGGACAGAGCGACTATCCAGGACTGGACGGACAGTGTCGTACTGCTCAGGTTCGATCAGCACCGCGACGTCAAGTACACGGTCTACCGCGAGGAACAGAAGCACTTCCTCGAACTGCGCGAACCCGACGACACCCACATTCACACGCTCGAACTGCCGGACGGGATGAAACTCGACCGGACCAGTTACGAGGTGCTGCTGCGCTACGTGCTGCTCGACGTCGTCGCGGCGTAGTCCTCCGCCGCCTGCCAGACGCGCAGCAGGTTGCCGCCGAGAATCTTGCGAATGTCGGCCTCGCTGTAACCGCGACGCAGCAGGCCGGCGATCAGGTTCGGGTAGCTGGACACGTCCTTGAGACCTTCCGGCAGCGAATCACCCACACCGTCGTAGTCCGATCCGATACCGACGTGGTCGATGCCGGCTATGCGAACGACATGATCGAAGTGATCCAGCACATCGTCCAGCGACGCATAGATCATCGGCCCGTGTTCCTTCGCGTAGATCGCCGGGTATTCCCGGTACAGGAACGTCTCGCCGAGTTCGGGATGCTCGGCCAGGTAAAGTTTGCCGGCTGCCGTGCGCGCCTTGCTGTAGGCGAGCGCCGTCTGGGTGATGAACATCGACCCGAAGTTGATCTGGATAACGCCGCCGTTCGCGGCCAACGCGACGATCATTTCGTCGCTCATGTTGCGCTCGAACCCGGGCGTGAAATGCCGCGCGGATGAGTGCGACGCGATCACCGGCACCTGCGTGATCTCGAGGATTTGCCAGAACGCCTCGTCGGACACGTGGCTGACGTCGACCATGATGCCGAGACGGTTCATCTCGCGGATGACCTCGGCACCGAATTCGCTGATCCCGTTCCACCGGCTCTCCTCGTCGTAGGAGGAGTCCGACAGGTGGTTGTTCTCGCCGTGCGAGAGCGACAGGTAGCGAATGCCGCGGTCGAAAAAGTGCCTCAGTTTGTCGATGTCGCCGGCTATCGGGGAGCCGTTCTCCATGCCCATCGGCAGGGACACGATTCCGGCATCGAAATGGCGGCGAACGTCCGCGACGGATGTCGCGATCGCAAACTTGTCGGGCGCGCCGGCGGCGATCTCCTCGACCAGGTCGATCAGTTGCTCGGCGAGTTCCGTCGAGCCGCCTTTCGTTTCGAGCTCCGCGGGCGTGTAGATCGACATGAACGGCGCATTCAGGCCACCGGCAACGGCGCGCGGGTAGTCGAAGTCGCCGCTTTCCGTCGCCTCAGAAACGTCCTGAGGCGTCGACATGAGGCGGTACGGAACGTCGATGTGCGTGTCGACGATAATGCTGGTCATCGCAATGCGGCGCGCCTCGGCATCGTAGTCGGGCGGCGGCGCGGGCGGGGAGTCTCCGCCGCAGGCGCCGACGAGGCCTGCCAGGAGAAGGCACAGTATTCTGGTGGTCATGCAGGATCTGCCACTGGCTCGAAAGGTCGAAGATTGTAACAATAGCCAGGACCCCCCGGTCCAGCGATCCGTGTATCGACAGCGCAAGGAGCATCGAGATGAGTGACAGCAGCCCGCCGGCAGACGACAGTTTCATCGAAGACGAGAAATCCGCCAGGCCGATCGAGAAAAACCTCAAGTCGCGCGCGACCTGGACCCGTTTCCTGTACATGGTGCTCGCCTGCGTGCTGGTGAGCCTTGCGGGCTTCGTGGGCTTTTTCGTGGTGGTTCTCGGCTTCCTGATGGTGCTGTTCACCGGGGAGGTGAACCGCGAATTGCGCGATGCCGGGCAGAGCATCGCCACCTACATTTACCAGAACGCGCGCTACCTGACGTTCAACACCGACGACCGTCCTTTCCCGTTCGGCGGCCGGTGGCCGACCGCTGGCGACGGCGCGGACTGAGTCACAGGGACAATTCGCGCTGGCCGGGCTGCCAGTGCGTCAGGTTGACGCGGGCGCCACCCATGCCGAGGCTGCGCACCCAGCGGGCGGCCGCATCCAGGGTGGCCCAGGTGCGCACTTTGCCCTTGCGC
>JBFGYM010000085.1:0-9364 GCA_041587435.1 Woeseiaceae bacterium
GGCCACGAATGGTGACACGTTCCTCGGCGGCGAGGACTTCGACATGCGCGTCATCGAGTACCTGACGAAGGAGTTCGAGCGCGAGAGTGGCGTCGACATCACGTCCGATCCGCTCGCGATGCAGCGCCTGAAGGAGGCGGCCGAGAAGGCCAAGATCGAGCTCAGTTCGCAGCAACAGACCGAGGTAAATCTGCCGTACATCACCGCAGACGCTTCCGGTCCGAAGCACCTCAACATCAAGCTGACGCGCGCGAAACTCGAGTCGCTCGTCGAGGAACTCATCACGCGGACGATCGAGCCCTGCCGCATCGCGCTCAAAGACGCCGGCCTGAAGGTCAACGAGGTCGACGACGTTATCCTCGTCGGCGGACAGACGCGCATGCCGAAGGTGCAGGAGGAAGTGCAGAACTTCTTCGGCAAGGAGCCGCGCAGGGACGTCAATCCCGACGAGGCGGTCGCTCTCGGCGCAGCCATCCAGGGCGGCGTACTTGCCGGCGACGTCAAGGACGTGTTGTTGCTGGACGTGACTCCGTTGTCGCTCGGCATCGAGACGCTCGGCGGCGTCATGACCAAGCTGATCGACAAGAACACGACGATTCCGGCCAACGCCGAGCAGGTCTTTTCGACGGCCGACGACAACCAGACCGCCGTCACGATTCACGTGCTGCAGGGTGAACGCGAGCGCGCGATGGACAACAAGTCGCTGGGTCGTTTCGACCTGACCGACATTCCCCCGGCGCCCCGCGGCCTGCCGCAGATCGAGGTGACGTTCGACATCGACGCCAACGGCATCCTGAACGTCTCCGCCAAGGACAAGGCGACCGGCAAGAGCCAGAACATCGTGATCAAGGCGTCTTCGGGGCTCTCGGACGACGAAATCGAGAAGATGGTCGCCGATGCCGAAAGCCATGCCGAGGAAGATCGCAAGTTCCGGGAGCTTGTCGATGCGCGCAACCAGGGCGACAGCCTGATCCATGCGGCGGAGAAGACGCTCAAGGAACTGGGCGAGAAGGCCTCCGCCGAGGAGCGTCTTGCCGTCGAGAACGCGGTATCGGACCTCAAGAAAGCGCTCGAGGGCGACGACAGGGAGGCCATCGAGAAAAAGACGGCCGCCCTCGCGGAAGCGTCCGGTACGCTGGCACAGAAGCTCTATGCCGAGCAGGCGGCCCAGGGTGATGCCGGTGCTGCCGATGGGTCGTCGGGCGACGACGACGTCGTCGATGCCGAGTTCGAGGAAGTCGACAAGGACAAGAAGTCCGGTTAAGGGGACAGTCACCTTTTTCGGGCAGGACAACGACCGGGACAGTTCCCTTGGAAAAAGGGGACTGTCCCCATTCGGTTAGGCGGATATGGCAAAGCGCGACTACTACGAAGTGCTCGGGGTCTCGAAGTCGGCGACCGCTGACGAGATCAAGAAGGCGTATCGCCGTCTTGCCATGAAGCACCACCCGGATCGCAACAAGGACGACGGCGAGGCCGCCGAAAAGAAATTCAAGGAAGCCAAGGAGGCGTACGAAGTCCTCAAGGACGACGACAAGCGCGCCGCCTACGATCGTTTTGGGCACGACGGGCTGAAGATGGGCGGCGGCACGGGACAGGGCGGCTTCAGCGCCGAGGGCTTCGGCGACATCTTCGGCGACGTGTTCGGGGACATCTTCGGCGGCGCTCGCCGCGGCGGCGGCCCGCAGGTGTTTCGCGGTGCCGACCTCGGTTACGAGCTGAAGCTGGACCTCGAAACCGCGGTGGCCGGCGACAACGTCACGATCGACGTCCCGACCCAGGTGTCCTGCGACAGCTGTGGCGGCAGCGGCGCCCGCAAAGGCAGCGAGCCCGTCAAGTGCTCCACCTGCGGCGGCGTCGGCCAGGTGCGCATGCAGCAGGGCTTTTTCTCGATCCAGCAGACCTGTCCTGCCTGCAAGGGCGTGGGCACGACGATTGCTGATCCGTGCACGGGCTGTCATGGCCGAGGACGCGTCCGCAAGACGCGCACGCTGTCGGTCAAGGTGCCGCCCGGCGTTGACGACGGCGACCGCATTCGACTCTCGGGCGAAGGTGAGGCCGGCCGCAATGGCGGGCCGCCGGGCGACCTCTACGTCGAAATCCGCGTCAGGCCCCACAAGATCTTCGAACGCGAAGGCGCCAACCTGTCGTGCGAGGTCCCCGTCAGCTTTGCGACCGCGACGCTGGGCGGCGAAGTCGAGCTGCCGACGCTGGACGGCCACGTGTCGCTCAAGATCCCGGCGGGTACGCAGTCGGGCAAGGTATTCAGGCTGCGCGGCAAGGGCGTCGCGACCGTGCGCGATCCGCGCAAGGGCGATCTGTTCGCGCAGGTGGCGGTCGAAACCCCGGTCCACCTGACGCCGGAGCAGAAGAGCCTGCTCGAGAAGTTCGAGGAGTCACTGCGCAAGGGCGGCGAAAAGCACAGCCCGCGCGCGGGCGGCTGGCTCGATACCGTGAAGCGCTTCTTCGAGCGCATCAGCCCATGATTCGCGTCGCGATCGCCGGCGCGGGCCGCATGGGTCAGGCGATTGCGGCCGGCCTCGACGGCGCGGAGGACATGCAGCTCGCGGGCGTCTGGGGCCGCGGTGACGACCTCGACGGACTGCTCGCCGAGGCCGACGTCGTCATCGACTTCAGCCTGCCCGAGGGCACGATGACGGTCCTCGAGGCCGTGGCCCGGCACGGCAAGCCCCTCGTTTGCGGCGTGAGCGGACTGAGCGATGTGCAGCTTGCGTGCCTGGACCAGACGGCCGCGTCCGTCCCGGTGGTCTACGACCGCAACATGAGCCTCGGCATCGCCGTGCTGGCACGCTCGGTCAGCGAAGCCGCCGCATCGCTGGGCACGAATTTCGAGATCGACATCTCGGAAGTGCACCACGTGCACAAGAAAGACGCTCCGTCGGGCACGGCGCTCAAGCTCGGTGAGGCCGTCGCGGCGGCGCGCGGCGAGCAGGGCACGGGCTCCGTGCGCTTTCACAGCGAGCGTCGCGGCGAGGTGCCGGGCGACCACGAGGTCGTCATGCGCTCGGCAACCGAACGACTGACCTTCGCCCACAGCGTCACGACGCGACAGGTGTTCGCGGACGGGGCGATCCGGGCCGCGCGCTGGGCGATCGGCCGGCCCGCGGGCCGCTACCGGATGAGTGACGTTTTGTTCGGAAAATGAGGCCTGCCTGCCAAAAGGCGGGCAAAAAGTCGCCGCGGAGTCTGGCGCAGGCAGGGCGCCTTCAGTAAACTACGCCGGATCGCTGGGCGGTCAGTGAAAATTACAAGCGGGAGGCCACGTCCTTCCGCTTTGTTGCATCTACGAGCAACGTTTTCGCGACCAGGGCCTCGAGTGATCGCCATACGGATCAGTTTTGAGGGTCGCGCTTGAGCATTCCTGCGATACTTGCACTACAGGACGGTACCGTGTTCCACGGGACCTCGATCGGCGCCGAAGGGCAGACGATCGGCGAAGTCGTCTTCAATACCGCGATGACCGGCTACCAGGAGATCCTGACGGATCCTTCCTACTGCCGCCAGATCGTCACGCTGACGTACCCCCACATCGGCAATACGGGCACCAACAGCGACGACATGGAGTCGTCGAAGGTGCACGCCTCGGGCCTGATCATTCGCGACAGCTCCATGCTCACCAGCAGCTGGCGGTCGGAGCGCTCCTTCAGCGAATTCCTCAAGCAGGCCAACACGGTCGCGATAGCAGATATCGACACGCGCAAGCTGACGCGGATCATCCGCGAGAAGGGCGCCCAGTCGGGCTGCATCATGACCGGGCGCCAGCCCGCCGAAAAAGCCATCGAGCACGCCCGCAAGTTCCCGGGCATCGCGGGGATGGATCTCGCCAAGTTCGTAACCACCAGGGCGGCCTACCAGTGGTGCCACGGGACGACCTTCGGCAAGCCACAGCGCATCCTGAGCCGTCGCATCGCGCCGTATCACGTCGTTGCTTACGACTTCGGCGTGAAGCGCAACATCCTGCGGCTCCTCTCGGACCTCGATTGCCGTCTGACCGTGGTCCCGGCGACGACCAGCGCCGACGACGCGCTGGCGCACGGGCCGGACGGGATCTTCCTGTCCAACGGCCCGGGCGACCCGGAGCCCTGTGAATACGCGATCGAAGCGATTCGCGAGTTCCTCGCCAAGGGCCTCCCCGTGTTCGGGATTTGCCTGGGTCATCAGCTCCTCGGCCTGGCGGCAGGCGCGCGGACCGTCAAAATGAAATTCGGCCATCACGGCGCGAACCACCCGGTCCAGGACCTGGCCACGGGCCGGGTCATGATCACGAGCCAGAATCACGGCTTCGCGGTCGACGAGGACACGCTGCCCGACAATGTCGAGGCGACCCACCGGTCACTGTTCGACGGCACGCTGCAGGGCATCTCGTTCACCGATCGCCCGGCATTCAGCTTCCAGGGGCACCCCGAAGCGAGCCCCGGGCCGCACGACCTGCTGCCGCTGTTCGAGCGTTTCATCCAGCACATGGACGCGCAGAAAAAAACCGGGATTAAGGCGATGATATCCACATGATAAGTCGTTTTAAAACAATTATTTATTCCATAAATATAAAGTATATTCGCGATTAAATCCGATGCCCAAACGCACCGACATTGAGAGCATCCTGATCATCGGCGCCGGGCCGATCGTGATCGGCCAGGCCTGCGAGTTCGACTACTCCGGGGCGCAGGCGTGCAAGGCGCTGCGCGAAGAGGGCTACCGCGTCATCCTGGTCAACTCGAACCCGGCGACGATCATGACGGACCCGGAGATGGCCGATGCGATCTACATTGAGCCGATCCACTGGACCGCGCTCGCCCGGGTCATCGAAAAGGAACGGCCCGACGCGCTGTTGCCGACCATGGGGGGGCAGACGGCCCTGAACTGCGCGCTGGACCTGGCGCGGGAAGGGATTCTCGCCAAGTTCGACGTCGAGATGATCGCCGCGTCGCGCGAGGCCATCGACATGGCCGAGGACCGCGACCTGTTCCGCAAGGCCATGGCCGAGATCGGCCTCGAAAGCCCGTGCGCGGACATTGCGCACTCACTCGACGAGGCGCTCGAAAAGCAGGCCGCGATCGGCTTCCCGACCATCATCCGCCCGTCCTTCACGCTGGGCGGCACGGGCGGCGGTATCGCCTACAACCGCGAAGAATTCGAGCGCATCGTCGCGCACGGCCTGGAGATGTCCCCGACGACCGAGGTGCTCCTCGAGGAATCGGTCATCGGCTGGAAGGAATTCGAGATGGAGGTCGTTCGCGACCGCAACGACAACTGCATCATCGTCTGCGCGATCGAGAACTTCGACCCGATGGGCGTGCACACGGGCGATTCGATCACGGTGGCACCGGCACAGACCCTGACCGACAAGGAATACCAGCGCTTGCGCGACGCCTCGATCGACGTGTTGCGGAAGATCGGCGTCGAAACGGGCGGTTCGAACGTGCAGTTCGCAGTCTGCCCGGACACGGGGCGCGTGCTCATCATCGAGATGAACCCGCGTGTCTCGCGGTCGTCAGCGCTCGCCTCGAAGGCGACGGGCTTTCCGATCGCCAAGGTCGCGGCCAAGCTGGCGGTGGGCTACACGCTCGACGAACTCAGGAACGACATCACGGGCGGCCTGACGCCGGCCTCGTTCGAGCCGGCGATCGACTACGTGGTCACGAAAATCCCGCGCTTCACGTTCGAGAAGTTCCCGGGCGCCAACGATCGGCTGACGACGCAAATGAAGTCCGTCGGCGAGGTCATGGCCATCGGCCGCAATTTCCAGGAATCCCTGCAAAAGGCCCTGCGCGGCCTCGAAACCGGGATTACGGGGCTCAACGAGATCTGCGGGCCGATCGCGACGGACGTCGACCGCGACAATCTGCGCCAGGAGCTTCGCATGCCGGGCGCCAATCGCATCCTGTACGTGGCCGACGCCCTGCGGCACGGCTATTCCTACGAGGACGTGGCCCACGTCACGGGCATCGACCCGTGGTTCCTCGTGCAGATCGCGGACCTCGTCAATATCGAGAACGAGATTCGCGAGCACGGCCTTCCGGGACTCAATGCCGACATCATGCGGGCCATCAAGCGCAAGGGCTTCTCCGACATGCGCATTGCCGAGTTGACCGGTGTCAGGGAGCAGGCGGTGCGCCGCCGCCGCCACGAGATGGGCGTTCGCCCGGTCTACAAACGCGTCGATACCTGCGCGGCCGAATTTGCCACGACCACGGCCTACATGTACTCGACCTACGAGGAGGAGTGCGAGGCCGAGCCGACCGACAGGCCGAAGATCATGATCCTCGGCGGCGGACCGAACCGCATCGGCCAGGGCATCGAATTCGACTACTGCTGCGTGCACGCCGCCCTGGCGCTCAAGGAGTCGGGTTACGAGACCATCATGGTCAACTGCAATCCGGAGACCGTGTCGACGGACTACGACACGTCGGACCGGCTGTATTTCGAATCCCTGACGTTCGAGGACGTCATGGAGATCATCGACAAGGAGAAGCCGAAGGGCGTCATCGTGCAGTACGGCGGCCAGACGCCGCTGAAACTGGCGCGCGCCCTCGAGGCAGCGGGTGCGCCGATCATCGGCACGTCCCCGGACTCGATCGATCTCGCCGAGGACCGCGAACGCTTCCAGCACCTCGTCGAGAAACTCGGGCTGAAGCAGCCGCCCAATCGCACGGCGAGCAGCAAGGAGGCCGCGCTGCGGCTCGGGTCCGAAGTGGGCTACCCGCTCGTCGTGCGGCCGTCCTACGTGCTCGGCGGCCGCGCGATGGAGATCGTGCACAACGACGAGGACCTCGCGGCCTACATGGACGCGGCGATCCACGTGTCGAATGACAGCCCGGTCCTGCTCGACCGCTTCCTCGATCTCGCGACCGAGGTGGACGTCGACTGCATCTGCGACGGCGAGCGCGTCCTGATCGGCGGGGTCATGGAGCACATCGAGCAGGCCGGCGTGCATTCGGGCGACTCGGGCTGCTCGCTGCCGCCATTCAGTCTCGGTACCGAGATCCAGAAGGTCCTCGAGGAGCAGGTCGTGAAGCTGGCCAAAGGCCTCAAGGTCGTCGGCCTCATGAACACCCAGTTCGCGATCCAGGGCAACGTCGTCTACCTGCTCGAGGTGAACCCGCGGGCGTCGCGCACGGCGCCGTTCGTGTCCAAGGCGATCGGCATCCCGCTTGCCAAGATCGCGGCCAAGGTCATGGTCGGCGAGTCGCTCGCCGAGCAGGGCTTCGTGAACCAGCGCGTGCCCGGCTACTTCTCGGTGAAGGAAGCCGTATTCCCGTTCATCAAGTTCCCGGGCGCGGACCCCATTCTCGGCCCGGAGATGAAATCGACGGGCGAGGTCATGGGCGTCGGCCGAACCTTCGGCGAGGCCTACGCGAAAGCCCAGCTCGCCTCGGGCGTTATCCTGCCGCGCCAGGGCGCTGCCCTGCTCAGCGTGCGCGAGCGCGACAAGGAAGGCGCGATCGAACTCGGCAGGATGCTTGCAGCGATGGGCTTCGACCTCGTTGCCACGCACGGCACGGCCCAGGCGCTCGCGAAGGCTGGTGTATCCTGTAGGCGGGCGAACAAGGTGCGCGAGGGCCGCCCGCACATCGTGGACATGATCAAGAACGGCGAGATCGATCTCATCGTCAACACGACGGAAGGGAAACAGGCGATTACGGAATCCGAGTCGATCCGCGCCGAGGCCGTGCGCAGCGGCGTGACGTACTACACGACCCTTGGCGCCGCCATCGCCACGTGCGGAGCGATCGAGAACATGGACAACCATGACGTGAACCGACTGCAGGATCTGCACAGCGAGGTGGTGGCATGAGCAAGGTACCGATGACCATGCGCGGCCACGAGCTGCTGCAGGAGGAGCTCAGGAAACTCAAGTACGAGGACCGGCCGAGCGTCGTCAAGGCGATCGCCGAGGCGAGGGCGCACGGCGACCTCAAGGAGAACGCCGAGTATCACGCGGCCAAGGATCAGCAGGGTTTCATCGAGGCGCGCATCAAGGATATCGAGGGCAAGCTGTCGCACAAGCAGATCATCGACGTGGCGGCCGTGGATGCGCGTGGCAAGGTCATTTTCGGCTCGACGGTCGTCATTCTTGACGAAAGTACGGACAAGGAGACGACCTACAAGATCGTCGGCGAGGACGAAGCGGACATCAAGGCGGGGATGATCTCGTACACGTCGCCGATCGCGCGTGCGCTGATCGGCAAGGACGAGGGCGACGCCATCGAATTCCAGGCGCCAGACGGCGTCAGGACCTTCGATATTCTCGAAGTGCGCTACGAATAGCGGTCAGCGGCCGGGAAGGCGGATGCGTTTCTCCGGCTTCTTCTGCAGATTGGGCCGGTAGAGCAGCGCGACGTTGCCGATGCGCTGCACGAGTTCGGCGGAGGCCACGTCGCAGAGCTTCGCGATGATCGCGTCGCGGGCCTCGCGATCGCCCGCGCGCACACGGACCTTGATCAGTTCGTGATGGGCGAGCGTCGACTCGAATTCGGCCAGCAGCGATTCGCTGAGGCCGGCGTCGCCGACCATGATCAGCGGCTTGCGCTGATGACCGAGACCGCGCAGGAATTTCTTCTGGTGTTCGCTAAGATCCATGGGCGCGAAGTGTAACAGGACCGGGCCAACCGATGAGCAAACCCCGACGCAGCAGCGGCAGCTGGCGTGACCGCCAGGAAAGAGACCCCTACGTGCAGCGGGCCCGCAAGGAGGGCTGGCGCTCGCGCGCCGTATTCAAGCTCGAGGAGATCGACCGCAAGGAGAAACTCCTCAGGCCCGACATGGTCTGTGTCGACCTGGGCGCGGCGCCCGGCGGATGGAGCCAGTACGTAACCACCAGGCTGAACGGGCGTGCCCGGATCGTCGCCGTGGACCTGTTGCCGATGGACGGTTTGCCCGACGTGGAGTTCGTGCAGGGCGACTTCCGCGAGGACGACGTGTTCGAGCGCCTGCTCGGCCTGGTCGGCGACGACGGCGCAGACCTTGTAATGAGCGACATGGCGCCCAATATCAGCGGAACGAAGGCGGTGGACCAGCCGCGCTCGATGTATCTCGCCGAGCTGTCGCTGGACCTGGCGCGGGGCGTGCTGAAAAAAGGCGGCAGCTTCGTCTGCAAGCTCTTCCAGGGCGAGGGTTTCGATGACTTCGTGCGCGAAGCGCGGAACTCTTTCGGCGGCGTCAGGGTCTTCAAACCCAGGGCATCCCGGGCAGGGAGCCGTGAGGTCTATTTGGTAGCGAGAAATTTCTCTTTGTAGTAGCGTCTGTTAAGTGAACGATCTAACGAAAAACGTACTGGTATTCATCGTCATCATCGTCGTCCTGCTGTCGGTGGTGCAGGGGCTTTCCGGCGTCAGCGGCACCA
>JBFGYM010000086.1:0-9278 GCA_041587435.1 Woeseiaceae bacterium
CCGATGGCGTGCAGCATCTGGTCGAGCAGCCGGCCCGCGCGGCCGACGAACGGCTCGCCCTGCCGGTCCTCCTCGGCGCCGGGGGCCTCGCCGATGATCATCCAGTCCGCCTCCGGGTTGCCGACCCCGAAGACCGTGTTGGTGCGGCTCTGCGACAACCCGCAGCGCGTGCAGCCCGCCACGCATTCGCGCAGCGTGTCCCAGTCGAGGCCGTCGCCGACCGGCGGTACGAGCCCCGGGGACAGGTCGCCGGCAACGGCATCCGGTTCCATGCCGTCCGTTGCGACGCCCGGGTCGCGCGGCAACCAGACATCGATGCCCATGGCCCGCAGGTAGGCGAGTCGCTCGTGTTCCGGGTGCATCATGGGCGCTATTTTACTCGTTTGCGCTCACGGGTGGGGTACGGCGCCGATCATGTCGGTGCCCGCCTTCACGACCCGGCCCGGTGCCACGAGGACCTTGCCGTCGACCGGCAGGAAAAGCTCGGCGAATCGCGCGAGGCGAATGTAGGCGCAGCGTTCGCCCTGGCCCAGCCGTTCGCCGAGACCGACGAAGGCCACGGGCGCGAGGCCCAGCCGGTAGTCGTGAAACTGCAGCACGACGCTCGCACCCTCGTCGGTGGCGAGCCAGAGCGCATTGGTCGGGCATTCCGCGCCGAGGCCTTCGGTCTTCGACTGCAGGTCCATGACGCGGCCCTCGATCGGGCTGCGCGCGGTGTAGGTGCCGAGCCAGTCGATCCGGATGCGAACGCGATACGCCTCGCCCTGCACGACGCAGCGCTTCGTCGTCTCGACCTCGACGACCTCGCCGTCCACGGGACTGACGACGCCGAGCGCGACCGACGGCACGGCGCGATGCGGGTCGCGAAACAGCAGGAACATCAGCACGAACGCGATCGCCGGGACCACGGCGAGCCAGGGATTCTGATAGCGCAACAGGTAGGCGAACAGGGCCACCGCCAGCAGCAACGGGACAACGCCTTCCGTTGCGACGAATGGATTGCGTCGGATCCTCACATGGAGCCCTTTCAAACGGACAATCGACCATATTAGGACAGAACCGGTTAGAATGCGCGCGACATAAAACGAGGTATCGACAGAAATGCGGTTTTCCCAGTTCGCCCTGACGACGCTCAAGGAAGTGCCCGCCGAGGCGGAAATCGTCAGCCACAAGCTCATGCTCCGCGCCGGCCTGATTCGGCGCCTGGCATCCGGCCTGTTCACCTGGATGCCCCTCGGTCTCCGGGTGCTGCGCAAGGTCGAATCGGTCGTGCGCGAGGAAATGGACCGCGCCGGCGCGCTCGAACTCCTGATGCCCGCGGTGCAGCCGGCAGAACTCTGGGAAGAATCGGGACGCTGGGACCAGTACGGCCCGCTGCTGCTGCGCATGCACGACCGGCACGAACGCGCATTCTGCTTCGGCCCGACGCACGAGGAGGTCATCACGGACGTTGCGCGCCGCGAGCTGCGCAGTTACAAGCAGCTGCCCGTCAACTATTACCAGATCCAGACGAAGTTCCGGGACGAGATACGACCGCGCTTCGGCGTCATGCGTTCGCGCGAGTTCATCATGAAAGACGCCTACTCTTTCGATATCGACAAGGCCGGGATGCAGGCTTCCTACGACCGCATGCACGCCGCGTACACGGCGATCTTCGAGCGTCTCGGCCTGACGTTCCGTGTCGTCGACGCCGACAGCGGCGAGATCGGCGGCAGCCGCTCGCAGGAATTTCACGTGCTCGCCGATTCGGGCGAAGACGCCATCGCCTACTGCGACACTGACCATTACGCATCGAACATCGAGACGGCCGCCACCTCGCGTCCCGACATGGAAAGGCCGGCGCCTTCGCAACAACTGGAAAAGTTCCCGACGCCGGGAGTCAAGACGATCGAGCAGCTCTGCGACATGCTGGGGATTACACCGGACCGCGCGATCAAGACCCTGATCGTCGAGGGCACGGACGGGCCCGTTGCGCTCGTCCTGCGCGGCGACCACGAACTGAACGCGGTCAAGGCGCAGAAGCTCGACGGCGTGGCCTCGCCCCTGACGATGGCCGACGAGGCCACCATTCGCAACGCCGCCGGCGCGGGCGCGGGCTCACTCGGGCCGCTCGGCATGAAACTGCCGGTCTATTTCGATCACGCGGTCGCCGCGCTCGCCGATTTCAGCTGCGGTGCCAACGAGGACGGCTTCCATTACACGGGCGTCAACTTCGGCCGCGATCTCGAGGAGCCCGAGACCGCCGACATTCGCAACGTCGTCGAGGGCGACCCGACGCCGGGCGGCAAGGGCACGCTGCGCATCGCCCGCGGCATCGAGGTCGGTCACATCTTCCAGCTCGGCACGAAGTACTCCGAGGCGATGAATGCGACCGTGCAGGACGAGAACGGCAACAACCGCGTCATCGAGATGGGCTGCTACGGCATCGGCATCACGCGCATTGTCGGCGCGGCGATCGAGCAGAACCACGACGACAACGGCATCATCTGGCCGGGACCGCTGGCGCCGTTCGACGCCGTCATCGTGCCGATCAACATGCACCGTTCCGAGGCGGTGCGCGAGGCGGCCGAGGCGCTCTACGACGAACTGGGCGACGCGGGCCTCGATGTACTGCTCGACGACCGCGACGCGAGGCCCGGCGTCAAGTTCGCCGACGCCGAGCTGATCGGCATTCCCCATCGCGTCGTCATCGGCGACCGGGGCCTCGAGAACGGCGTTGTCGAGTACCGCCACCGGCGCGACAGCGAATCGCGCGACCTGAAACGTGAAGAAGTTCTCGATTTACTTAAGGGATAGGCTATAAGCTAATAATTATGTTGAGAACTTTGTTTTGCAGCCTGTTGCTGATCGGGGGCGGTGCCGTGTTGGCCGCCGAGCCCGATCCCGAGCTGCGCGAAGTCCTCCGGCAGGCCGCCAACGACAGCCCGAGCTTCATGGACCGCTTCGACGCGGAGGTCTGGCTCACCGACATGTCGCGGCGCCTCGCTCGCCAGGTCGACGACCCCGAAGAACGCATCGAGCTGCTGACGCTCGTGCACATGGAGGCGGCGCGCGTTGAACTGCCGCCGGAACTGATCCTCGCCGTGATCGAGGTCGAGAGTAATTTCGATCGCTACGCCGTGTCGGTGGCCGGGGCGCTCGGACTGATGCAGGTCATGCCCTTCTGGAAGGACGAAATCGGCAGACCCAACGACAACCTGCTGCACACGAGCACGAACCTGCGCTATGGCTGCACGATCCTGCGCCACTACTACAACAAGGAAAAAGGCGACCTCAGGCGCGCGCTCGGCCGCTACAACGGCAGCCTCGGACAGCGCAAGTACCCGAACAAGGTCATCGACAAGCTCACGACCAAGTGGTTCAAGGGCTAGCCGGTCCGGAACCCGGCCGCTACGGTGGCTTCGCTGTCCGTGACCTCGACCCGCGTGACCCGCGCCATCGGCGGACCACGGTGCAGCCAGTCTTCGAGGACCCGGAGTGCGTCGCGCGGCCCTTTTGCTAGCACCTCGACGGTGCCGTCGGGACAATTGACCGCGTGACCGCTGATGCCGAGGCGCTCCGCCTCGCGCCGCGTGCTTTCGCGAAACCAGACACCCTGCACACGGCCGTGCACCGTGAACATCCGCGTGACCTCGCTCATGCCACCGTCAGTCGTCTTTGGAGGCTTCGCTCGCCTTGAGCGCGTCCAGCGCCTTCATCTTTGCGTGCTTCGCGTCGCGCCGCGCTTCGCTGTAGTTGCGGTCGTTGAGCGCGCGCTCGGCGCTGTCGAGGTAGTCCTCGGCCGCCTTGAGGTGAAACGCCGCGCGTTCAGCCGCGCCCGCTTCCCTGGCCACCGCGATCGCCTGGCGCGCATCGCTCATTTCCTGCACGGGCGGCGCCGTTTCGCACGCGCCGGCAGCCAGCAGGACCGTCAGCACCAGTCCTTTAAGAAATGTTTGAATTCCAGAGAGTTGCACGATTCTTCTAATTCTTGTTACCGCTGTCTCGGGCAGACAAATTAGCAACCCGCATGGCGCGCCGTCAAGCGCCGGCCGGGCGCTGACGCGACCGCCCGGTCCTGATAGAGTGCGCGTTCTTCGCGGCAACCGCCCCACGGCACACGACAATCCATGGCCATCAAGATCTATCACAACCCGCGCTGCTCCAAGTCCCGGAAAACCCTCGAATTAATCCAGCAGGCCGGCGTCGAACCCGTGGTCGTGCGTTACCTCGACGAGGCGCCGACCGCTGCCGAGATCCTCGACGTCGCGGGCCGGCTCGGCACACCGGTCGCCGACCTGCTGCGCGGCGGCGAAAGCGTCGTCAGAGAAGCCGACGACCTGCCCGCCCTCGACGACGACGCCGCGCTCGCCGCCTGGGTCGCGGCGCACCCGATCGCGCTCGAGCGGCCGATCGTCGTCGACACGGACAGCGGTCGCGCCGTCGTCGGCCGGCCTCCCGAAAACGTCAACGCGTTGCTGGACTGATGGCGGACGTCCTGGTCCTGTATTACTCGCGCAGCGCCGCGACCGAGGCCATGGCGCGCGAGATCTGCAAGGGCGTCGACGCCGTTGACGGCATGTCCGCCCGCCTGCGCACCGTGCCCGCCGTCTCCTTCGAAACGGAGGCCGTCGAGGACCCGATTCCCGCGGAGGGACCGCCGTATGCCAGCGGCAAGGATCTCGACGAATGCGCCGGCCTGATCATCGGCAGCCCGAGCAACTTCGGCAACATGGCGGCCCCGCTCAAGCATTTCCTCGACAACACGTTGGGCGAGTGGCTGAGCGGCGCCCTGGTCGGCAAACCGTTCGGCACGTTTGCATCGACCGGGTCGCTCCATGGCGGCCAGGAAACGACGCTGCTGACCACGGCAATTCCATTGCTGCATCACGGCATGATCTATGTCGGTGTCCCGTACACCGAGGAAGCCCTGTCACGCACGACCACGGGCGGCACGCCCTACGGCCCGACGCACGTGACCTGGAATCGCGAGGCGGACGTCCTGTCGGACGACGAGAAGGAACTCGCTCGCGCGCTTGGCAAGCGCGTCGCCGGCATCGCCAGGAAGCTGCTCGACTAGTCGGCGCGACCCCGCATCACGTCGCGCACGAACGGGATGGTCAGGCGACGCTGCGCCCGCAGCGCCTCGTGATCCAGGCGGTCGAGCAATTCATACAGGCTCGCCATGTCGCGGCGGCTGCGTCGCAGCATGAACTTCGCCGTGTCGCCCGGCAGCTCGATACCGCGATGCCGCGCCCGCAGCTGCAGGGCTGCAACGCGCTGATCGTCGTCCAGTGAATGCACCTGGAACACGGCAAGACGCGACATGCGGCTGGCGAGATCGGCCAGGTCGATCTGCGCCTCGCGCGGGGACGAATTCGCGGCCACGATCATCTGTCCGCCGCTGTCCTGCAGCTCGTTGAACAGGTTGAAGAGCGCGCGCTCCCACGCCGCGTCTCCGAGGACGCAGTCGATATCGTCGATGCAGACGAGTTCCCGGGTGGCCAGTCCCTCGAGCACACCCGGACCCGCACCGGCAAGCATCCCGAGCGGCACGTACGCCGACCGATCCCCCGCGCGGTCGCACACGGCCTGCAGGAGATGGGTCCGCCCGGTTGCCGCAGCGCCCCAGAGCCAGCAACCCTGCCCCGCGTCGCCGTCGGCCATCCCTGCCAGCGTGGCTACGAGCGTTTCGTTGCCGCTGTCGAGGAAACTCGCGAACACGGCATGATCCGCGAGCTGCAGTGGGAGAACGAGCTGGCTCATTCGAGGTCTATCTGCACCAGTGCTTCGGGGTGTTCCTTGAGGTACCGGTCGTAGGCGAAGCGCACGAGCACGGACAGCACGGCTGCCGCGGGCAGCGCGAGCAGGATACCGAAGAAGCCGAATAGCTGGCCGCCTGCGGCGACGGCGAAGATCACGATGACCGGATGCAGGCCGATGCGATCGCCCACGAGTTTCGGTGTCAGCAACGAGCCCTCGATGAACTGCGCGATCGAGAATGTCGCCAGCACGCCGACCAGCTGCCAGAGGGGGTCAGGCTGCATCGCGACCGTGAGGCCGGCCAGCGCAATGCCGAAAACGAAGCCCAGGTAAGGCACGAAACTGACGAGACCCGAGACGACGCCGATCGCAATCGCGAATTCGACGCCGACGAGGCTCAGGCCGAGCGCGTAGATGAAGGCGAGCGCGAGCATGACGAGCAGCTGCCCGCGGAGAAACGCGCCCAGGACTTCGTCGGACTCGCGTGCGAGCTTGAACACCGTGTCGCGCTGACTTTCCGGAACGAGTGCACCGATGCGCAGGACGATCGAGTCCCAGTCGCGCAGCAGGTAGAACGTGATGATCGGAATCAGGAACAGGCTCAGAACGGCCGCCGCGAGCGCACCGCCCGACTTGCCCACCGACAACAGTACCTTGCCGCTCCAGTTACCGAACATCTCCCCGTAGCGCGCCAGGAACGGGCCGATGCCGACGCCTTCCCCGGCTTCGATGTTGAACAGATCGAGAATCGTCGGCAGCCAGACCCGTTCTGCCCGGCGCGCGATCTCGGGCAGTGCATCGAACAGCGCGCCCACCTGCTTGGCGACGAGCGGGCCGACGAGCACGATCAGTAACGCCAGCATGACGAACGTCAGCACGAACACGGCGACGACAGCCAGCGTACGCGGCAGGCGGAGCTTTTGCAGGCGGTCCGCGAGCGGGTCCCCGAGGTAGGCGAGCAGCGCGGACGCCACGAACGGCACGAGGATCGGGGCGAGCAGGTACAACACCCAGCCTGTGAGGCCGACCGCGATCAGCCACGCTATCTTCTGGTCTGTTTTCATGTCACTCCCCTGCTCTCGCCCTGTGCGCCCACGAGACGACGTAGTCGACGCCGCTGATGACAACCGTGACCAGGATCGAGGCGCCGAGGATCGTGATCGTGATTTCGTCGGGCCAGCCGAAGCCCGCGCGGCTCAGGACGAACAGCACGAACAACATCTGCAGCGCGGTGTTGAGCTTGCTGACTCGCGTCGGTTCGCCCGGAACCGGTTTGACGAAGTAATTGTAGGCCAGCGCGCCGCAGACGATCACGATGTCGCGCAGGATGACGATGGCGGCGAGCCACACGGGAATGTGCCCCGTGTACGCGAGCGTCACGAACATCCCCGTGATCAGCAGTTTGTCGGCGGCCGGATCGAGCAGTCCCCCGAGGCGCGTGCTCCAGTCGAAGCGTACGGCCAGGTAGCCGTCGAGGCCGTCCGAAAACCCGGCGATGACAAACAGCGCCAGCGCCCAGCCGAATTGCTCGTTTAGGATCAGCCACAGTACCGGCAGTACGAGTGCAATGCGCAGCAGCGAGATCGCGTTTGGAAGCCAGCCGAAGGACATCAATATCAGGGGCTGTAGTAGAACTCGAGCGCACCGGGCAAAGCGGAAGGATCGGCAACCTCCTGCTCCACGAGCCCGTTGAATCGCAAGGCGCGTCCGAGACGGTCGGCGCCGCCTCGCACCTCGACGCGATAGCTGACTCTATCGCCGCTCACCTCCGTGACGGCGAAATCCTCGATCAGGGAAACGTCTTTCAGGATGCGCTGCACGCTGCCGTACGCATCGACCGAAACGATGCCGGAGACGTTCAGCGCGACGGCCTCGACCGGTGTGTTTCCGCCCACGGCAAACTCGGCTGCCAGCATGTCGGCCACCTGGCCGATGACGTTTTCGGGAGTGCCGGTCATCGCTGACTCGGCGCCGCTGAAGTAATACGTCCAGCGGCTGCGCTGGCTTGACGCCGGCCGAATACGGCCGATCAGGACGGAATTGACGTCGTAGCGGCGCGACGCCTCGAGGATGAGATCGTCGAAGCCGCCCCAGATATCCGTGAACGAGACCCGTTGCAGGTCGGTCGTGTCGAGCAGCGGAAAAACGATCGGCAGGCCGCGACGCTGCGCCACCTCGACGAGCCGTTCCCTGACGAGCCGGTTGCGATCGATCGATCGCGATTCGTGGCTGGTGCGGCCGGGATCGTCCGCGCCGATGATCTCGCGCGCGCCCTGCCCCCAGTCGACGGCGAGCCAGACGAGGGTCAGCGGCCGTTCCGCGCCCCAGAACGTCTCGCCGGCATTGCGCAGCGCCTGCTCGATGGCCAGACCATCGAAGGAGACCCACAACGTGTCGTCGGCGCCGGAACGAAACTGCATGACGTACGAGGCAGGATTCGGGAACAACTCGGCAATCGCCGCGTCATTAGCGGCGAGGCCGGAGCCCGACACGCGCAGCAGCACCTCCCGGAGCGCGGCGTCGTAGGCGTCCGACCGGGGATCGCGCGCTTCGCGATCATAAGGGACTTCAGCCGTGTAAAGCGTCGGAACCTCGACCGCACCCGCCGGGCTCCAGAGGAGCAGGGATACGAGCGTCAACAGCACCGCGTGCCGGCGGCGGCCGGCCGTTTCGTGATTCCGAGATTTCAGCAAGGGTGGTTTCCCCACTTGATTCTAAGCTCTATTATATCGCCCTCGCAGAGTATGCCACCCCGCCATGAGCAATAAACCTCTTACGTACAAGGACGCCGGCGTCGATATCGATGCGGGTAACGCACTCGTGGAGCGCATCAAGCCGCTCGTCATGCGCACCCGCCGGCCCGAGGTGCTCGCCGGCCTCGGTGGATTCGGCGGGCTGTTCGCCCTGCCCCCGGGCCGCTATCGGGAACCCGTGCTGGTGTCTGGAACCGACGGTGTCGGCACGAAACTGATGTTGGCCCAGCGCCTCGGCAAGCACGACACGATCGGCATCGACCTGGTCGCGATGTGCGTGAACGACGTCCTCGTACAGGGTGCCGAACCGCTGTTCTTCCTCGATTACTTTGCCTGCGGAAAGCTGGATAACGACATGGCGAGCGACGTCATTGCCGGCATCGCCGAGGGCTGCCTGCAGGCCGGGGCCGCCCTGATCGGCGGCGAAACCGCGGAAATGCCGGACATGTACGCGCCGGGTGACTACGACCTCGCGGGCTTCACGGTCGGGGTGGTCGAGCGCGACCAGATGATCGACGGCAGCGCGATAGCGGAGGGCGACGCGGTCATCGGCATCGCGTCCAGCGGCCCGCATTCGAACGGTTACTCGCTGATCCGCAAGGTGCTGGAGGGGTCGCCTGATGCGACGATCGACGGCGTCCCGGCCGCCGAATGCCTGCTCGCGCCGACACGTATCTACGTCCAGTCCGTGCTCGCGCTGATGTCCGAGATCTCCGTCAGGGGGCTCGCGCACATCACGGGCGGCGGCATCACCGAGAACGTCCCGCGCGTCCTGCCCGACGG
>JBFGYM010000087.1:0-9112 GCA_041587435.1 Woeseiaceae bacterium
CCGCCGACCCGCTTGGCGTGTTCGTGATGGAGGTTCTCGTTTCGGGGCCCGCCGAACCCGCTCGCGTAATCCGCCCCGTCGCCGTCGTTGGTGTCGGTCGCGTAGTCGGTGCGATTGTGGCAGCGGAAGCAGATGGTGGACGCGTTGTTGCTGTCGGCCGCCGACCAGGTGCCTTTCAAAAGAAAGTCGTTGTTCGAGCCGTGGGGCCCCCAGGGGTCGCCGGCCGCCGGCACGACCGTACCGTTGGCCGTCGTGGCGCCGTGGCAATCGGAACAGTACATCGTCTGCGTGCCGATACTGGCGCCGTTCCACGGCGGGAGGAACAGATTGGGCGAATCGCTCATGCTGCGGTCGAGGGCCGAGCGCCCGGTGGCCGCGATCACCGGGTGCCAGGAGCGGTGATTGCCGCCGGGTTCGCCCTGGTCGCCCAGCGGTGCCTGGAATTCCATCGCCTGGTTCGTGTACTGCTGCAGGTTGTTGGTGCCCGGCAGCGTCGTGCCGCCCGAATCGCCGGGAGTTGGCCGCGTGCCGATCGGATAGACGCCGTCGTCCGTGTAGCCGTAGTCGGAATGGCACTTGAGACAGACCTGGTACTCGCGCGTGACGTGCGAGGCGTTAACGTCGGTGCCCGTGCCCACGCCGCTCTTGACCTCGTAAGTCGCCGGCAGCGACAGGAACGTGCCGGAGCCGTACAGCGGCTCGACGCCCGACGCGCCGCTCAGCGCACCGGATGCGAGGTTCGTGTGCCCCGGGGCGTGGTCGTGCGCCGACAGGTTGGCATCGCCCAGGCCGTTGAACAGCGAGTTCCTCATGGCGCGGTGCGGGTTGTGGCAATCGGTGCATTCCGCGTGCCGGTTCAGCGGATCCGGGCGACCGAGCGAGGCTCGCGACTCCGTGAGGTCGGCATCGACGATGTCGTGCGCCTCGGTGCCGGTCTGCTGGTCGGCGTTCGTTATCGGCATGCGACGCGCGAGCAGAAAGTCCGCCTCGACGTTCCTGACCTCGCCCGCGCCATTGTCAATCACGGGCGAATTGCCGTGGCACTGGTAGCAGGTCTCCTCGATCGCCGGGCTGCCCCCGGACTTCGGCGTTGCCGCGCTGTCGGTTCCCTCGCGCAGCAGGCGTCGCGAGCCATTGACCGTGTGCGTGTCGTGGCAGTTCTGGCACGCCGCCTGCCACACCGCCGTTCCGTCGGCGAATTCGCGCTGTGCTGCCGCGGCCAGGGTATAGGTCTCGTCGGCGACCGTGGGCACCGCGTGCGCCGACGTCTCCCAGCCTTCCTTGTCGTGGCATCCGAGGCAGACGATATCGGTCGCGCTGTCGAAGACCGTGCCCGGAGCGGCCTGCTGAAATCGATTCACGCGCAGAAACTTCCGCGGGGCGCCCGTCTGCGGATCCGGGATGTGCGGGTCGTGGCAACTGACGCACTGCACCTGTTGCTCGCCCGACGGACCGGTGTTCTCGAGCGGGAACAATGGCCGGACTCCGGGCGCGCGGGCCTCGATGTCGGTTGTCAGTGCCGGGTCACGCAGTTCGCGGTCGGCCAGCGCCAGGGTCGTGTCGTAGGTCAGTGAAATCGGGTGATCGTTGCGCAGGTCCGTGCCGAGGTTGCGGGTGAAGCCGGTGTCGAGACCGGCACCCGCCGGCATCTCGCCGCCCGGCCCGAGGCCGACCATGTCGATCGTGACATTCTGCTCGCCGCCTGCGAAATTGACGGTGCCGATGGCGAGTGAACCATCGTGGCAGGACAGGCATAGCCTCGAGCTCCCTCCGGGCTGATCCAGCTGGCCGGCGATCGTCTCGGCATCCAGCGACGCGGACGTGTATGGCGTATAGGTCTGGGTCGACAGCTCGCGGTTCCACAGCGGTGCGCCCGGTGCCAGCGTGGCCGCGTGCGGTGTGTGACAGAACACGCAAACCTGCGATTCGCTCGTCGCGATGACCGGTCCGGGCCCGCTGATCGACAGGTTGTGCTTGCTCGCCGACACGTTGTTATTGCTCTGCGCAAACGCGACTGCCGTAGCCAGCGCCAGGCCCACCACCAGGACCGGGAGTTGCGGCCGCCGGCTCACCCTTTGTCTCCCAGGAAACGGAAGATGACGATGCGGCCGTTGAACATGTCGGCGATGAATATGCGGTCCTGCGCATCCGACCAGGCGCCCGCGGGCAGGAAGAACTGCCCTGGTTGCGAACCCGTGCCGCCGAGCGGCAGCAGGAATTCGCCGTTGGCGCTGAAGACAAGCAGGTGGTCGTAATAGGACTCGACGACGTAGACGTTGCCGTCATTGTCGGTCGTCACGCCCTTGGGCCTGACGAAATTGCCAACGAACAGTCCGCGCCGACCGATCGGCGCGAGAGGCTCCCCGGAACTCGTCGCAAAGACCTGCACCGTGGCATTCAGTGCGTCGGTGACGTACACCCTGCCGCCGCGTACCTCGACATGCAGCGGCGCATTCAGCGCGCCGGGCACATCGCCGGCGTCGCCCGCGAAGCCGAGCGTTCGCAGCAGCCGGCCGCCGGTGGAAAACACCTTGACGTCATGCGCGCTCGTGTCTGCTACGTAGACATCGCCGGTCGCAACGTCCACGGCCAGCCCCGTCGGCCGCAGCAGATCCGACTCGCCGAAGCGCCCCCGCGGCGACCCGTCTGCGCCGAGGCGAAACACGGCACCGAGCTCGGCGTCGCTGACGAGGTACTCATCCGGCCCGTTCTGCACGATCCCGACCGGCGACATGAATTCCAGGACGTTTTCGGCCTGCTGCCAGATCTCCAGGCTGCCGCCCGCACCGTCGAAGACGAAGACGGACGGTCGACCGGTGTCGGTGACGAGTATGCGCCCGGCGCTGTCGACGATGCCGGACTGCGGCCGAACCAGTCGCAACTCGTCGGCGCGCGGCCCGCCCAGTCCCGCGAGCCATCGCAGGAACTGCCGGCCGCGCCCTTCGCTGCCGTCGACGGCGACGAAGTTCCGCTCGCCAACGAGCTCGCCTTCGTATTCCAGCCGCGGCAGCCTGTCGGGCGCCGGCCATGCGCGTTGCACCGTCTCGGCATGCGCATCGGGATGCAAGGTCATTACCTTCTGCACTGGCGCACACGCGGTGACGCCCGACAGCGCGAGCATTGCAAAAGCCAGTTGCCGTTCTAGTCGCATCCGGGGTCCACCAGGTACACGGAGATGCCGCCCGCTCGGGAAGCCACGTAAAGGAATGTACCATCCGTCGCCAGGTCGCTCGTTTCCCGACCCGAGAGACCGTCGGCGGCCATACGAATGCCCGGGATGCTCATGTCGGGGATCCCGATGTAGATCGTCCCCTCTTCCTCGTCCGCGACAAAGAACCGCCCGCAGTCATCGACGGTCATGGCTTTTACACCGCGAAGATCGCCGCCGGCATACAGGCCTGCGTGCTGCCTCATGTCCTCGAAACCCACGATTTCGTCCGCCCGCTCGTCGAGCACCAGGAAAATGCCGGCCGCATGGGCGACAGACCGCGGCGACGTAACGGTCGGGAACTGCTGTCGATACAGCGGCAGCTCGCGGACGACACCGCCCGTCAATCCGACCATCACGATGCCGCCGTCGAGGCCGTCAACGACGGCGAGGTCGCGCTCGTCAACCAGGGCGATATCGACAGGCCGCGCAACCGCACCGCCCAGCGCCACGCGGTGCTGTTGCCCAAAGAACGGGTCGATGACCAGCACGGACCGGTCCAGCGGATCGAGCGCGTAGACACGGCCGTCACTGCCTGCCAGCAACCCCTGCGAGCTGCCGTCGCGCAGGACGCCCAGTGTGCGCAGCGACTCGGTCGCGAGACTGACTTCGAGTACGTGGCCCGACGCCGTATCCACGGCGTACAGCCTGTCTCCCTCGACCGCGATCGCAGAGACGAAGCCCGAGACGCCGCCGACCCCCGAAGCGAACGCCAGCGCCTGGAGATCGATTTGCCGGACCGGCAACAGGGAGGCATCCCAGAGATCCGTCGCGCGGCTGGATTCGAGCGGCCCGGGCGCGACGCCGGCGCAGCCGGACAGCCAGAGTGCGGTGAGCACGATCAGCGCGCGCGCCGGCCTGTTGCGCGGGGCAGTCAATAGATTCCCGGGCCGGACGTCGTGTGCCCGCCCTTGATCCCGGTCTCGAGGCCGGACCGGCCGCTGTGGCACAGGTCGCAGTTTTCCACCGTCCATGCGATCTCGCCGTTGTGGCACGCACCGCAAAACTCGCCGTCCACGATCTTTTCCATCGTGATGCCATTGGCGCCTGCCTTGGTCTTGAACCCAAGGTCGACGTGGCAGACGGAGCACTCGTATCGAATGCGGTGAAACCAGTGCGGGTAGATGACCGGAGACATGCCCTCCTTTTCGGATCGTTCGTTGATGATCACATCGGCGTATTCCGCCCACGCGATGAGTGCCGGCGCGAGCACCAGCATGAGCAGCAGGATCGACCGGGTATTCCGCAACGAAGTCACAGGATGTCTCCGTCGGCGTCGGGGTTTTCCGCCAGCAGGTCATCGAGGCGCTTGGCCGCATGACAGCGATTGCATTCAGTCAGCGGGAAGGACACCGCACCGTGGCAAACGCCGCAATACTCACCCTCGAGAATCTTGACCATCGTGATGTCGTTGGCGTTGACCTCGGGCGCAAAGATGCTGTCGTGGCACATGTCGCAGGACATCCACAACGAGTGGCCCTCGTGTGGAAACGTGACGGGCAGAAAGCCGAGCGTGTTGCGCATGATGATCGTCGTCCGGCGAACTTCCTTGTCGCCCGTTCCGTCCAGGCTGTGGCGCGGCGCAATTTGCCCGTTACGCACCGCGGCCACCCAGTCGACGCGGTTGCCGCCGGTCGCCGGCGGCAGTGTCGACAGTGCCTCGGCGGGCTGCTGCAGCAGCCGGGCGGCCGGGTTGGACGGATCGTGCAGGCCGTCCTTGTCGAGGGATTTCCACGGCCCGGCGACATGCGCCGGCGCCGCGACCAGCAACCCAAGCAACAGGCAATTTCGAAGCCGGACGTGCACGCTCAGCCCGGGATGTAGACGCCCGCTCCGCGAATGGCCTTGACGAGTTCGGCCGTCGACCGCTCGAGTTCCTTGATGGCCTCTTCGTAGCGCTTGCTTTTCGCCATGTCGTCGGCAGCGGCACGATGGGTGTCCGCCGTTTTTACGAAAGCATTCACCTTGTCGCGGATTCGTTCGTCATTCATCTTGTCCTTCAGCAACACGGTCAGCAGCATGCGATGCGTCTCGTTGCGATCCAGCTCGTAGTCATATTCGTCCGCGGGTGTCTCGAACTTGAGTTCGCGCTTCAGCGTCTCGCCCTCGCGCGAGGTCTCGACGGCCAGCCGCGTGACGTCGTACGCCCGGTCCAGGCGTTCGCGTGCCATGTCGACATCGCCGCTCGCCAGCAACGTTTGCGCGGCACTGATATCCGTCTCGACGTTATCGAGCAGAGATGCGTGCAGGTCGTCCGTTCCCTTTTCCGCCATGATGCGTTCGTGCGCATCGAGCAGCGCGTCCAGCGACTCCCGGCGACGCTCGAAATCCCTGAGGCTCTTGTCCCGCGACGATGCGGATGAGGGGACCGCGGCGGAAGCCTGGTAGATCAGGTCGACCGCCTGCTTCAGCTTGGCCTTGCGGACCTCGATGTCTCCCGGGGGCAGCGCCGCCTCGTACAGGGCAATCGCCTCCGCGCGCTTTTGCCGGGCTTCGTCGCTGTCGCTCTCGTCGACGCGCCTGGCCGCACTCGACTCGAACAACAGCGTCCGGACCATGTCGATTCGGCCTGCCAGTTCGTCCTCGCTCGCAGCTGCCTCGATCGACAACGGCAACCCGAACGCCAGGCTGATAATCGTGATCGCCGCGACCTGCCGTGGACCTGTATTCATTTGCATGTCTAGTTCTCCTTGCTGGTGGTCTCGACGGCTTTCGGCTGCGAGTGGCAACGTCGGCATTCGGACACCGGAAAAGCGACCTTGCCGTGGCAGACCCCGCATTTCTCGCCCATCATGATCGAGGCCATGCTGATCTGGTTGGCCCCTTTCATCGGGATGAAGATCGCGGGGTGGCAGTTCGCGCAATCCAGCCACTGCGTGTGCTGTTTATGCGGATAAACGACGTCCGGCATGGTCCCTTTGACCTCGCGGACGATATTGAGGTCAAGCACGACTGGGCTGGCGTCCGGATTGTGAATGTCATAGCGAGGCGCGAGCATGCCGTCCTCGATCGCCTTGCTCCAGTTGATGTAGTTGCCGGCCCGCGACTTCGGCAGCCCGGCAAACGCCTCGCGCGGCGGCTGCAGCATCATCGTGCCGTCCGCGGCCGGGTCGTGGATGCCGTCCGACTCGGGCGCGGCATTGCGTTCGCTCGGCGGCGTCATCAGGCGATTGAACGCATTCGGGTTGTCCTGCGCCGACACGCCGTGCACCAGGGCCAGCGGCGCGGTCGCGACGGCGAGGCACGCCAGCAGGAACCTGCGCGTGCTTGTTCGGCTCATTCCTCGCCCTCCTTCTCGTCGTCATCCCGGGCAGGAGCCGCCTGGCGCACCGTCGTGCTGTGATGGACCTGCGTCGGGGTATCCGGTTTGCCCGAGTGACACAGCTCGCAGTTCTCGATCGACCACGCGACGTCACCGTTGTGGCAGGCACCGCAATACTGGCCGTCGATGATCTTCATCATGTTGATGTCGTTGCCGCCGGCCTTGAATTCGAAGCCGAGGTCGCCGTGACAGACCTTGCAGCGGAAACGAATGCGGTGAAACCAGTGCGGAAAGACGACCGGCCGCATGTCGGCGTCGCTCGAGTACTGGTTGAGCACGACATCGCCGTACTCCGCGTCCGCCGATCCGGGCCATAGCTGAATGGCCAGCACGCCGACGGAGAGGACGACCAGCGTCGTAATGGATGCAAAACGTAGGTTCATATGGTCCTTGTCACTCAAAACAGGTCAAAGGTTCAATTGCCGAAGTACCGGCGGACAGTCAGCGTGACGCCGGCCACCAGGTCGCCATCCACTTCGCGAAGCGTCACGATGCCCTGCAGCCGCAGAAGCCCGATCGTGTACAGCAGCCTGTTCCGCCAGTAGGACAGGCGCGTCTCGCTGTCAAAGCCGATATCGAGGTCCAGCGGATCGTCGGTTTGCAGGTCGCTGCTCAGGAAACGGAACTCGGAGTTGAAATCGAGGTTCGATACGCCCCAGAGGTTGGCGTGCCGATAATCGAGGTTAACACTGTAACCGAGAGATTCCGCATCTCCCGCGAATTCCGCCGGGAACTGCAGGCGATTCCGACCGTACTGAACCGACATGTTGCCGGTCCACTGGCGATCGTTGTCCGGCCTGCCGCGCAGGGACAGCTGCAGGTTCACGAGCTGATTGGTGCGCCTCTCATCGCCGAATGTCCGCTGATCCGTCAGCGACAGCCTCACGAATCGCTCGATGGTGTCGCCGCGCGATCCGGTGGTTACGTGGACACTGTGGCGCAGCTGCTCGCGTTTGCGCCCGGTCGTGTCGGCGTTGGTGCCCACGTCCTGCGACAGCTTGAACTGGATCGGACCCAGCGCCGCGACGTCGAGGGACTTGTTGAAGCTGTGTCCCAACGTGATAACGCCGATCTGACGTTCGACCCGCTCCGTGTCGTTGTCGTCGAGACGGTTGGCCGCAGCGACGTTGGCGCGCCAGGCATAGTTGCCACCCAGTGCCGGCACCGTGGCAGACCGGTAGGCGGCCGATACCTGCTGGAAATGGGATTGTGTGTCGCCCCGCTCGTCGCTGGACCCGCGGGCGGCGCCCAGCCCGGCCGTAAGGGTCAGCCTGTCCGTCAGGTAATAACTCGCGTTCGCGCTCGCCGACGTCGCGTGCTGACTGAAATCGGACAGGGGCGTCAGGGATTCGCTGCCCTGGAACAATCCCCTGCCCGTGACGAGCAGGCGGCGCCGCGTTTCCGGGAGCCAGGTGACCAGGCTGTTGAACTGGTAGTAGCGCCGGTCCGACCAGAAGATCTCGTTGGTCTGGTTTTCGTCGTTGAGGAACGCGTCATTGCGCCACGTGAAGGTCGTGCCGCTGCGGAAATTGTGACGCAACGTGTGCCGCAGTGCCTCGGTGCGCGAGCCCGGCGCATTGGCACTCAGGTCGAAATACCGCGAAGACAGGCCGAAGCGATGTGCGCCGACCGCCTTGTCGACGCTGAGCTGCGCACGCTCGTAGCGGCGATTGTGGTGCACGAGGATACTCGTGTCGCTCAGCGAACTTGACTCGCCCTGTTGCCAGTCGAGGCTGTAACGCCCGAGTCGTTTGGTGTGAAGCTGCTGTGTAAAGCCGTACTGGCGGGTCGAGCCCGACGTCCGGATCGAGGCTGCCTCCGTATCGTCATCCGTGTCGATGTAGTAGACCGCCAGGGGGAACTTGCTGCGCGGCAGGAAGTTGAGCCGGATGTTGCCGCCGAGGCTCGTGCTCTCGCGCGACACGGCGCCCGTGTCCGACGTACCGTAGACGACATTCAGCCCGCCGGACGCCGTCAGGAGCCAGGGGCGCCAGACATACGTGGCGAAGTCGGTGCGCACGGCAAACCGGTGCGCGACCGGCGAACCGGCGTTGCCGCCGGCGATATGGTCGAAGCGGTATTCCGCGTAGCCGCCGAGATCCAGCGGGCCGATCTGGGCCGCCAGCGGCTGGCAGGCGAGCGACGCACAGAGACCGAGCACGGCGGCCCGGCCACGCTCCGTCAATCGCCACTGCCTGCACTTTGCCGTCATCACCTCAGCTTCCGCCGGCCTCTCAACGGCTCGCCGTGTCCACGTAGCCGTGGTCGACGCGGATGTCGCTCGAATCGCGCAGCCGCGCGATGTTCCTCGCATACGCTGCGTCGCTGGTCTCGCGCCGATACAGGGCCAATGCCTGCTCACGCGCGTCGGCAAACGGCACGACGGTTGCCGGCCGGCGCTCTTCGAGACGCGCAATCACGATGCCTTCGAGCACACGCACCGGCGCTTCGGCCAACTCGCCGGGCTGCAGTTCGTCGAGCGCCGCCTCGATGTCGGGCCCGAGTGTCCCGCGGTGCAGCCAGCCCATGTCGCCGCCGTTCGGCGCGGTCAGGTCCTCGGAATGCTGTCTTGCCTGCTCGGC
>JBFGYM010000088.1:0-9084 GCA_041587435.1 Woeseiaceae bacterium
CCTGCGCGAGAACGCCATCCTGATCCAGGACACGGCGGAGTCGTCGGGCATCCAGGTGATCCTGCACGAGTATGCGCATTACCTCAGCAAGCAGTCGGGGCGGGTCCGGTATCCGCGGTGGTACGAGGAGGGCCGCGCCGAGTACCTGTCGCACTCGCGGCTCGGCAACAACACCTACGAGTACGCACTGGCGCCAAGCCAGCATGTCGCGAGCCTGAATTTCGCCACCTGGCTGCCGTTGCGCACGGTCCTCGACGTCACCGACACCTCCGATCTCGACGACGTCGAGGCCAGCCTCTATTACGCCCAATCCTGGTTGCTGGTGCATTACATGCACGCGCAGCCCGGCGCCGATGGCAGGCTCCCGCAGCAGATGCGGGACTACGCCCGGCAAGTCTCGGCCGGCACGGCGCCGATCGAGGCGTTCGAGGCCGCATTCGAACTCGAAGCCGACCAGCTCGAAAACGCGCTGCTGCGCTATTACCTGAACCGCGATTTCGAGAGCCGCACGTTGCCCGCGGATACGGCGCTGCCCGGTTTCTCCGCGAGCGTTACGGCGATGACGCCGGCCGAAGCGCGGCTGGTACTGGCCCGCATGGCGCTGCGCTTCGACAACGTCGACGGGGCCGAACGCTGGTTCCTGAAAGTGCTCGACGACGATGAACTGCGCGCCCACGCAGAGGCCGGTCTCGGGCGCGTCGCCGGCCATCGCGGCGACGTCGACGCGGCGAACGAGCGTTTCGAGGCCGCGATCCACCTGATGTCGTGGGACTTCACGATCTGGATGGACTATGCGCAGTACTGGGCTCAGCGCGTATCGACGAGCATTGACGAGAAAGAGCGGGACCGCCATGCCTCCCGCCTGATCGAGTCGCTCGAGAACGCGCTCACGATCGCCGAGGCCACGCCCGAACTGAACTCGCTGATGGGGTTCGCGTATCTCGCCAAGGGCCGGGACCCGCACGAGGCCATCGAGTTTCTCGAAGCCGCGGCCGCGGCCGCGCCGCACGACCAGGCGTCGCGGCTGTTGCTCGCCAACGCCTACCTGTACGTCGGCCGCCTGCAGGACGCGGTCGAGGTCGCCGAGTCGGTGTTGCGCTTCGAGCACAAGCCCGGGCTCGTCACGGCGGCGGCTCAGGACGTGATTGGCCAGGCACGCGCGCGCGGCGTGCGCTGATCAGCGTTTTTTCTTCGGCAGGTAGAGGTCCGTCAGCGTCCCTTCGAACGCTTCGGCCGAGAACGCGACGGTCTCGGAGAGCGTCGGGTGCGGGTGGATCGTCAGACTGATGTCGGCCGCGTCGGCGCCCATCTCGATGGCCAGCCCGATCTCGGCGATCAGGTCGCCGGCATGCGGCCCGACGATGGCGCCGCCGATCACGCGCCCGGTCTGCGGGTCGAACAGCAGTTTCGTGAAGCCTTCCGGCCGGCCGAGCGACAGCGCCCGTCCGCTGGCCGCCCACGGGAACTGCGCTTTCTCGTAGTCGATGCCCTCCGCCCGGGCCTCGGTTTCGGTCAGGCCGACCCACGCGATCTCGGGATCGGTGTACGCCACCGACGGGATCGTGCGTGCATCGAAGAAACTCTTTTCGCCGTGGGCGGCTTCGGCTGCCACCTTGGCCTCGTGCGTCGCCTTGTGCGCGAGCATCGGGCCGCCTGCGAGGTCGCCGATGGCGAAGATGTGCGGGACGTTCGTGCGCATCTGCTTGTCGACCGCGATGATGCCGCGCTCGTCGACCTCGATGCCCGCCTTGCCGGCATCGAGCCTGTCGCCGTTGGCGCGCCGCCCGATCGCGACGAGCACCCGATCGTACACGCCGATCGACGGCGCCTTCTCGCCCTCGAAACTGACTTCGATGCCCGGCACCGTCGCACGCATGCCCGTGACCTTCGTCTTCAGCAGGATGGCCTCGTAGCGCTCCTGGATGACCTTGGTGAACGGCCGCAGCAAGTCCTTGTCCGTGCCCGGCATGAGCTGGTCCATGAGTTCGACGACACTCACGTCGGTCCCCAGCGCACTGTATACACAGGCCATTTCGAGACCGATGATGCCGCCGCCGACGACCAGCAGGCGCTTCGGCAAGGGAGCGAGCTCGAGCGCGCCGGTCGAATCGACGATGCGGGGGTCGTTGGGCAGGTTGGGCAGCATCATGGGTTCCGAACCGGCCGCAATGATGCACTTCTCGAAATCGACCGTCTCGTCGTTGTCGAGCCGCAACCGGTTGGCCGAGTCGAACAGCGCTGTCGCCTGGACGACGCGGACCTTGCGCTGTTTCGCCATCGTCGACAGGCCGCCCGTCAGCTTGCCGATGACCTCGTTTTTCCAGTCGCGCAGCTTGTTCGCGTCGATCGCCGGCTGGCCGAAGACGACGCCGTGCTCGGCCATCGCGGCGGCCTCGTCGATCACCTTCGCCGCATGCAGCAGCGCTTTCGACGGGATGCAGCCGACGTTCAGGCAGACGCCGCCGAGCACGGGCGAGCGCTCCACGAGCAGCACGTCCATGCCGAGATCGGCGGCGCGGAACGCCGCCGTGTAGCCGCCGGGGCCGGCCCCGATGACGACCAGTTCGGCGCGGTGCGTCGCATCACCTGTCGCGGCCGTGGTTGCCGGCGCAGCCTGCTCGGCATCGCCGGGCGGCCGCATCGCCGCGACGATCTCCGGCGCTGCCATCTTGCGCGTTTCCTCGATGGACTCCTCGGCCACGTCGTCGGCCGCCGGCTCGATCGTCACGAGCGGATCGCCTTTCGAGACGCGGTCACCGACTTTGACGTCGATCGACACGATCGTTCCCGCGGCTTCCGCCGGCACGTCCATCGTCGCCTTGTCGGTTTCGAGCGTGATCAGCGGATCCTCGACCGCCACGACATCGCCCGGCGAGGCGATGACCTCGATCACTTCGACATCGGAGAAGTCCCCGAGGTCGGGAATCGTGAGCCTGACCGCCACTAGGGAATCGCCCTCAGCAACGCGTCGACGTCGGCGAGCTGAGCGCCGAGGAAAGTGGTGAAGCGCACGGCCTGGGCGCCGTCGATGACGCGGTGGTCATAGGAGAACGACAGCGGCAGCATCAGCCGCGGCTCGAACTCCGAGCCGTTCCAGACCGGCTGCATCGACGACCGCGAGACGCCCAGGATTGCGACCTCGGGCGCATTGACGATCGGTGTGAATGCCGTGCCGCCGATCCCGCCGAGGCTCGAGATGGTGAATGTCGCGCCCTGCAACTGGTCGGCCTTGAGCTTGCCCTCGCGCGCGAGCGCGGACAGCTCGCCGAGTTCCTTCGCGATCTCGTAAACGTCTTTCTTGTCCGCATCGCGGATGACCGGGACCATGAGCCCCTGGTCGGTGTCGGCCGCGAAGCCGAGGTGGATGTACTTCTTGAAGACGAGGTGCTCGCCGTCTGCGGACAACGAGGCGTTGACCCTGGGGAATTCCTGCAACGCCGTGACGCAGGCTTTCATGATGAACGCGAGCGGCGTCAGGCCGATGCCGCGCGCTTTGGCCGGCCCTTTCAATTCCTGGCGCTTCGCCTCAAGCTCGGTGATGTCCGCAAGGTCGTGCTGCGTGACGTGCGGCAGGTTGATCCAGCTCGCCTGCAGGCGCGGGCCCGAGATCTTCTGGATGCGTGTCAGCGGCTGCATTTCGATGTCGCCGAACTTCGCAAAGTCCACGACCGGCGTTGCCGGCAGCCCGCCGCCCGCCGGCGCCGGCGCCCTGCCGCTCAGGATCGCCTTGACGAATGCCTTGACGTCGTCGTGCAGGACGCGGTTTTTCAGTCCCGTTCCCTGGACCCCGGCAAGATCCACGCCGAGTTCCCGCGCCAGCTTGCGCACCGACGGGCTGGCGTGCGCACGGGCAAAACCGGCCTCGTCGATCGCGGACGATTTGGCAGGCGTCGCCGCGGGTGCCGGCTTCGCTGCGGGTAACGGCTTCGCAGCGGGTGTCGGCTTTGCCTCGGCCACCGGTTCTGCAGCAGGCGCCGCCGCCTGCGCCTCGATGATCGCGATCGTCGCGCCCTCGGAGACCTTGTCCCCGACCCGGACGAGCACTTCCTCGATGGTCCCGGCGACCACGGCAGGGACATCCATGGCCGCCTTGTCCGTCTCGAGCGTGATCAGTGAATCGTCCACGGCCACCGTGTCGCCGGCACTGATGTGAACCTCGATCACGTCGACGTCGCTGAAGCCGCCGATGTCGGGCACGACGAGCGTCTGCTTGCCGCCCGACTTGCGTTCCCGGCCTGCCGGCCCCGCCATGACGGTCGTGTCGCCGGTTGGCACCGACGCGATCGCCGGCGTGATGACGACCGTGTCGCCGACTTCCATCGTCAGGCGGCCGATCACGTCGCCCGTCGACACGGTACCACCCACGTCGATCGTCAGTTCCTCGATAACGCCGTTCTCCGGCGCGGGGATGTCCATCGAGGCCTTGTCGGTCTCGATCGTCACGAGGCCCTGCTCGCGTTCCACCTTGTCGCCGGCGCCGACCAGTACCTCGATGACTTCGACTTTCTCGAAGTCGCCGAGGTCCGGTACCACGATGTCGATCGTTCTCGTCACGCGCGCGCTCCCGGCTACAGCGTCACCGGATCGGGCCGATCCGGATCGATGCCGTACTTATCGATGGCCTGGACCACGGTCTTCCTGTCGAGCACGCCGTCAAGCGCCAGCGCGTTCATTGCCGTGACAGCGATAAACCGCCGGTCGACTTCGAAATGTTCGCGCAGGGCCTTGCGCGCATCGCTGCGCCCGTAGCCGTCCGTGCCGAGCGAGTAGAGCTTACCCGGCACCCAGCGGTGGATCTGGTCGGAGACGATTTTCATGTAGTCGGTTGCGGCGACATACGGCCCGGGCCGGTCGGCGAAACACTGCTCGATCCACGACTTGCGCGGCGGCGCTTCGGGGTGCAGGTGGTTCCAGCGCTCCGCCTCGAGCGCATCGCGGCGCAGTTCGTTGAAACTCGTCACCGACCAGACGTCGGCGACGATGCCGAAATCTTCCATCAACAGGTCTTTCGCCGCGATTACCTCGCGAAGGATCGTTCCCGATCCCATGAGCTGCACGCGAATCTTGCCCGGGCTCTCGTTGAAATCGAGCGGGTAAAGCCCGCGCAGGATGCCTTCCTCGACACCGGCCGGCATCGGCGGGTGCACGTAGTTCTCGTTCATGCAGGTGATGTAGTAGAAGACGTTTTCCTGCTCGCCGATCATGCGGCGCAGTCCGTCCTGGACGATAACGGCCAGTTCGTACGCGTACGTCGGATCGTAGGCCCGGCAATTCGGGACCGTCGACGCCGCGACGAGGCTGTGCCCGTCCTGGTGCTGCAGCCCCTCGCCCGCCAGCGTCGTCCGGCCGGCGGTGCCGCCGATCAGGAATCCGCGCGTCTGCATGTCGCCCGCAGCCCAGACGAAGTCGCCGACGCGCTGGAAGCCGAACATCGAGTAGTAGATGTAGAACGGCACCATCGGCACGTCATGGTTCGAGTACGAAGTTCCCGCCGCGATCCACGAGCACAGCGCGCCGCCTTCGTTGATGCCTTCCTCGAGGATCTGGCCTTTCTGGTCCTCGCGGTAGTACATCAGTTCCCCCGCGTCCTGCGGCTCGTAGAGCTGGCCCTTGGAGGCGTAGATGCCGACCTGGCGGAACATGCCCTCCATGCCGAACGTGCGCGCCTCGTCGGGCACGATCGGCACGACGTGCTTGCCGATCTGCTTGTCGCGCGTCAGCGCCGTCAGCATGCGCACGAATGCCATCGTCGTCGAGGCCTCGCGCTCGCCCGTGCCTTCGAGCTGCGTCCGGAAGACCTCGAGCGGCGGCACGTGCAGCGCGGACGACTTCTCGCGGCGCCGCGGCAGGTAACCGCCGAGGGCCTGGCGGCGCTCCATCATGTACTCGAACTCGGCACTGTCCGCCGCCGGTTTGCAGTACGGCACCGTGTCGCCCAGCTGCTCGTCGCTGACCGGGATGTTGAAGCGGTCGCGGAACGCCTTGACGTGCTCGAGATCCATCTTCTTCTGCTGGTGCGCGATGTTCTGGCCTTCGCCCGCCTTGCCCATTCCGTAGCCCTTGATGGTCTTGGCCAGGATGATCGTCGGGCCGCCCTTGTGTTGCATCGCGGCATCGTAGGCGGCGTAGACCTTGAGCGGATCGTGGCCGCCGCGATTGAGGCGCCAGATCTCGTCGTCCGACATGTTGGCGACCATCTCGGCCGTCTCCGGGTACTTGGCGAAGAAGGTGTCGCGGACGTACTTGCCGTCCATCGACTTGATCTTCTGGTACTCGCCGTCGACGGTCTCTTCCATGATTTGCCGCAGCTTGCCGGAGGTGTCTTGTGCCAGCAACGGATCCCAGCGCGACCCCCAGATGACCTTGACCACGTTCCAGCCCGCGCCGCCGAACGCGGCTTCGAGTTCCTGGATGATCTTGCCGTTGCCGCGCACCGGGCCGTCGAGCCGCTGCAGGTTGCAGTTGACGACGAACACCAGGTTGTCGAGGCCCTCGCGCACCGGCATCGTGATCGCGCCCATCGATTCGGGCTCGTCCATTTCGCCGTCGCCGAGAAAACACCAGACCTTGCGATCGCTCGGCTCCGTCAGGCCGCGGTTCTCCATGTAGCGCATGAAGCGTGCCTGGTAGATGGCCATCATCGGGCCGAGGCCCATCGAAACCGTGGGGAACTGCCAGAAGTCGGGCATCAGCCACGGATGCGGGTACGACGACAGGCCGCCACCCCCGACCTCGCGACGGAAGCGATCGAGGTCCTTCTCCTGCAGGCGACCCTCGAGAAACGCGCGCGCATAGATGCCCGGCGAGGAGTGGCCCTGCATGAAGACCATGTCGCCTTCCTGCTTGTCGGTCGCACCTCGCCAGAAATGATTGAATCCGACCTCGTACAGCGTCGCCGACGAAGCGTAACTCGAGATGTGGCCGCCATACTCGGTGCTGATGCGATTGGCGTTGACGACCATGGCCATCGCGTTCCAGCGGATGTAGGCCTCGATGCGGCGCTCGAGCGAACGGTCGCCCGGGTATTCCGGCTGGCGTGCCTTGCCGATCGTGTTCAGGTACGCCGTGTTCGGACTGTACGGAAGGTACGCGCCCGACCGACGTGCGAAGTCGATCATCCGGTTCAAAAGGAAATGGGCACGCCAGGGGCCGTGCTGCGTCAGGACCGAATCGATGGACTCGATCCACTCCCGGGTCTCGATAGGGTCAATGTCGTCGAAAGGATTGAAACTGCTCATATTTCGTCCGCCCGGCCTGCTCAGAGGAACGGCTGGTCTGCGCGTGAATTACGTGATGCGTCCTGCTAGGATGCCCGCAGCCATGCACGGGCCGAGCGGATCGCATATGGGGGCAACATCTTCGGCCTTTGCGTCGCATCGGTCAAGTTCGACGGGGAATTACCGCGATGCAAAACATTACGCCCGATACTACCGATATTCGTATCTATCAGAAACCCGGGCGCGTCGATGCGAAGACCCTCGAGTCGATCGATCAGTTGCTGGTGATACTACCGGCGAAACCGGCGCGGTCGGAGTTCGGCAAGCTGCCGCAAGGCGCGAAAATACAGGCGGTTTACCGCAAGCACGCACCCGGATCGACGCCCGCGTTCTCGACGCGAGCGGCCAACAAGCGCCAGACGCTGATCGTCGGCGGCACGCTCGGCGCGGACGCAACGACCTTCGAACAACTGACGCTCGGCCGCAAACTGGTTGCGGCCGCAACTGACCAGCGGGCCGGAGTTCTCGGCATTTGCGCAATCGGCTTCGACACCGCAACGCAGGCTGCCATCGTTCGCAACGTGCTCGCCGCAGCCCTCGCCGCCGCCTTCCGGTTGCCCGCGTTCAAGCGCAAACCGGACGCCGAGACAATACGCAGCATTCGCCTGGTCGGGCTCGACGAGAAGGTGGACACCCGGCGCCTTTCGGCCGAGGCCCGGGGCAACAACCTGGCGCGCTGGCTCACGACGCTGCCGCCGAACCTGCTCGATGCGGACCGTTACACGACGCTCGTTCGCACGATGGCGAAGGACAACGGCTGGCAGTTCAAGCGCTTCGGCACGCGCGAACTGGGCAAGCTCGGCTGCGGCGCCTTTCTCGCCGTCGCGCAGGGCAACGACGACGACAGTGCCTCCATCGTGCGGCTGCGCTACCGTCCCGGCGCGAAATCGGCCAAAGCCGATCTCGCCCTCGTCGGCAAGGGCATCATCTTCGACACCGGCGGCACCAACCTGAAGCCGTTCGAGTTCATGCTCGACATGCACGCCGACATGCAGGGCAGCGCCGTTGCGCTCGGTACGTTCGTCGCCATCAGCGCACTCGGCCTGCCGATCGCGGTCGACTGCTGGCTCGCGCTCTCGGAAAATCGCACGGGTCCGCGAGCGTACAAATCGCAGGACGTCGTGACGGCGGCCAACGGCAAAACCATCCAGACAATCCACACCGACGCGGAAGGCCGCATGGTTCTCGCCGACACGCTCGTGCTCGCGAGCCGCGACAAGCCCGGCATGATCTTCGACTTTGCGACATTGACCGGGAGCTGCATCCGGGCGCTGACGACGCGGTACTCGGGCATTTTCACCAACAAGGCGCAGCTCCATGACGCGCTCGTCGCGGTCGGGAACACCAGCGGCGAACGCGTCTGGCCCTTCCCCATCGGCAAGGAATTCATGGAAGACCTGAAAAGCGACACCGCGGATTTCCAGCAGTGTTCGGTGAAAGGCATCGGCGACCATATACTTGCCGCGAGTTTCCTCGCGGAGTTCGTCGAGAACGACATCCCGTGGGTGCACATCGACCTCGGCGCCGGGCACCGCCAGGGCGGCCTCGCGCACGTCGCTTCGCGGTTCACGGGATTCGGCGTACGCTATACGATGAGTGCCGTACTCGACGAAAACCTTTTCAAGGCTTCACTCTAGGTGACAGACGAAATCAGAATGGCGAACCGCTTTCGCGGCTTCCTGCCGGTCGTGGTCGACGTCGAGACCGGCGGATTCAATGCGCAGACGGATGCGCTGCTCGAGATAGCGGCCGTCCTGCTGGACCTCGACGCCGACGGCAACCTGGTCCGCTCCGAGACGATCCGCTA
>JBFGYM010000089.1:0-8997 GCA_041587435.1 Woeseiaceae bacterium
GATCTTCTCGGGCACGTCGCTCGGGCGCTGAAATTCCGAAACCTTGCTGGACATGTTGTCTCGCTTCAGATCATGAACCACCCGTACAAGGCCAGTAACGATGCGGCGTAGAGGGCAGCTAACAGGTCGTCCAGCATAATTCCCAGCCCCCCGTGCATTCTGTGATCCAGGTCCCGAATCGGCCAGGGTTTGACAATATCCATCACGCGAAACAGCACGAATGCGAGGACGAAACCGCTGACCGACACGGGCGCCAGGAACAGCGTGACGTACATGCCTGCGATCTCGTCCCAAACGATGCCGCCGTGGTCGTGGACACCGATGCGACGCGCGCTCTCTCCGCAAATCCAGATGCCGGCCGCGGCCAGCGCGAGGGCTATGCCCAATTGAACATAAAGTCCGAAATCGAGCGTCAGCCAGAACAGCAGCACCCCGGGCAGCGACCCGAACGTCCCGGGCGCGAACGGCGCGAGGCCCGTGCCGAAGCCGAACGCCAGGAAGTGGACCGGGTCCGCGAACACCGTCGAGGCCGGGATTCTCGCGTTCTTGTTCATGCGAAGTGACGGTACCCGCCATCGTCGACGTCGACAATCGCACCATCGCGGCGGCACACGATCGCGCCGCCGTCCGTGATAACGCCGATCGCCGTCACGCCGTCCAGCCCGGCAACGGCATCGGCGGACGCTGTAAAGCACAGCTCGTAGTCGTCGCCGCCGGTCAGCGCAAACTCGATGGCCCTGTCGCGCCCGAACGCGGCAACGATGTCGTCGGACAGGGGCAAGGAGCCGACGTCGACGTCCGCGCCGACGCCGCTGGCCTCGCACAGCTTGCGGAGGTCGCCGACGAGGCCGTCGGAAACGTCGATACAGGCACTGGCGACGCCGACCAGCGCACGCCCGGTGGCGATGCGCGGGGTCGGACGCCGGAAGCGCCGCGTGAGGTAGTCGTCACCGCGTCCGTCCTCGAGCAGCGACAGGCCCGCCGCCGCGTCGCCGGGCGACCCGGTGACAAAGACCGTATCGCCCGTCCTCGCGCCGCTGCGCAACAGAGCCCGGCCTGCCTCGATCTCTCCCGTGACGTGCACGGTGGCCACGGCGACCTCGCCCCGGGTCGTGTCGCCACCGACGAGATCGACGCCATGTGCGTCCGCCGCCTCGAACAGGCCGCTCGCGAACCCCTCGACCCACTGCTCGTCCTGGCCAGCCAGCGTCAGCGCCAGCGTCATCCATCGCGGCACGGCGCCCATCGAGGCGATATCGGAAAGATTGACGGCCACGACGCGGTAGCCGACGTCGGCCGCAGGCAAGCCGCGCGGGAAATGCACGCCTTCGACGACGGTATCGATGACCTGGACCTGCTGCAGGCCGGCCGCCGGCTCGAGTATGGCCCCGTCGTCACCGACGCCGACGATGACTCCGGCGTACCGGGCGCGGCGCGTGAAGTAGCGCCGGATCAGCCCGAACTCATCCACCGGCGCCGGCTTGAACCTCGACCTGGCGAAGTGACTGCGCGGCGACGTCGAGGCACGCATTGATGTACTTGTGGCCGTCGGTCGCACCGAAGCGCTTCGCGAGATTGACGCCCTCGTTGATGACGACCCGGTAGGGAATGTCGATGCGATGCGCGAGTTCGTACACGCCGATCAGCAGGATCGACAGCTCGATCGGATCGAGCTGCTCGAGCGGCCGATCGATCAGCTCATCGATCCTGGTTTCGAGGCCGGCCTGGCCGTTGCTGATCGCGGGAAAAATCTCGTCGAAGAATTCCTGGTCGACGCGCCGGTAGGCGGGGTCCTCGTGGAACTGCGCAACGAGTTCGGACGTCGAGTGACCGGCGATCTGCTTCTGGTACAGGGCCTGCACCATCAGCTCGCGGGCGCGGGTGCGGGCGCCTGCGCCTTTGGTCTCCGCGTTGCCCATCAGTCGATTCGACGCAGCAGGTTGACCATTTCGATGACGGCTAGCGTCGCTTCCTCGCCCTTGTTGCCGGCCTTGGTACCGGCACGCTCGATGGCCTGCTCGATCGTATCGACCGTCAGCACGCCGTTGCCGATCGGCACGCCGTGTTTCACGCCGGCGGCCGTCACGCCCTTGACGCACTCGCCGGCGACGTAGTCGAAGTGCGGCGTGGCGCCGCGGATCACGGCACCGAGCGCGATGATGCCGTCGAAGCGGCGCGTTGCCGCGACCTTCTCGACGGCCAGCGGCATTTCGAATGCACCCGGGGCACGCACGATCTCGATATCGCCCTCGTCGGCGCCGTGCTGCTTCAGGCAATGCACCGCGCCCCTGATCAGCGACTCGACGATGAACTCGTTGAAGCGCGATGCGACGATCGCGAACCGCGCATCGCGGACGATCAGGTCACCTTCTGTTGTCTTGATCTTGCTCATCCGGGGTTGCTTCTTCAGACGTACTCGGTGATTTCGAGATCGAAGCCCGAAATCGCGTACATTTGTTTAGGCGCCGATAATACACGGATTTTGCTGAGCCCGAGGTCGCGCAGGATCTGGGCGCCCACGCCGTAAGTGCGCAGCACCGCGTCGCCCGTGCGGCGGCTCTCGAGCTCGTCGTGATGCGTGTCGAGATGCTCGACCGCGTCCATGAAATCGCGCGTGGTTTCCTGGTCCCGCAACACGACGATGGCACCGACCGCTTCGGCCGCGATTCGCTCGATGGCGCTGTGCAGCGGCCAGCCGAGGGACGGGCTCTTGACGCCGACGACGTCACCGAGCGTGTCCTGGATGTGCACGCGAACGAGCGGTGCCTCGACCGAGTCGAGATCCCCCTTGACGAGCGCGATGTGCACCGAACGATTCACGTGATCGTCGTAACAGTACATCGTGAATTCGCCGTACTCGGTTTCGACGGCTTTTTCCGCGATGCGCTCGACGTTGCGCTCTTTCTCGAGCCGGTAGCGAATCAGGTCCGCGATCGTGCCGATGCGGATGCCGTGCTTGCGCGCGAATTTCTCGAGGTCGGGTCGACGCGCCATCGTGCCGTCGTCATTGAGGATTTCGACGATCGCCGCCGCGGGTTCGAGCCCGGCGAGGCGAGCCAGGTCGCAGCCGGCTTCCGTGTGACCGGCGCGCGTCAGCACGCCGCCCGGCTGCGCCATGACCGGGAAGATGTGGCCGGGCTGGCTCAGGTGTTCCGGTTTCGCGTCCGGCGCGACGGCCGCCTGAATCGTCTTGGCACGGTCATGCGCGGAAATGCCCGTGGTGATGCCCTCGGCGGCCTCGATGGATATCGTAAAATTGGTGGCGTGGTGCTCGTCCGTCTCGCTGACCATCAGCGGCAGGCGCAGCTGCTTGCAGCGGTTGCGCGTCATCGTCAGGCAGATCAGGCCGCGGCCGTGCATCGCCATGTAGTTGATGTCCTCGGGGCGCACTTTTTCCGCGGCCATGATGAGGTCGCCTTCGTTTTCGCGATTTTCGTCGTCGACCATGATGACCATCTTGCCGGCCGCGACGTCGGCGATGATCTCGTCGATCGCGGCGAACGGTGAGTCCGCGTTCGGGTGTAGCGTCGTTTTTTCAGGCATAGCCATGCGCCTTCAGGAATTCGAGGGAGATGCCGTCGCCGTCTGCATCCAGCAGGCGCTCGAGATAACGCGCCAGCAGGTCGACTTCGACATTGACGATAGTGCCTTTGCGATAGTCGCCGATGATCGTGACGTCAGCGGTGTGGGGGATGATATTCAATTCGAAGGCGTTTCCCGATACCTCGTTGACGGTAAGGCTCACGCCATCGATGCACACCGACCCTTTCTTCGCCACGTAGCGAGCGTAGGCTTTCGGGATCTCGATCCTCAGGCGAATCGAGCGCGCGTCCACGTCACGCGCGACGACCTTGCCCGTGCAGTCGACGTGGCCGCTGACCAGGTGGCCGCCGAGGCGCTCGCCGAGGCTGAGCGACGGTTCGAGGTTCACTACGGCGCCGACCTCGAGGCCGCCCAGCGCCGTCACATCCAGTGTCTCGACCGAGACGTCCGTGGCAAAACCGTCGTCATCCAGCGCCACGGCGGTCAGGCATACGCCGTTCACGGCGATACTCTCGCCGATCTCGTAGTCCGTCCAGGGCAGCCCGTCGGAGCGCACGGACAGCCGCACGTCGCCGCCCCGTTTCTCCATGCCGCTGATAGTGCCTTTCGCCTTGATGATGCCGGTGAACATCAGCCTGCAAACCTCGCCGTGATCCGGGTGTCCTGGCCGACACGCCGTACGTCGATGATGTCGAGTGCTTTGCGGTCCGCCAGAACCTCCCAGTGAGGCGTCTCGAACATGCCGCGCGTTTCCGAGCCCATTATGTGGGGCGACTGGTAAATCACAAGCTCGTCGAGCAGTTCTTTTTCGAGCAGGTAGCCTGCAAGCCGCCGTCCCGCCTCCACCAGAACGTCGTTGATTTCGCGTTCGGCCAGCGCCGCCAGGACCTCGAAGACGTTGACAACGTCGCCGTGCGCACCGAATTCCTGCACCTCTGCGCCCGCGTCGCGGAGCGGCGTACCGTCATGACCCGCCGTGCAGCACACGAGCGTGCCGCCCGGCAAACCCAGCATGCGCGCCGTCGCCGGCATGCGCAGGCGGCTGTCCAGCACGACACGCAGCGGCTGGCGGCCTTGCGAATCGAGGCTGTCGTCGCGAACGTCGAGGGAGGGATCGTCGGCCAGCACCGTGCCGATTCCGGTCATGACGGCGCCCGACCCGGCGCGCAGCCGCTGCACGTCGGCGCGCGCCGCGGGACCGGTAATCCACTGGCTCTCGCCGCTGTCCATCGCGGTGGCGCCGTCAAGGCTGGCAGCGATCTTGAGCCGCACGAATGGCCGGCCGCGCGTCACGCGACTGATGAAACCGCGGTTCAGGGCCTCGGCCGACGACTGCATCAGGCCAACGGCGGTCTCGATGCCGGCTTCGCGAAGCCGCTCGAGCCCGCGGCCCGCGACCTCGTCGAAGGGGTCCTCCATCGCCGCCACGACCCTGGCGACGCCGGCGTCGACGAGCGCGTCTGCGCAGGGCGGCGTCCTGCCGTGATGCGCACAGGGCTCCAGCGACACGTAGGCGGTCGCGCCGCGCGCCCTCGCGCCGGCCGCACGCAGTGCGAGGATCTCGGCGTGCGGCTCACCGGCCCGCTCGTGCCAGCCCTCGCCGACGACCTCGCCGCGATCGACGAGCACGCAGCCGACCATCGGGTTGGGGTGCGCAGCGAACCGGCCCCGCGCCGCAAGTTGCAGCGCGCGCGCCATGTGCGCACTGTCGGCGGCGGAAAACACTCAGGACCCTTTCTTGCCCAGCAGTTCGGGCAACAGCGACATTTGCTCACGGCTCGCCGCGGTCTCGGATATGCGCTGCAGGCGCTTGATCTCTTCCTCGAACTCGGTGATGTCCTGGAAGCGGCGGTACACGGATGCGAAGCGCACGTACGCGACCTCGTCGAGCGCCCGCAGCTCTTCCATGACGAGCTCGCCGACCAGTCGCGACGGCACTTCCCGTTCGCCCATCGTGCGCAGCTTGTGGACGAGATGGCCGATCGCCTCCTCGAGCTGGTCCGACGGAACGGGGCGCTTTTCGAGCGCGCGCACCATGCTGTTCCTGAGCTTGTCCTCGTCGAACGGCTGGCGGCTGTTGTCCGTCTTGACGATGCGCGGCATGACGAGTTCCGCCGCTTCGAAAGTCGTGAATCGCTCGTTGCAGTCGCCGCACTGACGGCGGCGGCGGATCTGCCGGCCTTCACCCGCGAGGCGCGAGTCTATGACCTTGGTTTCCTCGTGGCCGCAGAACGGACAGTGCATGGCATCCTATCGAATCGACGTCTCAGCCGTACACCGGGAACCGGGCACAGAGCTCGAGCACCTGGCTACGGACATTGTCGATCGTCTCCTCGTTATCAAGGTCGTCCAGTATATCGGCTATCCAACCGGTCAGTTGGCGCGTTTCCGCCTCGCGGAAGCCCCGCGTCGTGATGGCCGGAGTACCGAGCCGCAGGCCCGACGTGACGAACGGCGACTTCGGATCGTTAGGCACCGAGTTCTTGTTGACGGTGATGTACGCGCGGCCGAGCGCAGCATCCGCGTCCTTGCCCGTGATGCCGTGCTCGATGAGGCTGACCAGCAAGAGGTGGTTCTCGGTGCCGCCCGACACGATCGGGTAGCCGCGCTCCGTCAATACTTCGGCCATGACCTTCGCGTTCTTCAGTACCTGCGCCTGGTAGTCCTTGAATTCCGGCTGCAGCGCCTCCTTCAGCGCAACCGCCTTGGCCGCGATCACGTGCATCAGTGGACCGCCCTGCGTGCCTGGGAACACGAGCGAGTTGAAACGCTTGGTCAGTTGGTCGTTCTTCCGGGCGACAATCAGCCCCCCGCGCGGTCCGCGCAGGGTCTTGTGCGTCGTCGTCGTGCAGACGTCGGCGTGCGATATCGGGCTCGGGTACAGGCCCGCGGCGACCAGGCCGGCGACGTGCGCCATGTCGACGAACAGGTAGGCGCCGACGGCTTTTGCGATCTCTGCGAAGCGCGCCCAGTCCGCGACCTGCGAGTACGCCGAAAACCCGGCGACGATCACCTTCGGCCGGTGTTCCTTGGCGAGGCGCTCCACTTCGACGTAGTCGATCAGGCCTGTGTCGGTATCGATGCCGTAAGGCACGATATTGAACAGCTTCCCGGAGAAATTGACCGGAGAACCGTGCGTCAGGTGGCCGCCTTCGTTGAGGTTCATGCCCATGATCGTGTCGCCGGGTTTGCACAGGGCGTGGTACACGGCGGCGTTGGCCTGCGAGCCCGAGTGCGGCTGCACGTTGGCGTAGTCGGCACCGAACAGCTCCTTGGCGCGTTCGATCGCGATGGTCTCGACGTCGTCGACGAATTCACAGCCGCCGTAATAGCGCTTGCCCGGGTAGCCCTCGGCGTACTTGTTGGTCAGCCGCGACCCTTGCGCCTTCATGACGAGCGGGCTCGTGTAGTTCTCCGAGGCGATCAGCTCGATGTGCTCTTCCTGGCGCTGGTGCTCCAGTTCGATGGCTTTGGCAACGTCAGGATCAAACGACTCGATCGTCTGCGAGGTGTCGAACATCGGGGAAAGTCTCCGGGGACGGGGCTGGGAAAGCGCGATGTTATGGTGTCAGTCACCTTATTTCCAGTCTGGAGTTGTCGCCCGCCTCAAGACTGGAAATAAGGTGACTGACACCCAATTACGTCTCCACAAAGGACTGGACCACGCGGGTCCAGGCGCGTGCCACGTTGCGGCGGTTGTAGCCGCCGCCACCCGTTCCGACGATGCGGCCGCCGCAGTGCCTGTCAGCCAGCGCGCACAGCCCGGCGGCAGCGCGGGCATGGGCCTCCTCGGTCCAGCACAGGTGTGTGATCGGGTCCCCCTCGAGGCTGTCGGCGCCGCACTGCACGATGATGAACTCGGGCCGTTGCGCCTCGAGGTAAGACTCGACCTGCGCCCAGGCGCGGTGAAATGCGTCGTCGCCCGCACCCGGCGCCAGCGGGATGTTGAGCTTGGTGCCCCTCGCCCGGCCGGTGCCGGTCTCGCTGGCGTGGCCGGTGCCGGGGTAAAGATAGCGGCCGTCTTCGTGGATATCGGCGAAGATCAGGTCCGGGTCGTCCTCGAAGCCGTAGAACACGCCGTCACCGTGGTGGGCGTCGATGTCGACGTAGGCGATGCGGCGCAGGCCCCAGGTACGGCGCAGGTACTCGACCGCGACACCGCAGTCGTTGAAAACGCAAAACCCGGCGGCCCCGTCCCGCGCGGCGTGGTGCAGGCCGGCGATCGGCACGAACGCCCGCCGGTAGTGCTCGTGCATGATCTCGTCGACGGCGGAGAGCACGGCGCCGACGACATTCGATGCGGATTCGTAGATCCCCCGGACCGCGGGCGTGTCACCGTCGTCGAGAAACCCCTGCCCTTGGGCGGACATGCGCGAAACCTTGTCGATGTACTCGGCCGTGTGGAACAGGGCGAGTTCGTCGACGCGGGCCGCACGGGCGTGCCCGAAATCGACGGCCCCGTTGAACCCGGCCAGCTCGAGTTCGGCGTGAAACACGTCGTGACGGTCGGTGCCGAACGGGTGCGGGTCGCCGAAGCCGTAGGCGGCGATCTCCTTGCCTTTGTAGACCAGGACGGTCTCCCCCATCTCGCGGCACCCGAGTACTTGCTTGTGCCGCAGCATACCGGATAATGCGCGCATTTCGATACGCAGCTATTCCATGGCCCAGTACATCTACACCATGAATCGCGTCGCGAAGGTCGTGCCGCCCAGGCGCTACCTGATTCGCGACATCTCCCTCTCGTTCTTCCCGGGTGCGAAAATCGGCGTACTCGGCCTCAACGGCTCGGGCAAGTCGACGCTGCTGCGCATCATGGCCGGCCTCGACACCGAGATCGACGGCGAAGCGCGCCCACAGCCCGGCATCAAGATCGGCTACCTGCCGCAGGAGCCGGAGCTCGACCCGGCCAAGGACGTGCGCGGCAACGTCGAGGAGGGCCTCGGCGAGACGATCGGGCTGCTCGAGCGCTTCAACGAGATCAGCATGAAGTTCGCCGAGCCGATGTCCGACGACGAGATGAACGCGCTGCTCGAGGAACAAGGCAAGCTGCAGGACAAGATCGACGCGGCCGGCGGCTGGGAAGTCGACCGCAAGCTCGAAGTCGCGGCCGATGCCCTGCGCCTGCCGCCCTGGGATGCCGACGTCACCAGGCTCTCGGGCGGCGAGCGCCGCCGCGTGGCGCTGTGCCGGCTGCTGCTGTCGCAGCCCGACATGCTGTTGCTCGACGAGCCGACCAACCACCTCGATGCCGAGTCGGTTGCGTGGCTCGAGCGCTTCCTCGACGAATACCCGAGCACCGTCATTGCCGTAACCCACGACCGCTACTTCCTCGACAACGTCGCCGGGTGGATCCTCGAACTCGACCGCGGCCACGGCATTCCGTGGGAAGGCAACTACTCCTCGTGGCTCGAGCAGAAAGAAGCACGGCTGAAGATCGAGGAAGCCAGCGAAAGA
>JBFGYM010000090.1:0-8899 GCA_041587435.1 Woeseiaceae bacterium
ACGAGGTCCCACTGTCCGGCGAACACCGATTCGTCGATGGCATTGCCGTGCTGGTCGAGCAGCTCGAATGACGGGACGGGGTTCGGGTCGGGCAGAAGCAGGGCAACGCGCGGCTCGGCAGGCGCCTGCCCGCGCAACGCGACGAAGAACCCGGCCGCCAGTGCGGTGCCGACAGCGATGGCGACGATGAAATTCCTGAGTTTCATGAGCAGTGATTGCGATTGGGAGGCCGCAATTCTACAGGCATACGCCGCTGCAAGGTGATAGATTCGCGCGGCATGACCGTCGAGCAGTTGATTCGTGACATTGCCTCGCGCTTCGAGGCCGCCGGGCTGACGTACGGCCACGGCACCGACAATGCCGTCGACGAGGCCGCGTGGCTGGTCTTCTCGAGGCTCGGCCTGTCCCACGACGATGCGCCTGCCGTCTATGCCGATGCGGTGACGGAGGCCGATCGCGTTGCCGTCGAAGCGCTGGCTGCGCGCCGCATCGACGAACGCATGCCGCTCGCCTACCTGCTCAACGAGGCCTGGTTCGCCGGCTACCGCTTTTACGTCGACGAGCGCGTGCTCGTGCCGCGTTCGCCGTTCGCCGAGCTCATACACAACCGTTTTGCGCCCTGGATTGCGCCATCCCAGGTGCGACGTATCGTCGATCTCGGCACCGGCAGCGGCTGCATTGCGATCGCGACCGCGCACGCGTTCCCCGATGCGATCGTGGATGCCGTGGACGTTTCCGGCGATGCGCTCGCCGTCGCGGCCATCAACGCGCAGTCGCACGACCTCGGCGACCGGATGCGGCTGGTGCAGTCGGATTTCTTCGACGCGCTCGGCGAGCGCCGCTACGACCTCATCCTCAGCAACCCGCCCTACGTGGACCGGGCCGACATGGACGCGCGCAGTCTGGAATTCCGGCATGAGCCCGAGCTCGGGCTCGCTGCGGGCGACGACGGCCTCGAATCCGTGCACAAGATTTTAAGAGAGGCCTCGCGATTCCTGACGGAGAATGGAATACTCGTCTGTGAGGTCGGCAACAGCCAGGCAGCGTTGGAAGCTGCGTACCCGGGACTGCCGTTCGTCTGGCTCGAATTCGAGCACGGCGGCGCGGGCGTGTTCCTGCTGACCCGGGAAGACCTGGAATTGATCGGAAAAGAATAGGGTGTCAGGCAACTCATTCGGCAGATCGTTTGTCGTAACGACGTTCGGCGAGAGTCACGGGCTCGCGCTCGGCTGCGTCGTGGACGGCTGCCCGCCCGGAATGGAGCTGTCGGAGGCCGACATCCAGGGCGACCTCGACCGCCGCCGGCCCGGCCGCAACAAGCACACGACGCAGCGCAACGAGCCGGACCAGGTGAAGATCCTGTCGGGCGTCTTCGAGGGCCGGACGACGGGCACGCCGATCGGCCTCGTCATCGAGAACACCGACCAGCGCTCGAAGGATTACGGCGACATCAAGGACAAGTTCCGGCCGGGGCACGCCGACTACACCTACCAGCAGAAATACGGCATCCGCGACTACCGCGGCGGCGGCCGCTCGTCGGCACGCGAGACGGCGATGCGCGTCGCGGCCGGCGCCATCGCGCGCAAGTACCTGCGCGAGCGCGCCGGAATCGAGATTCGCGGCTTCGTCGCGCAGCTCGGCGCGATCGAGCTCGAGCCGAAGGACCTGTCGATCGTCGACGACAACGCCTTCTTTTGTGCAGACCCGGCCCGGCTCGACGAACTCGACGCCTTCATGACGCGGCTGCGCGAGGAGGGCGACTCGATCGGGGCCAAGATCAGCGTGCTCGCGAGCGGCCTTCCGCCGGGTCTCGGTGAACCGGTTTTCGACAAGCTCGAGGCCGACCTAGCGCACGCATTGATGAGCATCAACGCCGTCAAGGGCGTCGAAGTCGGCGCCGGTTTCGCGGCCGTGGCCCAGCGCGGCAGCCAGCATCGCGACGAGATGTCGGCCGGCGGCTTCAGCAAGAACGACGCGGGCGGGACGCTCGGCGGCATCTCGTCCGGGCAGGACCTGCTCGTCAGCATCGCGCTCAAGCCGACGTCGAGCATTTCCAAGGCCGGCAAGACGATCGACAAGGCCGGCAAGAACACCGAGATCGTGACCAGGGGCCGCCACGACCCCTGCGTGGGGTTGCGGGCCACACCGATCGCCGAGGCGATGGTGGCGCTCGTCCTGATCGATCATTATCTGCGCAACCGCGCACAAAACGCGGACGTGCATTCGGAGACTCCAACACTTTAACAGAGCGACAGCGCTCGCAACTCACACCGCAAAGAAACAACCATGCCTGATAAATATGATGTAGCCGTCGTCGGTGCCACGGGCGTCGTCGGCGAAGCCATGCTGGAAATCCTGGCTCAGCGCAAATTCCCGGTCGGCAAGATCCACGCGCTCGCGAGCGAGCGGTCGCTCGGCAAGACGGTCGCGTTCGGAGGCCGCGAACTGCCGGTCGAGGACCTCGCCGAGTTCGACTTTTCGACCGTGCAGATCGGACTGTTCTCGGCCGGCGGCTCGATCTCGGCCGAGTTTGCGCCGCAAGCGGCCGAAGCCGGCTGTGTCGTCATCGACAACACGTCGCACTTTCGCTACGACGACGACATCCCGCTCGTCGTTCCAGAGGTCAACGCCGAAGCGATTGCCGACTACACCAACCGCGGCATCATCGCCAACCCGAACTGCTCGACGATCCAGATGGTCGTGGCGCTCAAACCGATTTACGATGCCGTAGGGATCGAACGCATCAACGTGTGCACGTACCAGGCGGTGTCCGGCGCCGGCCGCGACGCCATCGAGGCGCTCGTCAGCCAGACGGCCAAGCTAATGAACGGTCGCCCGCTTGAGCTGGAGGGCGACGCCAAGCAGTTTGCCTTCAACGCGATTCCGCACATCGACGCGTTTCTCGACAATCGCTACACGAAGGAAGAGATGAAGATGGTCTGGGAGACACGCAAGATCATGAATGACGACGCGATTCTCGTGAACCCGACCGCCGTCAGGATCCCGGTCTTCTACGGACACTCGGAGGCCGTACACATCGAGACGCGGGACAAAATATCGGCTGCGGACGTTGCCGAATTGCTCGCCGAAGCGCCCGGTGTCGCGGTGCTCGACGGGGTTGCGACGGGCCGGTACCCGACGGCCGTTCCCGACAGTTCGGGCAACGACCCGGTTTTCGTCGGCAGGATTCGCGAAGACATCTCTCATCCGCGCGGCATCAATCTCTGGGTCGTTGCCGACAACATACGTAAGGGCGCGGCTCTAAATAGCGTCCAAATTGCTGAAATATTGGCAAAAAACTATCTATAAGCTATAGTTCGCAGGCACAGTCAGGCCCCGACCGGATGTCGTTAATGGGGCCTTGTGGGGTTTGGAGAATTTCATTATGTCGCGACGTCTCATGCGCATCTCGCTTGCACTCGTCTTTTTGCTGTCAAGCGAGGTCTGGGCCATCGGACTCGGTGACATCAATCTTGATTCGGCGCTCAACGAACCGTTGCGAGCCGAGATCGAATTGTTGTCGGCCACGCCTGAGGAACTTGCCAATCTGAAGGTGGGGCTTGCATCGTCCGAGACGTTCGCACGCTACGGGATCGACCGGCCTTTTTACCTGCAGGGACTCCAGTTCAACATGACGAGCGGGCCGGGCGGCGCCGTCATCCAGGTGCGTTCGCGGGCACCGATCACCGAACCGTTCCTGACGTTCCTCGTCGAAGCCACCTGGTCGAGCGGCCGCCTGCTGCGTGAATACACCGTGTTGCTCGATCCCCCGACTTATGCGCCGCCCGCCGTGCAGCAGGCGCCCGCGGTCGAGGCGCCGCGCCGCGCCGTGCCGGCCGACAGCGCACCGATCGTTCGACAGCCCGAACCGCAGCCGCGCCAGGAACCGGCGCCGCAGCCGACGTACACACCGCCGTCCCGCCCGGCGCCGAGCCCCGAGCCGGATTCGCAACCGACGGTTTCGCCCGAGACGCCGTACTCGAGAGCGCCGATCGGCGACTATCTCGTCGAGCGGGGCGACACGCTGTGGGGTATCGCGAGCCGCATGCGCCCGGACAGCCGCCTGACGATGAACCAGACCATGCTGGCGATCTTCGAGGCCAACCCCGGAGCCTTCGCGGGCAACATCAACCGCCTCAAGGCCGGCGCCGTGCTGGCGATCCCGACCGCGGATGACGTCTTCCGGATCAGCCGCAGCGACGCGCTGAGCGAAGTCAGGCGTCAGAACCAGGAATGGGGCGGACCGTCGGGCGTATCGGCGACCGATACGGGCTACGCGCCGGACACGACTTACGGCCAGCCGGACGACACGGCGGAGCCGGTCGCCGCCGAGCCGGACAGGCCTGCAACGCAGCCGAGCCTCGTCCTCGTGCCGCCGGACGAAGTGCCGGCCGACCAGCAGTACGACGATCTCGAGACGGCCGAGCCGATGACGCGCGAGCAGGAAATCGAGCAGCGCATTGCCGAACTCGAAGCTGCCGACGTGCCGGACCAGCAGTCTCTCATCGAGATTCGCGACAACGAACTCGCGACGCTGCGACAGCAGCTGGCCGAGATTCGCGGTGAGGTTTACGAGCCGATTGACGATGCGGCAGGCGACGCCGCCGTGGACGACCTGCTCGGCGAAGACGACATCATGGTCGAGACGGATGCCGAGGCGGATGCCGAAGCGGCCGACGAGACCTCGGCAGCGGGTGCCGACGACGCCGAGGCGACCCCGGCGCCGGTCGTGCGCACGACGCGCGTCAGCGAGCCGAGCCTCATGGATCGCGCCCTCGAGATTCTCGGCAGCTGGTGGCTCAAGGTCGGCGCCGCCGTCGTACTGGCGGCCGGTGTGCTGCTCTGGTTCCTGCGGCGCGGCCGCGAGGACGACGACGACAGGCCCTGGGAAACCCTCGACAGCGACGAGATTGCCGCCGGCGCGCTGTCCGCCACGGAGACGATGCAAGCGCCGACACCGGACGAGTCGTTCGTCGTGGTCGAGCAGGACTCGGGCATCCGCCCGATGGAGGACGAGACGCTGGAGACGCCGGCGCCCGACCTCGCAGGCGACGAAGCCGCGGCGACCGGCGAATTCGACTCGCTCGAGGACACGTTCAGCAGCGAAACGGCGGTCAACCTCGACCAGACCGATCCGCTGGCCGAAGCCGATTTCCACATGGCATACGGCCTTTACGACCAGGCCGCCGACCTGGTCAACGGCGCGCTGGAGAATGACCCCGACGACCAGGCCCTGATGTCGAAGCTCTGTGAAATCTACTTCGTGTGGGGCAACCGCGACGCGTTCGTCGATGCGGCCGCGCGGCTCAAGGGCGCGGCCGGCGGCGATTCCTCCGAATGGGACAAGATCGTGATCATGGGCCAGCAGATCGCGGGCGACCACGAGATGTTCGCCGGGGCGGGTGTCGCCGGCGCCACCAAGGCCGTCGACCTGTCCTTCGAGACCGATATGGACGAAGCCGGCGAACTCGACATCGACTTCGGCGGCGACGCGGCGGGCGCGTCCGACATCGTCGACCTCGGGGCCGAGGAGCCCGGTGCAGACGATGGCGTCGACTTCCTGTTCGACGAGTCGCCCGACGACGACGTCGATGAAATGCTGGAGCCGACCGCGGAAACCCCGACGATCGACGCCAACGTGTTCGATTCGGACGCAACGGCCGAGATGCCGGCGGCCGGCGAGTCGACGGTGGAGACACCGACGATCGAGCAGCAGTTCTCGGGCATGGACGGCACGTCCGAGCTGCCGTCGCTCGACGAATCCCTCGGCGCCGCGATTTCGGAGAGCGGCCAGGATTCGGACGCGACGGCCGAGATCAATCTCGACGAACTCGACCTCGACATTGACGATCTGGCCGAGACCGAACTGGCTTCGCTCGACGATCTCGACGAGACGGGCACCAATGAAATCCTGGAAGATGTCGCCGACATCACGGGCAAGAATCCCGAGATCGATCCGAATGCGACCGGGGTACACGGCGCGCTCGATGCCGACTCCAGCCCACTCGGCGAGGAACTCGGATTCGACGAGTTCGGCTCCACGGGCACGGGCATGCGCCTTGCGCCCGACGAGACCGGCCGGATGCCGTTCATGGATGCGGAATCCGAGTCCGACGCCGACCTGCTCGCGGCGACCGGCAAGACGCAGGTGCTGCCTGACGATTTCGCTGTCGAAACGGCGGCCGACGTCGATGCGCAGCTCGGAGACGACGATGCGACGATGCTGGCCTCGGTGGACGACGATGAAGACGACTTCGACTTCGCGAAGACCGAGGCTCTGCCGCCCGAGGTGTTCACGGGGGAGACGAACCTCGACGAAACCGGCGAAATGCCGGCCGTCGCGGGCACTGACGTCGATCTCGACCTCGACGACCTGACGGCGGCACTCAAAGTCAGCGACGGCGGCGACACGGTGGAACAGCCCCGCGACGACGCGACCGTGGAGCAGCCGCGCCCGGGCCTGGCCGACGACACGGCCGAAGTGCCGACGATGTCCCTCGGCCCCGAGGACATGAGCGAGGACCTGAACGAGGCGCGCACGATGACCGAGGTCGGGACCAAGCTCGACCTGGCGCGCGCTTACGTCGACATGGGCGACCCGGCCGGCGCGCGCAGCATCCTCGAGGAAGTCCTCGATGAGGGCGACGAGAGCCAGCGCCAGCAGGCGCAGCAGCTGCTCGATTCGTTGCCGGGCTAACGCAGCCCGCCAGTCTTCCCGTCATGCGCATTGCGCTCGGCATCGAATACGACGGCACGTCGTACAACGGCTGGCAGCGCCAGAAAAACGGTATCGGTGTGCAGCAGCGCCTCGAGGAGGCGCTCTCATTGGTGGCGAACGAGACGGTCGAGGTGCATTGCGCCGGCCGCACCGACACGGGCGTGCACGCGTCGGGCCAGGTCGCGCATTTCGACACGCAGGCGGACCGGTCGGAACGCGGCTGGCTGCTCGGTGCGAACACCAACCTGCCGCCCGACATCAACGTCAGCTGGGTCAGGCGCGTCGGCGATGACTTCCATGCACGTTTTTCCGCGACGGCCCGCAGCTATCGCTACCGGATCCTGAATCGCCTGCAGCGCTCGGCCCTGCACCGGCATCGTGCCTGGTGGGTGCATCAGCCGCTCGACGAGCAACGCATGCACGAGGCGGCGCAGCAGCTACTCGGCGAGCACGACTTCTCGGCGTTCCGCGCTGCGGGCTGCCAGGCGAACTCGGCCGCGCGCGAGGTTACCCGGGTCGCCGTGACGCGACGGGGCGACTGGCTAACGCTGCGGATTACGGCTAACGCGTTCCTGATGCACATGGTGCGCAACATCACGGGCACCCTGGTCGCGATCGGGCAGGGCGAGCAGGCGGTCGGATGGCTCGCCGAGGTGCTCGAGAGCCGCGACCGGACGCTCGGCGGCATCACGGCGCCGGCCCAGGGCCTGACGCTGGTCGGCGTCGAGTACCCCGAGGCGTGGGGTATTCCGGCGGCTGGCTGTTACTGACACTTATGGATATCATGCCCGCATGAGTTGGTTCGAGAAGTTAATGCCGTCGCGCATCAGCACGGAAAAGCGCACCAAGTCCGTGCCCGAAGGGGTCTGGATCAAGTGCTCTGCCTGCGATGCCCAGCTCTATCGCAACGAACTCGAGCGCAACCAGCACGTGTGCCCGAAGTGCAACCTCCACATGCGTATCGGTGCCCGCAAGCGCCTCGGCTTTTTCCTCGATCCCGACTCGCAGCAGGAGCTCTCGGCCAAGCTCGAGCCCGAAGACCCGCTGAAGTTCCGCGACAGCAAACGGTATCGCGATCGGCTCGTCCAGGCGCAGAAGAAGACCGGCGAGAAAGACGCCATCGTGACCGTGACGGGCACGCTCTACAGCCGGCCGGTGGTCGCCTGTGCCTTCGAATTCTCGTTCATGGGCGGATCGATGGGTTCGGTCGTCGGCGAGCGCTTCGCGCGCGCAGCCCGGCATGCGGCCGACAACAAGATGCCGCTGATATCGTTCTCGGCGAGCGGCGGTGCGCGCATGCAGGAGGCGCTCTATTCGCTGCTGCAAATGGCGAAGACCGCGGCCGCGCTGGCCGAACTCGGCGCGAAAGGAATCCCCTACGTGTCCGTGCTGACCGACCCGACGACGGGCGGCGTGTCGGCGAGCCTCGCGATGCTCGGCGACGTCAACATCGGCGAGCCCGGCGCCCTGATCGGCTTCGCCGGGCCGCGTGTCATCGAGCAGACGGTCCGCCAGCAGCTGCCCGAGGGCTTCCAGCGCAGCGAGTTCCTGCTCGACCACGGCGCCCTCGACATGATCGTCGACCGCCGCAGGATGCGCGAGGAAATCGCCGACCTGCTCGCCAAGTTCGAGCACCGCCCCAATCCCGTTCCCGAAACCTGACACGACCGCAATGCTGCGCGCCGGTGCGTCACTGTCCGACTGGCTGGCGTGGCTCGAGTCGCTGCACCCGGACGAAATCGAACTCGGGCTCGAGCGTGTCAGCACGGTGCTCGAGCGACTGGAACTCGAGTACCCCGAGCACGTGTTGCTGGTCGGCGGCACCAACGGCAAGGGCTCGTGCGTCGCGATGGCCGGCGCGCTGCTGCGGGCCGCCGGGTTTCGTGTCGGCTGTTACACCTCGCCGCACGTCGTCGCTTATAACGAACGCATTGCGCTGGCCGACGGCCAGGCAGCGAGCGATGCCACGATCGTGGACGCGTTTCGCAGGATCGAGGCCGTCCGTGACGGCGTGCCGCTGACGTATTTCGAGTACGGCACGCTCGCAGCGCTGGTCGTGTTCGCCGCAGCGGGTCTCGACACCTGGATTCTGGAAGTCGGCATGGGCGGCCGGCTCGACGCGACCAACGCCGTCGAACCGTCGGGCGTGCTGATAACGAACGTCTCGCTCGATCACTGCGC
>JBFGYM010000091.1:0-8814 GCA_041587435.1 Woeseiaceae bacterium
CAACGCGGTCATCAGCCAGCTCGCGCGCAAGACGCGCCGCAACCTGCCGCACGACATTCGCATTGCGACCGTCTGGTACCGGCCGAGCGACAAGACGCTGCGCACGCCCGAGTATTACGTGCACGAAACGAAGGACTGGCTGGTGCTGCCCTACGAAATGTCCGGCTTCTCGATCGCTGAGCTCCGCGAGAATCGCCCCGAGATGGCCGGGCTGCTGGAGCGCCTGGCACCCCACGTGAAGCGCGGCGACGACCTGCCGCTCGGATGACCGACGACAGGACCTTCCTCCGCCTGCTGTTCGACGCCGCCGTCGCGGCAAGCAGCCCGGCGGCGTGCGTGCCGCTGTGGATCGAGGACAAGCCGAAGGGCAACGTGATCGTCGTCGGCGCGGGCAAGGCCGCCGCCTCGATGGCGCAGATCGTCGAACAGCAATGGGGCCCGCCGCTCAGCGGCCTCGTCATCGTGCCCGACGGCCATGCCGCGGACTGCGACTTCATTGAGGTCGCGGAAGCGTCCCACCCCGTGCCCGACGCGCGCGGCGTGGCCGCGACGCGGCGCATTCTCGAACTCGTTGCCGATCTCACGGCCGAGGACACGGTCGTGTGCCTGCTGTCGGGCGGCGGCTCCGCGCTGCTGTGCGCGCCGGCGCCGGGCATCACGCTTGCCGAAAAACAGGCGCGCACCGCCGAGCTGCTGAGAAGCGGCGCAGCCATTCACGAGATCAACGAGGTGCGCAAGGCGATGTCCGCTGTCAAAGGCGGCAAGCTCGCGGCCGCCTGTGCCCCGGCGAACGTCATCACGCTGATCATTTCCGACGTGCCCGGCAACGACCCGTCGGTCGTCGCCTCGGGGCCGACGATCACCGATGCCATTGCGGCCCGCGACGCCGACGTACGCATCCTGGCGACCAGCGACGACGCCCTGCAGGCGGCCGCGCTGCGCGCCATGGAACTCGACGTCATGCCCTACCTGCTCGGCGATCTCGCCGGCGACGCGCGTGAACTCGCGACGGCGCACGCGCAGCTCGCCATCGGCATCGCGGCCGGAAACGGTCCGGTCGAGGCGCCCTGCGTCATTCTCTCGGGCGGCGAGACGACCGTGACCGTGACGGGTGCGGGACGCGGCGGACGCAACGGCGAATATGCGCTGGCGCTTGCGATCGCACTCGACGGCCACGAACGCATCTCGGCCATCGCCTGTGACACCGACGGCATCGACGGCACCGGCGACAATGCCGGCTGCTTTGTCGCGCCCGATGCGCTCGCGAGGTTCGACGGGGACCCGCTCGCCGTGCAAGCCAACAACGACAGCTACGCCTTTTTCAAGGTGCTCGACGACCTCGTCGTCACGGGGCCGACGCGGACCAACGTCAACGACTTTCGCGCAATACTGGTGCGCGAGAAGGCAGCACCTTAAGGAGTTCGCCGATAAGGTCGCTCGTCGTGACGATGCCGACCAGGTGACGCCGGCGGTCAACGACGGGCAGCGCATGAAAGTGTCCCATGCAGAGTTTCTCGGCCGCATCGCGCAGCGTCGCCCCTTGCTCGACGACGACAAGCTTGGTCTCCATGATCTGGTCGACCGTGACCCGCTCGTAGACGCTCAGGTGGTCATCGAGCAGGTGCAGCTTCAGGAGGTCGGTCGAGGAGACGATGCCGACCAGCCGCCCGCCCTCGACGACCGGGAGGTGATGGATGAAGTGGTTATCGAGCAGGCGACGCGCGTGAATGATGCTGTCCTGCGGACCGACCGTCGCGGGATCGGTCGACATGATCCGGTCGATGGGAACGTCGCGCATCGTCCCTCCTGTAAGGGTTATCCGAGACTATGAAACGATTGCAACGGTCCCATCTAGTCGGGACTATACGTACAGGCCATTAGTAGAGAGATGACATGCAGGATCTCCCGCATCGCTATGTCGTGCGCGCGGACGCAGCGGGCGACAGCAACGTGGTTCTCGCCAGCAAGGGACTGCCGGACCTCGAGTCGGCCGGGCCGCCGGAGTTCGGAGGGCCCGGCGACGTCTGGTCGCCCGAAACGCTGCTCGTCGGCGCGGTCGCGGACTGTTTCGTCCTGAGTTTTCGCGCCATTGCCCGCAAGGCGAAACTCGACTGGACGACGCTGGCGGTCGAGGCGACGGGGGATCTCGACAAGCTCGAGGGCCTCACGCAGTTCGTCGGATTCAAGGTGAAAGCCGAACTGGCGATCCCCAACGAGAAGGACCGCAACAAGGCCGGCGTCATTCTCGAGAAAGCCGAGAAGTACTGCCTGGTTTCCAACTCGATGAAGGCCCCTTCGCACCTCGATGCGTCGGTGCGCGTCGAGTCGGCCGAGGTCGCCGGGAGCGCCTAACCCCGCATCGAGGGTGTCGATTTCACGGCACGCGCCGGCCCATCAAGTACGTGGCGGCGACGTGCCGGTCGTCGGCCAGCGTCATCAGCGCGAACAGCTTCTCCTCGATCGTCTGCGCGGCCGCGCAGCGGCGTGAAGTGAGGCTTGAACCCTCGTAGTCGAGTACCACGAAATCGGCTTCCTTGCCCGCCTCGAAATTGCCGATGCGGTCCTCGAGATAGAGCGCTTCCGCCGCACCCAGCGTCGCGAGGTACAGCGCGCGCGTCGCGGGCAGCGCGTGCTCCTGCAGGTGCAGCACCTTGTAAGCTTCGCTGGCCGTCCGCAGCAGTGACAGGCTCGTGCCGCCGCCGACGTCCGTGCCGAGGCCGCAGCTCACGCCCGCCTCGCGCATGGCCGCGAGGTCGAACAGGCCGCTGCCGAGGAACAGGTTCGACGTCGGGCAGAATGCCGCCGCGCCACCCAGCGTCGCCATGCTCGCACGGTCGCGGTCGTCCATGTGCAGGCAGTGGGCAAACACGGCGCGTTCCCGCAGCAGGCCGAAGCTGTCGTAGACGTCGAGGTAGCTGCGGCTGTCGGGAAACTGCCGCGCAATTTCGTCGACCTCGTCCGTGTTCTCGGCCAGGTGCGTGTGGATCCAGACGTCCGGATACTCGGCCGCGAGCTTGCCGGCCGCGGCGAGTTGCGCCTCCGACGAGGTCAGCGCAAAGCGCGGCGTGATCGCGTAGCCGAGCCGGCCCCTGCCGTGCCAGCGCTCGATCAGCGCCTTGCTCTCGTCGTAGCCGGTCTCGGCGTCGTCGCGCAGTGCCACGGGGCAGTTCCTGTCCATGAGCACCTTGCCGGCAACCAGGCGCATGCCGCGCGCCTCGGCCGCCTCGAAGATCGCGTCGGCCGAGTGCGCGTGCACGGTGCCGAATACGAGTGCTGTCGTCGTGCCGTTGCGCAGCAACTCATCGACAAAGGCGACGGCGACTGCGCGCGCATAATCGGGGTCGGCGAACTTCATCTCGGCCGGGTACGCATACTGGTTGAGCCAGTCGAGCAGCTGGGCGCCGAACGAACCGATGATATCGAGCTGCGGGAAATGCACGTGACAATCGATGAACCCGGGGACGATGAGTTTGCCGCGATAGTCCGTGACGGGCGTATCGGCCGGCAATGCCGCGAGCATCGCTTCGGCCTCGCCCAGACCCTCCACGTGGCCGTCGGCGATCAGCAGCAGACCGTCCTCGACGTATTCCCAGGCCGCCGGGTTCGAGTCTTCGCCCGGGTCGCCGAGGCAATGCAGGATCGCGCCCCGCAACGCCTGCATCAGGTCGCCTCCAGGATCACGACGTCATCGAGCTCGTGCTGCTCGCAGTTCGGCGCGCCGCCGCCGCGATCGACGACGAGAAACTCGTGGCCGCTGTCGAAGGCGATCAGCGGCATATGCCAGGTACCGCGGTGATAATTGATGCCCTGCCTGCCGTTGGTCACGAAAGCGCGCAGGTCGGAGGCGCTGACGCTCTCGCCCGGCGGCGCGACGACGACCACCATGCGGCAGCGCTGCAGTGGCACGAACGCCTGGCTGCCGCGCGGGTGGCGCTCGACCATGTCGACGCGCAGCGGCAGCGAGGTCGGCGTGCGGCAGCGCGCGACGCTGATCGCGACCGGGCCGCCGTCGAGATCGACGTCGGCAAGATCGTCGAACCGTTCGAAACGCGCCTCGTTCATGGCGCTCGACCGGTCGTGCGACGATTCGATCACGTCGCCGTACGGCGCAAATCCGTCGCGCGACAGCGGCTCGGGATGCAGCGTGATCGCCGCGTCAGCCATGGACCTGGCCGAACAGGCGCACGCGGCTGATGCCGCCGTCCGGGTAGATGGACACGCGCACGTGGCTGACGGGGCCGATGTCCTGCAGCGCCTCGTCGAAGTAATGCTTCTGGTCCATCTTGAGTTTCGTCTCGGGCAGCAGGGTCTGCCACTTCGGCGACTCGTTGACGGCATCGTCGTCGCCGTCGAACAGCGCCGCCTCGAGCGACACGCGGTCGGGGTAGTTGCCCTTGAAGTGCGCCGTGTCGATCTCGGCGCGCTCGATGACGCCGGCGCGCCCCAGCGCGAGAATCACCCAGTCGTTGCCGGGCCCGCGCCGCCGCGCGGTCTCCCAGCCGTCGCCCATGTTGGCCGCGTTACCCGGCGCCAGCAGGTTGTGGACGTTGCCGTAGTGCTGGTCGCTGCAGGCGACCGGCCGCCCCCCGTGTTCGACCGCGACGAGGTCGACGTAGCCGTCCACGTCGGTGAAGTCGGCACGGATCTCGCCGAAGATGCGCAGGCGCGCGACGCCGCCGTCCGGGTAGATGTGAAGCCGCACGTGGGTGAATACCGAGTCGTTGCGCACGTCGAGATAGTGATGCGCGTCGCCCCCGATATCGGTCTTCGGCACGAGTTCGACCCAGCCCTCGTCGGGCGCGTCCCCTTCGCCGACGCACGCCTCGATCGAGACCTGCGGCGGATAATTGCCCGTGAAAAAACTCGTATCGACGTCGAAGCCGTGAATGATGCCCGGCACGCCGAGGCGGATCACGCACCAGTCGTGTCCGGGCTGGCGCTTGCGGCGGCTCTCCCAGCCGTCCATCCACTTGCCGTGATCGTCGTACTTGCCCTCGACGAACACGGGATCGTCCGGATCTATCAGGCGCTCCTTCGCACCGAAAAACTCGTCGGTGGCGTAGGTCACGCGAGTGCCGAGGCGCGGCTGCTCAAGCTGCACCCACCTGTTCACATCGGACGTCATCCCTGCACCTCCAGCGCGTCGAGCCGCAGCCGCGCGATCTTGTGGATTTCCGCGAGCGCCGTTTCGAATTCGACGTCGTAGTCGTTTTTGAGCCGGGCGCTGAAAGCCTCGAGTATCTGCTCGCGACTGCTGCCGCGCACCGCCATGACGAACGGGAAACCGAACTTGTCCCGGTAGGCATCGTTGAGCGCCAGGAACTTCTCGTACTCGACCTTCGAGCACTGGTCGAGGCCGGCGCTCGCCTGCTCGGCCGTCGAGTCGGCCGTCAGCTCGCCGGCGATCTGCGCCTTGCCCGCGAGGTCCGGGTGCGCCCGGATCAAGGCGAGCTGCGTATCGGTGTCGGCGTTATCGACGCAGTCGGCCATCAGCTCCGCGATGCGGTCGACGTCGTGCAGGTCCGCGGCAATGACTGCAACCTGCTCCGCAACCCAGGGCGAATGCTCGTAGACGGCGCCGTAGCGCGCGATGAAGTCGTGCGTGTCCATCACTGGCCTCCCGGCGCCGGATGCTCCCGCCGCCAATGCTTCGCGATATCGAGCCGCGTCGCAAGCCAGACACCCTCCTGTTTGGCGACAAAGTCGAGAAATTTCGCGACGGCCGCCGCGCGCCCGGGACGGCCCGCGAGCCGGCAGTGCAGGCCGACGGACATCATGCGCCCACCCTCTCCGTGCAGCATCCGGAACGTGTCCTTGAGGTACCGATAGAACTGCTTGCCCGAATTGAAGCCCTGGGCCGTCGCGAAGCGCATGTCGTTGGCGTCGAGCGTGTAAGGCACCATGAGCTGAGGCTCGCCGTGCGCGTCGTCCCAGTACGGCACGTCATCCGCGTAGCTGTCGGCGTTATAGAGAAAGCCGCCTTCCCCGGCGACGAGCCGGTGAGTATTCGGCGAACAGCGGCCGAGGTACCAGCCGAGGGGACGCTCGCCCGTGACGCGCGTGTGAATGTCGATCGCTTTTTGCAGGTGCGCACGTTCGGTCGCCTCGTCGACGTGCTGGTAATCGACCCAGCGATACCCGTGGGTCGCGATTTCCCAGCCCGCATCCTGCATCGCCGCGACGGCGTCCGGGTTCCGCTCCAGCGCCATCGCGACCCCGAATACGGTGACTGGCACCTTATTTCGTGTGAACAGCCGGTGCAGCCGCCAGAAGCCCGCGCGCGAGCCGTATTCGTACAGCGACTCCATGTTCATGTGGCGCTGGCCCTCGACGGGCACTGCGCCGACGATCTCGGACAGGAAGGCCTCCGACGCTGCGTCGCCGTGCAGCACGCAGTTCTCGCCGCCTTCCTCGTAGTTCACCACGAACTGCAGGGCCGTGCGCGCGCCGCCGGGCCAGTTCGCCGCAGGCGGTTGCGCCCCGTAGCCGCGCAGGTCTCGCGGGTAATCCGTCACTGTGACGCCCTCAGTTCGCGATACCAGGCGTCGAGCACCTGCCGTTCCTCGTCGGTCATCTCCGTCAGGTTGCCGATCGGCATGACGCGCGTCACGACCGTCTGCTGGTGAATCCGGTCCGCGTGCGCGAGGATCTGCTCGTCCGTGTCGAACACGATGCCGAGCGGCGCCACGGGAAAAGCCGGGTGCTCGGGCGCTTTCGAGTGGCAACTCGTGCAGCGGTCGTTGATGACGTTGCGCACCTGGTGGAAGCTCACCGCGCCCGCGCTCGCGCCCGAGTCGCGCGGCGCGATCGCGACGGCGACGACGGCGAGAATGACTACCGCGAGCGCAGCCGGCACGGGTGACGCCTTGCCCCGGTGGCGCGCGACGAACCACACGCGGATCAGCGCACCGGCCAGCGCGATGCCGACCAGGATGAGCCAGTTGTACTCGTGTCCGAAGGCCATGGCGTAGTGGTTGCTGGTCATGACGAACAGGACCGGCAGCGTGAAATAGGTGTTGTGCAGGGAGCGCTGCTTGGCGCGGATACCCGGCGCCGGGTCCGGCGCTTCGCCGCGCCCGGCCGCCGCGACCATTTTCTTTTGCCCCGGGATGATGACGAAGAACACGTTGGCGGCCATGATCGTGCCGAGCACGATGCCGAAGTGAATGAACGCGCCGCGCCCGCCGAACAGCTGGCACAGGCTCCAGGCCAGAAGGGTGCAGAGCAGCAACAGCACGGCGGCGAAGACCCGCGCATTCCCGGCGAGCGGCGACTTGCACAGCAGGTCGTAGACGAACCAGCCGCCGACGATGAAAGCGATCGAGAGGCCGACGGCGGCCGGCGCGCTCAGCTCCGCCACCGACGTGTCGAGCAGGTAGACGCCGGCGCCGTACCAGTACATCAGCGCGGTCAGGAAGATCCCCGACAACCAGGTCGTGTAGGCCTCCCACTTGAACCAGTGCAAGGTCGCGGGGAGCACCTGCGGCGCCACCTTGTATTTCTGGGCATGGTAGAAGCCGCCGCCGTGGACCGACCAGACTTCGCCGCCCACGCCCTTGCCGTCGTCGGCCGGATCGCGGGGCGGCTCGAGGTGGTTGTCGAGCCAGATGAAATAGAACGACGATCCGATCCACGCGATGCCGGCCACGACGTGCAGCCAGCGCAGCAGCAGGTTCAGCCAGTCCAGGACGTACGCTTCCACGCTAGCGGCCTATCGGGCGCACGTTGCCGGGGTAATCGGCCGCGCTGGCGGCCGCCGCGAGTTCCCGCGTCCTGAGGATTTCGGCCGCGACGGCCACCGCGATCTCGGCCGGTTTCTTGCCGTTGATCCCGTCGACGCCGATCGGGCACACGAGCGAATCGACGGCCGCCTGCGGCACGCCCTGTTCGCGGAAGCGCTTCTCGAAACGCCTGCGTTTCGTCAACGAGCCGATCAGGCCGCAATAGCGCGCATCGCCGCGCAGCAGAATGCGTTCGCAGATGTCGAAGTCGAGCGGGTGACTGTGCGTCATCACGAGGCAATAGCTGTCCGGCGGAAGTCCCGCGACCTCCAGGGTCGGCTCCGCGGCCTCGATTGCGTGCACGTTGCGCGGGACCTTGCGGAAAATGTCGGGCCGGTTGTCGATCCAGCGGATGTTGCAGTCCAGCCGGGCGAGTGCCTCGACGACCGCCGCGCCGACATGACCGGCGCCGAAGACCGCGATGTCGAAGTCCGGCATCACGACGGGTTCATAGAGTTCCTGGACGCTGCGCTGCGCGCCGGGCCTGCCGTCGAGAAGCTCTCTGGCGCGCGCGACCATCGAGACGTCGGCGGCGTCCTCGTCGACGCCGTACACGGCATCGGCCGTGACGACGAACTTGTGCGGCGCCGACTGCGAGATGCGCGTCGCGACCACGGCAGGCTCGTGCTGGCCGTAAAGGGCGCCCAGATCGCGCAGCCACGTCGGGATGCCGTCCGCGACGGGTTCGAACAGCATCTCGACGACGCCGCCGCAGCACTGTCCGAGCGACGGTCCGAGCGGGAAACTGCGCAGGGCCAGTTCGTCGTCGTCGAGCATGTCGACGGCGACGCGCGCGCTCTGGTACTCGAGCTGGCCACCGCCGATGGTGCCGATCGTCTGCGTCCTCGTGACGATCATCTTGGCGCCGAGTTCGCGCGGCGTCGAGCCGCGCACGCCCGCGACGGTGACGAGCACGGCCGGCTCGCCGGCCGCGCTGACGTCCATGAGATCCTGGATCCACTCATGCATCGCCGGGTCCTCCGAGGGCGCGCAGTATGGCCTCGGGCGTTGCGGGTGCCTGCAAGTTCGGCGA
>JBFGYM010000092.1:0-8746 GCA_041587435.1 Woeseiaceae bacterium
CGCCGTCACACGACCCTCCTCGGCGAGGCGAACCGCCTGCGTCGTCGTGACGTTGATGTCTTCATGCACGGCCCCGGGTTCCTTGCGGGAAACGAGCGTGCCATCCGCCTCGTACGCGCGGTCGATGAAGGCCTCGGCGATAAACCGCAGGCCGTGGCGCATCGCCGCCGCCTCGAGCTCGGTGCCCGCCATGCCCATGAAGGCTGGCGCCCCGGGCGCCTCGGCCGTCACGCGCGCGATGACGTCGGCCAGTTGTGCATCCCGGACGGCATCGTTGTATAGCGCGCCGTGCGCTTTGACATGCGCGAGCTTCGCCCCGAGCCGGGCCGCAATATCGGAAAGCGCCGTCACCTGCGACGTCAGCGATTCGTAGAGAGCATCGCCGCCCAGGTAGCCGCTCTCTCGCCCGAAGCCGTCCTTGTCGGGGTAGCCGGGGTGCGCGCCGACGGCGACGCCATTGACGATCGCGGCGCGCACGGTGCGCGCCATCGTCTCCTCGTCTCCCGCATGGCCGCCACACGCGATGTTCGCGCTCGAGACGACGGTCAGCAATTCCTCGTCGTACGGTGCGCCTTCACCCAGATCCGCATTGAGGTCGATTGCCGCCATGTCAGTGCTTGCCGCCCTTTTCGTGCCGTTTGCCGGCCATGATCGATTTGTACAACTTGCCGAGGGACCTGTCACGCGATCGGCGCTCGGCCAGCGTCTCGGTGTTACGCCGGTTTTCCACGAGGAGTTTGCGAAAGCGCCGCAGCCGCTCCGCATCGAGTTCGCCGCCAGCGATCGCCGCCTGCACGGCGCAGCCCGGCTCCGCGTCGTGCCGGCAGTCCGCGAAGCGACACTGTCGTCCCAGTTCGGCGACATCGGCAAATACATCGTCGAGCGCGTCGCCGACATCCACGAGCTGCAGCTCCCGCATGCCGGGTGTATCGATGATCCAGCCGCCCAGTGGCAGGCGATGCATCGAGCGCGAGGTCGTCGTGTGGCGTCCCCGCTGGTCGTCTTCGCGGACGGCGCGGGTCGCCTGGCGTTCGCCCGTCAGCGTATTGACGAGCGTCGACTTGCCGACGCCGGACGAGCCCAGCGACGCCACGGTCTGGCCCTGCACGCACCAGGGCCGCAACACCTCGACCTGGTCGCCGTCGCGCGCATCGAGCGCCTCCACGACCAGGCCGCCCGACAGCGATGCGGCCTGCGCGACAAAGTCCGCTGCGGAGTCGGCCAGATCCGCTTTCGTAATCACGATGACCGGGTAGGCGCCGGCTTCCCGGGCGATCGCAAGATACCGTTCCAGTCGCGCGACGTTGAAGTCGCGATTGGCCGACGTCACGACAAACAGCGTGTCGACGTTCGCCGCGATCAGCTGGATGTCGCCTGCGGTACCCGCCGCACGGCGCTGGAACAACGTTTGCCGCTCGAGCCGTTCGCGCAGGGCGGGCCGGTCCGGGTCGACGAGGACCCAGTCGCCCACCGTCACACCGAGTTCCGCCGCCCTGCCCGTCAGGTCGATGGCCAAAGATCCGCGCTCGCTGCCGACCTCGATGCGACCGCGATGTACGCCGAGCACGCGGGCCGGAAGCAGGCTGCTGCCCGTGTCGACCTGCGACTGGAAGAACGGCCGCCACCCGAGTTCCTCTAGCGATTCATAAGCGTTCATGGGATACACTGCATAACACGTCAGGGCCCGCGGGGAAAATCATGAGTGTCGTACTGGTCACAGGCGCGAGTTCCGGCATCGGTGCCGCCATCGCGATCGCATTTGCCGAGGCCGGCTGGGACGTCATGGCCGCCGGCCGCAACGAAGCCCGCCTCGAAGAGGTCGCGGACGTGTCGGACCATATCGTGACGTGGGTCGGGGACCTCGACGAATCCGGGGATTGCGACGAACTCATCGCCGAAACGGTGGACGAGTTCGGCCAGCTCGACTGCCTCGTCAACAATGCCGGCGTCCTGGTTCGCGGTGACGCCTCCGAGACCAGCGACGACGACTGGCGCTACACGATGACGGTCAACCTGGATGTACCGTTCTGGCTGAGCCGCGCGGCATTGCCGCACCTGCTGGAAGCCGAAGGCAGCATCGTGAACATCGCGTCTGACTGGGGTCTCAATGCCGCCGATAACGCCGTCGCCTATGCCGCAAGCAAGGGCGGTCTGGTCCTGCTGACCAAGTCGATGGCGCGCGATCACGCGCGTGACGGGTTGCGCGTCAACGCGATCTGCCCGGGCGACGTCGACACGCCGATGCTCGCGGCCGAAGCGGAAGCGAGCGGCCTGTCGATCGAAGAATACATGGAAGAGGCCAGCGAGGCGGTGCCGAGCGGGCGCGTCGCCGAGCCCGAGGAAGTCGCGTCGCTCGCGCTGTTTCTCGCCAGCGACGCTGCCGCTCACATCAACGGCACCGCGATTCTCGTCGACGGCGCCAGTAACGCCTAGGCGCCCGAGAAGTCCACGTCGGCAAAGACCAGCGACGGCGACAGGGTCGACGAGTAGGGATAGACGTCGTTGCCGAGCAGTTCGAGCCGCGCGAAAAGGTCTTTCAGGTTGCCCGTGACGTTCATCTCGCCGACCGGGCGCCCGACCTCGCCGTTCACGATCATGTGGCCACGCAGCCCGAGCGAAAAATCGCCGGTCGTGCGGTCCGCATTGCCGCCGAGCCACGAAGTCACGTAAATGCCTTCGCCGACCTCGCGAAGCAGCGCCTCGAGCGAACGATCGCCGGGCACGACGACGGTATTCGACGGCGAACCGGTGGTCGGTGCCATGTCGCTCTTGCGGCCATAATAGGTGTCAACGTAGAGATTCCTGACCGCACCGTTCTCGATCAGCGGCAGGTACTTCGCCGATATTCCTTCGGCATCGAAATGGCGCGACCCGAAGCCGCGCGGGATCAGCGGATCGTCGACAATCGTCAGCTTGTCGCTGAAGACCTGTTTGCCGAGGATGTCCGCAAAGAACGACTGCCCCTGCTGCACGCTGCGCGCCGAGGCGGGCCGCAGCAGCCGACCGATGAGCGATCCCGCGGCGCGGGAATCCACGACCATGGTCGTCTTGCCCGTCGGTCCCTTCTCGGAACCGACGCGTGCCAGCGTCCGCTCGAGGGCGTTGCGCCCGACCTCGGTCGCCGACGGCAGTGCACCGATATGCTGGCTGCCCGCATAAAACCAGTCTTCGGCCCGCTTGTCGCCCACGTCCCGCACCGTGACTCCGGTGCCGAGCCAGCAATAGGTTTCGGCATGCAGGCCCTGGAAGCCGTTGCTGCTGACCGACGCCGACTCGAGGGTGCCGTCGTAGACGCCGGCCGTTGCCGAAATGACGCGTTCGTGGTCGGTTGCGACGCGGTCGAGCGCCTCGCACCATTCGAGCCGCTGCTCGCGCGTCAGGGCCGCGACGGCCGCGTCCACGAGATCGAGATCGTCGGCCGGACGCCCGCGAAACAGCTCGGGGGGCGTGATGCGGCGATGCTCGTCGGGCTCGAGCGCCCGCGTGATCGCCACGGCCTCGGCAATGAAACTGTCGAGCCGGTCGGCGCCCAGGTCCGTCGTGTTGTGGCTGGAGTAGCGTCCGTCGGCGTAGACCTGGATGTCCAGGTTACGCGACGTCGTGTCCTTGACCTTCTCGAGCCGGCCGTCGCGGAATTCGAATTCGACGTCTCGACTCTGCACGGCGGTCGCCCACGCCTCGTCGGCGCCTGCCCGTTTCGCCAGTTCGACGGCCTGCGCCGCCCGGTTGCCGAGATCAGCCGACATTTTCGCCTCCCACCGTCATTTTCGAGACCAGCACCGTCGGTATTCCCTGCGACACCGGGACGCTCTGGCCGTTCTTGCCGCAGGTCCAGCCGCCCGTGTCCAGCCGCGCATCGTTGGCGACCATCGTGATGCGTTTGAGCGACTCGGGACCATTGCCGATGATGTTCACGTCCTTGATCGGCGCCGTCACCCTGCCCTTCTCGACGAGCCAGCCGTTCTTGACGTAGAACGTGTAGTCGCCGGCGCCGATCTGCACCTGGCCGTTCTGGTAGGTCTCGCAGATGATGCCGTGATCGACGGCCGCGATGATCTCGTCCCGGGTGTGCGGCCCGTCCTCCATGAACGTACAGCTCATGCGGGGCATCGGCGCAAACTTGTAGGACTCGCGGCGCCCGGAGCCGGTCGGGCTGAGTCCGTATTGCTTCGCGCTGATCTCGTCGTGCAGGTAGGACTTGAGGATGCCGTTCTCGACCATGACCGTGCGGCCGGCCTTGTTGCCCTCGTCGTCATAGTTGAGCGCGCCGCGCTCGCGCGGAATCGAGGCCTGATCGACGACCGTGACGAACGGCTCGGCGACCTTCTTGCCGATCATGTCGGAGTAGATGCTCGTTCCCTTGCGGTTGAAGTCGGCCTCCATGCCGTGACCGATGGCCTCGTGCAGCAGGATGCCGCTCGGGCCCGATGCGAGGATGACGGGCATTTCCCCGGCCGGCGGGCGGCGCGCGTCGAACTGGATCATCGTGCGATCGACCGCTTCCTTGATCATCGTCAGGATGCGTTCCTCGGTGTACCAGCCGAACTCCTCCCGCGCCGCGATGTTCGAGAAGCCGGTCTGCGTCTCGCCGTTCTTCTTCGCCGTCACGACGACGGTCAGGCGCGTCATCGGTCGATGGTCCGTCACGAGCCGGCCGTCGAGGGTCGCGATCATTACGCGCTCGTCGACGTCGCCCCAGTAGACGGCGACCTTCTCGATCGACGGGTCCATGGCGCGCGTCTTCTCTTCGACGAACTTCAGTATCGGCAGTTTCTGGTCGATGCCGACATCGGCCCACGGCACCGACGTCGTGTACATGTCGCCGGCGCCGAGCGGATCGAAGGACCGCGGTGCCGCGACAGCACTGCGCGACGCGATGGCCGACGCCGTCCGCGCCGCGGCCAGCATCGACGGCAGCGCGAGGTCTTCGGTGAAGGCGTAACCGGTCTGGTCTTCGATGACGACTCGCAGGCCCACGCCCTGCTCGATGCCCGAGCTCGCCTTGCTGACGATACCGTCCTCGAGGGCCAGCGAATTGCTGCGCGCGTGCTGGAAGTAGAGGTCGGCAGCGTCGGCACCGCGCGCGGTCAGTTCGGACATGACCTGCGCCGTGGTCGCCTGGTCGACGCCGAACCAGGTCATGAACGGATTGTCGGGTGTGCCCCTTCCCACCGCGGCGGCGCCAGGCACGGCGCAGCCCTGCAGGAACGCTGGCATCGTCAGTACGGCGCTGCCCGCCGCCATTGAGCCGAGAAACTCTCTGCGTTTGATCGTCATGATTACCCCCGGGGTCTGGTAACTGAGATTAGATGCGCCTCGGCGCCAATTCGTTGCACGTCCCGCCTGCGCTGATGGTAGACCGTCATCGGCGCCGCGCGTGCCTCCAGTAACGCAACATGATGAAGCCAAAGAGCATACCACCGAGGTGCGCAAAATTAGCGATGCCGGGCGCGTTGCCGCTGACACCGAAATAGAGTTCGAGCAGCCCGAACACGACGACAAACGTGATCGCCCGCATCGGGATCGGCGGGAACAGCGGCACGACGATACGGTTCGGGAATGTCAGTCCGAAAGCGAGCAGCAGCCCGAACAGCCCGCCCGAGGCCCCGACGGTCGGGTAAAGGCCACCCTGGAAACCGGCCACGAGCAACTGGATGAAGCCGGCGCCGACGACGCACACGAGGTAATACGTCAGGAACCGCTGCCCCCCCCAGAGCCGCTCGAGGTCCTGGCCGAACATCCACAGACCGAACATGTTGAACGCAATGTGTGTCAGGTTGCCGTGCAGAAAGCCGTAGGTGAGTAGCTGCCAGGGCATGAACGGCGACTGGGAATGGGTAGCCGGCCAAAGCGCGAAATTCAGCATGATGAACTCGAAGCTCATCTGCTGCAGCGCGAAGACGAGCCCGTTGGCGATCAGCAATGCGAAGATCACGTTGGGGATGCCGGTCCGCGGGCGCCGGCTGAAAACTGTCTGGTTCATGTGCTTCCTTTCGTAGAGGTCACCAGCCGCCGCCACCGCCGCCGCCGCCACCACCGCCGGAGAACCCGCCGCCGCCACCGCCCGATGACGAGCCGGGCGGCGAGACAGACGATTTCACGGCGGAATTCAGGCCGCTCGACAGGCTGTTGGTCGCGTTCGACAGGTTAGAGGTGTTCCAGGTTCCGTTGTACCAGGACGGGTGGTAGGTACTGCCGTCGGGATTGCGGATCGAGGCGAGCACGGCCGCAAACTTCTCGGACCAGGCGTGCTCCACACCGAGCGCCAGCGCGTAAGGCAGCATGGCCTCGAACAACTGCGGTGTCTTGTCCGGCGGATTGCGCAGGTTCAGCTCGTCTTTCTCGGCGATCTCGAGGTAGTCGGTGAAGCCCATGATTTCGTCGAGCAGCCGTCGGCCGCGCAGAGTCGGCCGCTTCATGATGATGGCAAAAAACACCGTAATGAGGCACGACAACACGATCGTCGCGATGACGAGCAGCGTCGGCCCGCGGCCGACGTTGAGGGCGATGATCGCGCCTATCACGACAATGATGACGGGCGGCACATTCAGCCAGCCGTTCGTGCGGAAGTAGTGCTGCCTGTAGTCCTGCTCCAGGGACTCACGATGCGCCGCGCGCGCCTTGCCGAGCACTTTGTGGTTGGTATTCTCGAGCGACACCGAGTCGCCCTCGGCGAACAGCGCATTCAAGAGCTCCTGCTCGCCCGGCGCCAGCGGCGCGAGCGCGCCCGAAGGCGTTTTCCGATGGACCCTGTGCGTGCCGTCGTCGTAGTCGATCGTCAGGTAGCCTTTTACGGCCAGGTTGACGATCGCGGCCGTCATGGCCTTGTCGTCGTAATACATCTGCCGGATGTAACGCAGCGATGCCGGCGAGAATCCCGCGGGTGGCTCGTAGCGCGTCACGATGACGCCCTCCTCCGGGTCCTTGCCGTGCTTCAGCCAGACGGGTAAGTAGTAGCCCAGCACGAGCAGCAGGCCGGCCAGCGCGGCGAGCAGGTTGCGGTTGTCCGCGAGCAACCAGCCGATGCGATCCATGCGGGTCGGCTCGTCGACATAACCTTTCGGCCAGCCGACGACAATGGTGAGACCGTGGGCGGGCGGCAGCGGCGCGTTGGCCTCGAAATGCACGTCGCCGCTGCCGTCGATGAACCGGCCGTAGTCCTGGTCCCGCGACCCGTAGCGGCCCGTGTAACCCTCGAGGAGAATCGCATCGCGGGGCGCATCGAACTCGAGGCGCACGGTTGCCGATGCCTTGTCGATCGGAAAGGCCCACTCCAGCCCCGTGACGTTGTAGTACAACTCGTCGTGTTGCTCGAAGAACCCGAGCATGCGGTTGACGCGGTAACGGAATGTGTAGGTGTGGACGCCGTGGTCGAGGAACCGGTTCTTGCTGCCGAAATAGGTTCGCACGTCGCGGCCGCTGCGAACCGTGTGCCAGGCCTCGCGTTGACCGTTGCGCAGCACGCCGAGCGGCTCGAGCACGATGCGATGGTCGTTGCCGAGGCGATCGCGGTAGTCGACCGGGAAATCCCGGTATATGCCGCGCCGGATCTGCTGGCCCTCGGCGCGAACCTCGATCGTCTCGGTCACCTCGATCATGCCGTCGGGCAAGACGCGAATGTCGCTGTGAAACCGGAGGATGCGTTCGTCGGCCTGGCCCGCGACGGGCAGGACCAGCATGAGCAAGGCGAACAGGCGCCTCATTCGACCGTACCGAAGTCGGCGAGCGGCACGTTGCCCGCCTCGTCAGAGGACTTCTGGAAAAAATCGCGCTGGGCGAAGCCGAACAGACTCGCCACGACGTTGCTCGGCACGGACTCCGTCATGGTGTTGTAGTCGCGCACGGAACCATTGTAGTAGCGCCGCGCGAACTGCAGATAATTCTCGGTCTCCACGAGTTCGTTCTGCAGGCTCAGAAAATTTTCGTTCGCCTTGAGGTCCGGGTAGTTTTCGGCGAGCGCGATCAGGCGACCGATCCCTGCGCTGAGCTGCTCTTCGGCGTCCCCACGGGCGCGCACATCGACCTGCCGCATCGCCTCGGTGCGCAGCTCGGTGACGGCCTCGAGCGTGGCGCGCTCGTACTTCGCGTACTGATTTACGGCGCTAACGAGCCGCGGAATCAGGTCGTGGCGACGCTGCAGCTGCACGTCGATATCGCTCCACGCCGTGTCGACCCGGTTTCGGCTGCGTATCAGGCGGTTATAAAGAACGACGCCGGCGACTCCGAGGAGCGCCAGCGTCGCGATGACAATGCTTGTCATTGGCGATTGACTCCTGCTGGGCAGGCGCCAATCGTATCACTTCAATCAGTCACCCCAGAATTTCCACCAGGGTTTCTTTTCCTTCTTCTGGTCGTCTTCGCCTTCCCGGACATCGTCGCCTTCCTGGCCGTTCACGCGATCCTCGCGATACTCTTCCTGGATCCGCTTGCGCTCGTCGCGGCGCTCGCGCATTTCCTGCGCCCGTTCGCTGCCGCGCCCTTCGTCGCGCGCCCGGTCGTCGTCGAGATCGTGACCGAAGCCTTCTTCGTTTTCGGCCCGTTCGCGGTCCCTGTCGGCCCGCTTCCTGGATTCTTCGCGCATTTCCTCGGCACGTTCACGCTCCTCTTCGGCACGTTCACGCTCCTCTTCGGCGCGCTCCTCGGCCTCCTCACGCATTTCCTCGGAACGCTCGCGTTGCTCGCGTACCTCGACGGCCGGCTTGTCCTTGCCTTTGCCCTTGCCCTGCTGGGCGACAACGTCGCCGGC
>JBFGYM010000093.1:0-8690 GCA_041587435.1 Woeseiaceae bacterium
ATGACGTCGTCCGTCGTCACCTCGCCGGTACCGCGTTGCCGTGCACAGAAGTCCGCCTCGATCAGCAGGTCATCGAGCGACTGGATGTTCAGCGAGAGGCGCTCGCTGTCGTCCGCCTGGCGGGCGCGCTGCTCGACAACCCGCCTCACAGCAGGGTCCGCGAACGGCAACAACGCATGCCGCCGTATCCGGTCACCGATCAGCGCGGCGTACGCCGCGACGTTTTCGCGCGTCCGGCCCATGTCGTCGTCGAGGTCCGCGGCGACCTTGAACAGGCTCGAGAATTCGTTGTCGTACGACGACAGCAGGTAATAGAGCCAGCGTTCGCCGATCATCACGATCTTGACGTCGAGCGGAATCGGCTCCGGCTTCAGCGTCGTCGTGCTGGCAAACCCGAGCGTGTCGGCGGGCGACTCGATGCGCACCTGCTTGGTAAACAGGGCCTGTTTCAGCGCGTCCCAGGCGAACGGTCGGCCGAGCAGGCGATGCGCGTCGAGAATCAGGTAGCCGCCGTTGGCCTGCAGCAGCCCGCCGCCGCGAATCATGCGGAAGTCGGTCAGCAGCGCGCCCATTTCGGCCCGGTGTTCGACTTTGCCGACCAGGTTCGGGTAACTCGGGTTCGGCTCGTAGATAACCGGGGCCGGCTCGGCCGGCGCGTTGCTGACGACGAGATTGATCTCGTAGCTGGCCAGAAGCGGCCCTGTGTTACGGCGCAGGAACGGCAGGGCGGGTTCGCCCGACTGGCGGAATTCCTGCGCGTTCTCGATGATGTCCTGCTGCGCGTCCTCGAGATAGCGCACGACGTCGGGCACGTCGGCGTACTTGGCGACGAGATCGCGGATCAGCACGGTAACCGTGTGCGCCGCGACCTCGCGGTCGAGCGCGCGGACCCGTTCGTGCTGCTGCTTGCGCAGCTTGGGCAGGCTCTCGATGCGCGCTTCGAGTTCCTCGCTCAGTCGCTGGATGGCCGCCTGCAGTGCCTTGCGCCTTGCTTCCGGGAGCTTCTCGAACTCCTTGTCGTCGATGACCTTGTCGTCGATTACCGGGGCAAGCACGTAACCGGTCGGCGTCTGCAGTACGGTGATGTCCTCCTTCCGGGCCTCGTCCCGGATGCTGCGCCACAGATCCTCGATCTCGTCCTGAATGTCGGACTCGATCGCTTTCAGCTGGTTGCGGTAGTCATCGTCCTCGAAGACGGCCGGTATCGCGATGCGAATCTCGTCGATCAGCGCGCGCATGTCGTCGCGAAACGCGGCGCCCCTGCCCGCCGGGAGGCGCAGCGCCCGCGGCCGTTCCGGGTCCGAGAAGCTGTTCGCGTAGCACCAGTCGTCGGGGGCCGGCCGGTCGGCGGCGGTCGCGCGCGCCAGTTCCTCGGCCAGCGCGTGCCGGTGGCCGCCGAGCGGCCCGAGGACGAAGACGTTGTAGCCGTCGCGCGCCATGTTGATGCCGAAGCGCAGCGATTCGACTGCCCGCTCCTGGCCGAGGTAGGCCTCGGATGCCGCGGCATCCGCGCGTGCATCGACACGCCCGAGAGAATCGCAGGTCGTACGAAGACGCTCTGCGGGAACGGCGAGCTTGCGGTTCTGTCCGGATAAGGCGGTCACGGATCGCACCCGGGGCAATACCCCTGAGTCTATATCAGCACAGGCGGAACGCGAGGCGTTACTGGGGTAAATCCGGATACCGCAGGGCCGCGGTTTTTGCTGAACTAGTGCCTGTAAATATCCGAGACACGCTCGGCCTGGCGGCGCAGCGCCGTGCCGATGCCCGCCTCGTCGAACAGCGCATTGATCGCGCCGAGGTCGGGCGCGGAAGGCTGCAGCCCCGACTCCGCGCCGTCGATCGGCGCATCGCAGGCGATGCCGGTCAGCCGTCGTGCCAGCATCGCGGCCTCGCGATGCGTCTCGAGCTTCGCGCCGAGCGTCTTCGCCCCGCGCACGTTGACTTCGTGAACGCGGTCGAGATTGCCGTAGATCTCTTCGAGGCTGCCGAAGTGACTCAGCAGCACCTCGGCCGTTTTCTTGCCGACGCCAGGCACCCCCTTGATGTTGTCGACCGCATCGCCGGCCAGCGCAAGGAAGTCCGCGATTTGCTCCGGGATAACGCCGAACGAGCCCGGTATCTGGTCGTAGCCGAGCTTGCCCTTGCCCGCGAAGTCCCAGAACACGTCTTCCCTGCGGAGCAGTTGCGCGAGATCCTTGTCGCGGCTGACGATTGTCGACGGCCGGCCCTGCCGGCGGCCGTGCGCGACGAGCGTGCCGATGAGGTCGTCGGCCTCGTAGCGCGGATTCGCGATTTCCAGCACGCCGAGCGAGCGCACGTAGCGACGGCACTGCTCGAATTGTCGCTTGAGCTCGGGCGGCGCCGGGTCACGGTTCGCCTTGTACTCGGGGTAGATCTCCGTGCGAAACGACGTCGTCAGGCTCTCGTCGAACGCGACCGCAATGAATTCGGGCGTCACCTGTTCCATGAAATCGCCGAGGAAGCGGCAGAAGCCGTACAGCGCGTTGACCGGGTTGCCCTCGCCGTCGACCATGTCGTCGGGCATCGAATAGTACGCCCGGAAGACGTACACGCTCGCATCGATCAGGTATTGCATCGGCAGGGGGCGGTTCGCCGGCGCCTAGTCATGGTAGTGCACTTCGACGATCTCCTCGCCGTTGGCGAGGTGCCCGGACAGGCGCGCGTGCAGCGGGCTGGATCGTGGAATGTGCGCAAGCAGGTATTGCATCTGGTCGGCCAGCACGCGCCGGCCCTTCAGGTAGATGTACTCGGCGTAATTCGGGGTGAACGGCACCGCGATCAGTTGCATCGACGCCTGTTCCGGCGTGCGACCGCCCTTGAAGTTGTTGCAGCGGCGGCACGCCGTCGCGACGTTGGTCCAGCTGTCGGTGCCGCCCCGCGACACAGGCGTGATGTGGTCGCGCGTCAGGTCGCGCGTCATGAAGCGCATGCCGCAGTACAGGCAGAGGTTGGCGTCGCGCTTGAACAGCGTGCGGTTGTTCAGCGGTGGAACGTATTGTTCGCGGCTCTTGGCAAGGCTCTTGCTCGTGCCGTGCGTCGCGATGATCGAGTTCACGTCGATGCGGCTGCGCTGCCCGTCGATCGCGCTGTAACCGCCGAACACGGTGTAGAGGCGGGTACCGCAGTCGTACGCGACCTGCTCGGCGTGGTACAGGCGTACCGCCTCGCGGTAATCGATCCACTCGAGCGGCATCCCGGCAACGTCGGTCCTCAGAACCTGTTGCGAGATGTCCGATGCAAGTCCTGCAAGCATGGCTAGCTCCCCGGCCTATGCCCGCATTATTACAGCATTTAGAGGGCCTTTAAAACCTCGTCGAGCGTCGCCTTCGCATCGCCGAACAGCATGCGCGTGTTATCGAGGAAGAACAGCGGATTCTGAACGCCCGCGTAGCCCGTCGCCATGCTGCGCTTGAGGACGATCGACACCTTGCCTTTCCAGCACTCGAGCACCGGCATGCCCGCAATCGGGCTGTCGGGGTCTGTCAGCGCCGACGGGTTGACGATGTCGTTCGCGCCGATGACGACCGAGACGTCGACGTCGGGAAAGTCCTCGTTGATCTCGTCCATCTCGAAGACGATGTCGTAGGGAACCTTCGCCTCGGCGAGCAATACGTTCATGTGGCCCGGCATGCGCCCGGCGACCGGGTGGATGCCGAAACGCACATTGACGCCCTTCTCGCGCAGCGTGCGTGTGATCTCGAATACCGTGTGCTGCGCCTGGGCGACGGCCATGCCATAGCCCGGGATGATCATGACTTCCTTCGCATTCGACAGCAGCTCGGCCGTTTCGGCCGGATCGACCGGCACAACTTCGCCCTGGTCCTCGCCCCCCTTCGCTACGGCGCCGCCGCCGGTGCCGAAGCCGCCGGCGATCACGGCGATGAAACGACGGTTCATGGCGCGGCACATGATGTAGCTCAGGATCGCGCCCGACGAGCCGACGAGCGCGCCGGTGACGATGAGCAGGTCGTTCTCGAGCATGAAGCCGGTCGCCGACGCCGCCCAGCCCGAGTAGCTGTTGAGCATCGAGACGACGACGGGCATGTCCGCGCCGCCGATCGCCATGACCATGTGGATGCCGAACAGCAGTGCGAGCACGGTCATGATGACGAGCGGCACCAGGCCGCCGCCCTCGACCGACTGCACCACGAACGCGTAACCGTAGTAGATCGAACCGAGCAGCAACAGCAGGTTGAGCCAGTGGCGCGCAGGCAGAATGAGCGGGTTGCCGCCGATCTTGCCGGACAGCTTGCCGAAGGCGATCACCGACCCGGAGAACGTCACCGCGCCGATGAGCACGCCGATGTAGGTCTCGATGTCGTGGATGGTCAGTTCGACGCCCGAGTAGTGCGCAAGCCGACCCGGATCCATGAAGTTGGCGAAGCCCACGGCGACGGCCGCGAGTCCGACGAGGCTGTGCAGGATGGCGACGAGCTCGGGCATCTGCGTCATCTGCACGCGTCGCGCGAGCGTGAGGCCGACCGTGCCGCCGACGAGCAGGGCGACGATGAGCTTGTCGTAATGCGCCGAGACCTCGCCGAAAATCGTCGCCAGGAGGGCGATCGTCATGCCGATGATGCCGTACCAGTTGCCGCGGCGCGCCGTCTCCTGGTTGGACAGGCCACCGAGCGCGAGGATGAACAGGATCGTCGCGATGATGTACGAGACGTTTACGATTCCTTCGTTGATCATGACGGCCTCACTTCCTGAACATTTCGAGCATGCGGCGCGTGACGGCGAAGCCGCCCGCGATATTCACGGCAGTGATGCCGGCGGTCGCAACGGCGATCCACATGATCAGCTTGTCGGCCGAACTGATCTGTAACAGCGCGCCGATGATGATGATGCTCGAGATGGCGTTGGTCACGCTCATGAGCGGCGTGTGCAGCGCCGGGGTGACGTTCCAGATCACCATGTAGCCGACGAAGCAGGCCAGCACGAAGACCGTGAAGTGCGCCATGAACGAGGCCGGCGCGACGGCGCCCAGGCCGAGCAGCGCGAGCACGCCGATGACCGCGCCGACGATCGGACCCATGACCGACTTCTTTTTCTTCTGCGGCGCGGCGACGGGTGCGGGCGCGGGCTTGGCCTCGGCCGGCGCTACCGAGAGTTTTGGCGCGGGCGGCGGCCAGGTCGTGTCAAAGTCCTTGCAGATCGTCGTTCCGCGGATGACCTCGTCCTCCATGTCGACGACGATGTTGCCATCCTTTTCCGGCGTCAGGTCGGTCAGCAGGTGCCTGAGGTTGGTCGCGTACAGCTGTGACGACTGCGCAGCGAGCCGGCTCGGCAGGTCCGTGTAGCCGATGATCGTCACGCCGCTGTCGACGGTCACCTCATCGGGCACCGTCAGCTCGCAGTTACCGCCCTGTTCGGCCGCCAGGTCGACGATGACGCTGCCGTCCTTCATCGAGCGGGCCGTCTCGGCCGTGATCAGGCGCGGGGCCGGCTTGCCCGGGATCAGCGCCGTCGTAATGATGATATCGACGTCCTTCGCCTGCTCGGCGAAGAGTTCCATCTCGGCCTTGATGAACGCCTCGGACATGACCTTGGCGTAGCCCCCTTCGCCGGCACCGTCCTCGTCGTCCTCGAAATCGAGCATCAGGAACTCGGCGTCCATCGACTCGACCTGCTCCTTGACTTCGGGCCGCGTGTCGAAGGAGCGGACGATCGCGCCCATGCTCTTGGCAGCGCCAATCGCGGCGAGTCCGGCAACGCCGGCCCCGATGACGAGCACCTTGGCCGGCGGCACCTTGCCCGCGGCCGTGATCTGCCCCGTGAAAAAGCGGCCGAAATGCTGCGCCGCCTCGACGACGGCACGGTAGCCCGCGATGTTGGCCATCGAGCTCAACGCATCGACTTTTTGCGCGCGCGAGATTCGCGGTACGCTGTCCATGGCCATGACCGTCGCGCCGCTCTTTGTCAGCGTCTCGAGGAGTCCGGGATTCTGTGCCGGCCAGATGAAACTGATCAGCGCCTGGCCGGCCCGCAGGCGTGCGGATTCGGCGTCGTCCGGTGCGCGAACCTTCAGGACGATGTCGGCGGTCGACCAGAGTTCGTCGGCCGTGCCGACGACCTCGCAACCGGCCTCTCGGTAAGCCTCGTCGGAGAAGCTCGCCTCGGCGCCCGCGCCGGATTCGACGGCAACTTCGTAACCGAGCTTGATCAGCTGGGTGGCGACGTCCGGCGTTGTCGCAACGCGCCGTTCGCCGGCGTAGGTCTCTTTGGGTACACCGATTCGCATAGAACCCTCCTCGTGGACTGCGGGAGTGTAGCGAAGGGCTCCTGCAGGTACAAAGTGGATTCTACTTAGATCTCAGCCTAGTCCCGGTGACGGTCGATGTGCTTGCGGCGCAGCCGGTCACGCATGCGCTGGCGCTGCTCCGGCGTCATGCGCCGATAGCGGTCGCGCAGCATCTCGCGGCGGTCGTGGTTCATCTCGCGGAAGCGGCGGTAGTTGTCGCGAATGCGGCGCTGTTCCTCTGGCGACAGGCTGCGGAAGATCTCGGCACGTTCGCGAATGATCGCGCGGCGCTCGTCCGACAGTTCCCGCCACGCCTCGAATCGCGTCCTGGCCTGCGCGCGCTGCTCGGGCGTCATCCCGGCCCAACGCTCCGCGCCGCGCGACAGGCGCAGCTGGCGATCGGCCGGCAACGCGTCCCAGGTACCGGCAAACGGGCTCAGCACGACCTGCTGTTCCGGGGTCAGTTCGTTCCAGGCCACGCCGTGGTTGTCGGCAACGGCGGTACCGAACATCAGCAGTGCTGTCATCGCAACAATCAGCTTAGCTTTCATCAGTCTTCTCCGGCGTCGCTTCGCCTTCCGTTACGGGTTCGCTCCGTTTTTCGGTCTCGGCCGCCTGGGTTTCCTCGAACAGCAGCCAGTCCTCGTCCGTCTCCTCCCACATGCCGAGGTACTCGAGGAAGTCGGCGTCGGCGGCCGGCACCTGCTCCTCGGCCAGCGCGGCCGAGCCGAGGCACAGTCCGCTTGCCAGCAGTGCTATGACGCGCTCAGCCGACATCGTTGTCCTGCTCGAGCATCTCGATGACCGCGTAGAACTCGAGGTCCTCGAGCATCTCGATGCTCTCTTCGCCGAGCAGGATTTCCATGTCCGTGACCGTTGCCGGCAGCGCCTCGACGTCGACGGGCTGCCGCATCGTCAGCGTGACCGCAAGCACGACGGCAGCGGCCACGCCCGCGGCCGGCGCCCAGCGCATCCAGTTGGCCCGTGCCGAGCCCAGCTCGTCGAGCGCACGGTGACGACCGCGGTTCAGCTTCGACAGCGTCGCCGCGTCCAGCTCGTCGACCGACGCGTCGAACAACGCCTTGGCGTCGCGCGCGAACCTGTCGTCCGATTTACTCATGGTGTTCTCCCAGCGCATCCCGCAGCGAGTGTATCGCGCGGGAATAATGTGTCTTCACGCTGCCTTCGCTGCAGCCCATCGCCACGGCGGTCCCGGCGACGTCGAGTCCCTCGAAGGTCCGCAGCATGAACGCCTCGCGCTGGCGCGGCGGCAATCCGTGAACCGCGGTTTCGAGGCTCGCCATCGCTTCGCGGTTGGCGAGTTCCTCGTCGGGCGTCCGGCCCGCCGGGTCGGGCGCCGCGGCGACCACATCGTATTCGTCGTCCTGCGTGCCGCGCCCGAACCACACCATGACGCGATTGCGCACGGCCTGCCGGCGGTGCCAGTCACGCACGCCGTTCTGCAGTATGCGGTAAAACAGCGGCGCCCACTCGTCGCTGCTGCGGTCGGCGTACTTGCGAGCCAGCTTGATCATCGCATCCTGCACGAGATCCAGCGCCTCGTCGCGGTCGCGCACGGCGATTTGCGCGATGCGCAGGGCCCGTCGCTCCACCTCGGCCAGAAACCGGTTGAGTTGCTGTTCTTGTTGCAGTGCCCGCGTCCCTGTCGATTGCTCGCTGACCCACGATACCGCAAAACTGGCGGCCTCGACGCTCATATCCCTTGACTCCGTCCTGAGGTCATCTAACGTGTCTGTCCCTTTCTTAACGCCCCGGAAGGCGCCGCGTTGACAACATTATGTAAAACCCCGGTGCTTAAAGTCGCCGTCGCCGTGCCCCTGTCACGCGAGTTCGACTACCTGCCGCCCGCCGGGGGGCCCGTGCCGGCTCCGGGTTGCCGGGTGCGCGTGCCGTTCGGCGCCCGCGACGCGGTCGGCCTCGTCGTCGGCCATGCCGACGCCTCGGTCCTCGAGCCCGGCCAGCTGCGCCGCTGCCGCGAGGCGCTCGACACGGAGCCCGTGCTGGGCGAGCACGAACGCTGGCTGGTGCGCTTCACGAGCGACTACTACCACCATCCCATAGGCGAGGTCGTGGCCGCGGCGCTGCCGGCCCTGCTGCGCCAGGGCAGGGCCGTGCATCCGCGCGTCGAGACGGTGGCCGCGACACCCCTCGCCGACTCGGTCGACGTCGAGGCCATGGCAAGACGCGCACCGCGGCAGGCGGAGCTGCTCGACATGCTGCTCGATGCGGGCGGCAACGGCCTCGAGACCGAACGGCTGACGGCGATGCTGCCGAACTGGCGGCGCGCGGCGAAAGGCCTGTTCGACAAGGGACTGATCGAACGCCTCGAGTCCCTCGCACCCGAGTTCGACGAATCCGGCGCACCCGCCGCCGTGCCGGGGCCCGACCTCAATGACGCGCAGCA
>JBFGYM010000094.1:0-8685 GCA_041587435.1 Woeseiaceae bacterium
GCGCAGGGTGGAAGACGGGCTGCAGCCAGTCAATTCGCTGTGGCTCTGGGGCGGCGGTACGGCGCCGGAAAAGACCACGCGCCCGCAGCCGCCGCTGTTTGCGGACGACCCGTTGCTGACCGGCTACTGGGAGAGCGCGACAGCCGTCAGCGAGTACTGGCCGGGCACGTTCGCCGCGTGCGCGGAAGCATCGCTGCGCGGTTTTGTCGCCGTCACCCCCGCGAACGACCAGCGCCCGGAGACGCTCGCCCGCTACCTCGAGGAATTGCGCGGCCTGCTGCGTGCGAAACGTGTCAGTCGACTGATCCTGCTGTTTCGCGACGGGCTGCGCGCCGAAATTCGTTCCGCGCTTACGCTGAAATTCTGGATCCGCGATTCCGAGCTGCTGCAATGAGCGAACGTCGCGCAAGACCCATCGTTACGCGGCCTGCACCGCCGCCCGAGGCGCTCGCGGCGCTCGGCGACCTCGATCCGCTGCACGCGAGGCTCTACGCGATGCGCGGGCTGAGAAGAGCACAGGAGCTCGACTACGGGCTTGCCAACCTCGCGCCCGTCAGCGCACTCGACAACATCGATCAGGCCGCCGAGCTGGTCATCGCCAATCGGCATCGACGGATCATCGTCGTCGGCGATTTCGACGTCGACGGCGCGACCAGCACGGCGTTGATCCTGCGCTGCCTGCGCGACTTCGGGTTTGCAGACGTCGACTACCTGGTGCCGAATCGCTTCGACTACGGTTACGGCCTGACGCCGGAGATCGTCAGGGTCGCCGCGGAGCGATCGCCGGCCCTGCTGATCACGGTCGACAACGGCATTTCGAGCCTCGCCGGCGTTGCCGAGGCCAATGCGCTCGGCATCCCGGTGCTCGTCACGGACCACCACCTGCCCGGCAACGAGCTGCCCGACGCGGCCGTCATCGTCAACCCGAACCTGCCGGACAGCGCATTCCCGAGCAAGGCGCTGGCCGGGGTCGGCGTCGCCTTCTACCTGATGGCCCGCGTCGGGCGCATGCTCGAGGAGCAGGGGGAGCGCGGCACCGCCAGGGTGCCGGCGAAATACCTCGACCTCGTTGCTCTCGGCACCGTGGCCGACGTCGTACCGCTCGATCACAACAACCGCATACTCGTGCACCAGGGGCTGCAGCGCATCCGTGCCGGGCATTCCGTGGCCGGCATCCAGGCGATCCTGCGGCAGACGGGGCGGCAGGCGGCGCGTTGCGTCAGCACCGACCTCGGGTTTGCCGTCGGCCCGCGCATCAACGCGGCGGGACGCCTCGAGGACATTGCCGTGGGCATCGAATGCCTGTTGACCGACGATGCCACGGCAGCGGCCGATGCCGCGCAGCTGCTCGACCGGATCAACAGCGAGCGCCGGGACATCGAGGCGACGATGCGGGACCAGGCCTTCGCCTACGTCGACAAGCTGGGTGCCAAGCGCTGGCCGGCCTGTGTCTGCGTTTACGATGCGCAGTGGCACCAGGGCGTTGTCGGCCTGATCGCGGCGCGTGTCCGCGAACGCTGCCATCGTCCGGTCATCGCGTTCGCGCGCGACAACGACGTCTTGCTCAAGGGCTCGGCGCGCTCGATCCCGGGGGTGCACGTGCGTGATCTGCTCGAGGCCGTGCACGCCGTGCGGCCCGACCTGATCGTCAAGTTCGGCGGGCACGCGATGGCGGCCGGCCTGACGATCGCCGAGGCCGACTACGGAGAATTCGAACGCGTCGTCGCCGAGCGCATGGGGCGCCTGTACCCCGACGCCGACTTCAGCGGCGCGATCGTGACGGACGGGACGCTACCGGGCGACGCCATCAACCTCGGTTTCGCGCGGTCGCTGCGCGACGCCGGCCCATGGGGTTCCGGTTTTCCCGAGCCGCTGTGGTGCGGTGACTTTTCCGTCGTCGAGCAGCGCGTCGTCGGCGGCAATCACCTCAAGCTCAGGGTCAGGCCGGCCGGCGGCGGCGATGTCGTCGATGCGATCGCGTTCAACCAGGCAGGTGGGGCGTACCGGGGCGTCGTGCAGCTTGCGTTTCGGCTCGACGTCAACGAGTATCGCGGCTTCGAGAATCCCCAGCTCGTCGTCGAGCAGATAGCAGCACCCTGAAACCATGGAAACCACGCAAATCAGACAGACGATTGCCGACCTCACTGAACGCGCCGATGCGTTGAGGAGGTATCTTTGACTACGACGCCAAGGCGGAACGCCTGACCGAGGTCCAGCGCGAACTCGAACAACCCGATGTCTGGAACGAGCCGGAGCGCGCGCAGGCGCTCGGGCAGGAGCGCGCCCAGCTCGAAAACATCGTCGTCGGCCTCGACGAGCTGGCCACCGGGCTCAACGACGCCGGCGAACTCCTCGAAATGGCCCTCGAAGAGGGCGACGACGGCACGATCAGTGAACTCGCGCGCGACCTGGACGGCTTCGAGACGCGGGTAGCGGGTCTCGAATTCCGCCGCATGTTCTCCGGCGAGATGGACGCCAACAACGCCTACCTGGACATCCAGTCGGGCGCAGGCGGCACCGAGGCCCAGGACTGGGCCGAGATGCTTCTGCGCATGTACCTCCGCTGGGCTGAGGCACACGGCTTCAAGGCCGACGTCATCGAGGCGTCCGCCGGCGAAGTCGCGGGCATCAAGAGTGCGACCGTGCATGTCGACGGTGAGTATGCCTACGGCTGGCTGCGCACCGAGACGGGCGTTCACCGGCTCGTCCGCAAGTCGCCGTACGATTCGGGCAATCGGCGCCATACGTCGTTCGCGTCCGTGTTCGTGTCGCCCGAAGTCGACGATGACATCGACGTCGAGATCGACCCGTCGGACCTGCGCATCGACGTCTACCGCGCGAGCGGTGCCGGCGGCCAGCACGTCAACCGCACCGAGTCCGCCGTGCGCATCACACATTTACCGACCAACATCGTCGTGCAGTGCCAGAACGACCGCTCGCAGCACAAGAACAAGGCGACGGCCATGAACCAGCTCAAGGCGAAGCTCTACGAAATGGAACTGCAGGAACGCCGTGCGGCGGCGGCCGCGGTCGAGGAGGGCAAGGCCGACGTCGGATGGGGCAGCCAGATTCGCAACTACGTGCTCGACCAGAGCCGCATCAAGGATTTGCGTACCGGCGTCGAAACCGGTAACACTCAGGCCGTGCTCGACGGCGGCCTCGACGCGTTCATCGAAGCCAGCCTGAAACAGGGACTGTAGGACATTGACTGACGACAAGAAGAAGCCCGACGAAAACAAGCTGATCGCCGAGCGGCGCGCGAAGCTGGCGGCGCTGCGCGAGCAGGGCAACGCGTACCCGAACGATTTCCGCCGCAACGCGATTGCCGAGGAGCTGCACCGGACCTTCGAGGCGCACGACAAGGACGCGCTCGACGAGGAGAAGATCCAGGTGTCGGTGTCCGGCCGCATGATGGCCAAGCGCGTCATGGGCAAGGCCAGTTTCATCAAGCTGCAGGATCGTTCCGGGCAGATCCAGGTGCGTCTCGAACGCGACCGTCTCCCCGAGGGCGTCTACCAGGCATTCAAGAAGTGGGACGTCGGTGACATCGTCGGCGCGCAGGGCATCCTGTTCCGCACCAACACGGGCGAGCTGACGGTCATGGCGGAGGAAGTTCGCCTGTTGACCAAGTCGTTGCGGCCATTGCCGGAGAAATGGGCCGGCCTGTCCGACCAGGAAACGCGCTACCGGCAGCGCTACGTGGACCTCATCATCAACGGGTCCAGCCGTGAGGTGTTTCGCAAGCGCTCGCAGGTCATTTCGTACATGCGCAGCTTTCTCGAGTCGCTGGATTTTCTCGAGGTCGAGACGCCGATGATGCAGGTGACGCCGGGCGGCGCGATCGCGCGGCCGTTCACCACGCACCACAATGCGCTCGACATGCCTTTGTACCTGCGAATCGCACCGGAATTGAACCTCAAGCGCCTGATTGTCGGCGGTTTCGACCGCGTCTACGAGATCAACCGCAGTTTCCGCAACGAAGGCGTGTCGACGCAACACAATCCCGAGTTCACGATGATGGAGGCATACCGCGCGTACGCCGACTACAACGACTGGATGGACACGACCGAGGCCATGCTGCACGGCATGTCCGAGGCCGTGAACGGCACGACGATCGTGACCTACCAGGGCGAGGAATACGATTTCGGCAGGACATTCCCGCGCATGACGGTCGAAGAGGCCGTCGGGAAGCACAACCCGGACTTCGACATGGCGAAGATCCGCGACCGCGACTACCTGGCAAGCTGGTGCGAGAAACTCGGTGCGCCCGTCAAAGAGAATTACGGTCCCGGCAAATTGCAGACCGAGATTTTCGACGAAACCTGCGAGGCAAGGCTGCGCGAACCGACGTTCATCACGCAGTATCCCGCGGAGGTGTCCCCGCTGGCGCGCAAGAACGACGCGGACCCGTTCGTCACGGACCGCTTCGAGTTGTTCATCGCGGGCCGCGAGATCGCCAACGGTTTCTCGGAACTCAACGATCCCGAGGAGCAGGCCGAGCGCTTCCGGGCGCAGGTCGAGGCCGCGAAGGCGGGCGACGACGAGGCGATGTCGTTCGACCACGACTACATTCGCGCGCTCGAATACGGCATGCCGCCGACGACCGGGATCGGCATCGGTGTCGACCGTCTCGTCATGCTGCTGACCGATTCGCCGTCGATCCGCGACGTGCTGCTGTTTCCTCATATGCGGCCCGAGGTTTTCGACTAGAAGATCCTCCCCTCGACCGCATCGCACGCCGACTCGGTTATACTGTCCTCAAGGCATGCCGTTGGCGTGACTGCCGAATAAGAACAAGAGAGGATTCTCATGAAAAGAAAAACTTCGATCGTCGCCGGCCTGTTGCTCGCCGGCGCGCTGCTCTTCACGCAAGCCGCCGTCGCCAAGCCCGGCGGCGTCTACCCGCACGGGCTGAACCCTGCGGCCGAGCAGGAACTGCGCGACGCCGGCGTCGACAAGTACGTCGGCCATTTCCGGCCGGCGTTGTCGTTTCCGGTCGGCGAAGGCTGGACCAAGCACACGTTCGATCCGGGCGCGGCCTTCGACGGGCCTGTCTGCGTCGCCGGAACGCCATTCTCGGTGTTCACGAAGCAGGGTAATCCCGCGAAGCTGCTGATCATGCTGCAGGGCGGCGGCGCCTGCTGGCAGGACTTCTACAATTGCAACATCCTGTCCGAGGACCAGGAGCCACCGCCGCCGCAGATCGGCATCTGGGACGAAGTCTCGGGCCTGAACCCGATCGACGACTGGTCGATCGTGTACATGCCGTATTGCGACGGCTCGGTGTTCTCGGGTGACAACGACGTCTTCGACCCGGCCTGGCAGGCGTTTCTCGAGAGTCTTCTCGGCCTGCCGCCCGGCACGGGCCCGGCGGTGCGCTTCCACCGGGGACTGCGCAACGTTACGGCCGGCATCGACCTCGCGAAGTCGATGTTCCCGCGTGCGGGCAGGATACTCGTGGCGGGCTCGAGCGCGGGTGGCGTCGGTGCGTCGGCCTTTGCGCCGTTTCTCGCACGCATGGCCTACGGCAACAACAAGAAGCTCATGGTCTTCAACGACGCGGGGCCGGTCGCGATCAACCTCGCCGATGTAGCGTCAATTGCCGCGCGCGCGGCGGACTGGCAGTTCGGCCAGTTCTACCCGGCGAGTTGCACCGCCTGCAGCGACATGGGGCAGGGCACCGAACTCATCAAGTGGCGCCTCGCGAACGACAGCACGATTCGCGAAGCGTTCTACTCGACCGACTTCGACCTGACGAACCGGTTCTTCATGAGGTTGGTTCCGCCGTACGTCGACTTCGTCACGGGCGGGTTCATTTACAGGAACCTGATCATCGCCGAACACGGCGCGATCCACGCGCTGTTCCCTGATCGCTACAAGCGCTTCATCCAGGCATTCAGGTTCTCGCACACGGCGCTGCAAAACGATGTCTTCTATGACTCGGCCGACGGCGTGCCGCTGTACGAGTGGCTCGGGGATTTCCTCGTGCCGCGCCCGTCCTGGACGGACATCGTCGAAGAGCTGCCGCCGCTTCCTTAAGTTACAGGTAGGGCAGCGTTTGCCGTTCGAGCGGCGCGGTCCCGACAGACAGGGCCTGCGCCGCCTTTTCGACGGGAACGACGGCCAGCAGTTCGAGGCCCGCGACGTTGAGCACTTCGCCGACGTCGCGGCCGTCCTGCTGCACCTTGTCGCCGGGCGCGACGGACGCCGGGCACGAAAAACGCAGCGCACGGCGCTTGGTAGCGCCCTTGTAGTGCGTGCGCGCGACGATTTCCTGGCCGGTGTAGCAACCCTTGTCGAAGCTGATCGCGCCGAGCAGGTCAAGGTTCAACATGTGCGGCGTAAACTTCTCCATTTGCGGCTGGCCGATGAAAGGAAAGCCGTTTTCGACGAGAAACGCCGGATCGACCGTCTGGCCCTCGTCGACGACCTCGAACTCGACCTTGGCGCGGAAGCGGAAAACGGTCATGCGACGCGCGATGTCCTGTGCCGTTTCCGCCGCGGCCGAGAGACCGTAGCCGTCGTCGATCTTCCAGACGGTCCCGAACCACAACACCCTGCCTTTCGGCGTGCACCACGCGGCCAGAATCTCGGCCTCGTCGGCGAGACGCCCGAGGTCGTTGGTCAACTGTCCCTGGAGGAACTCGAAGGCATCGGGTCCGGTGACCCGCAGTGTCGCAATTGTGTGCATATGTAACTTGGACGTTGGTAGTAATGCAGTACCGCCTAGGCTCTGGCATACTCCTCGCCATGAGCGTCCAGGACCCCGAAAACGAGGGCGATACGGCCGATTCCGAGGCCGCGCCCACCACGGATGATACCCCACAAAGCGTCGCGGACCGGCCCAGGGAAATAGGCGGCCGCGGCGGGCTCGACCCGACCCGCTACGGCGACTGGGAAAAGGCCGGGCGCTGCATCGACTTTTGACCAAGAAGCGGACCCATGACCAATAACGACAGGCCCCTGTCGCCTCATCTTTCGATCTATCGCTGGCCGGTCACGATGGTGTCGTCGATCCTGCACCGGGCGACGGGCGTCGGCCTTGCCGTGGGTTTCGTCGTATTCGTCGGCTGGCTGTTCGACGCGGCCTCCGGGCCGGCGGCGTATGCGGGGTTTGTCGACGCCATGGGTTCCGCGGTCGGCATCGCGCTGCTGATCGCCTGGAGCTGGGCCTTCTTCTATCACTTCGCGAACGGCATCCGGCACCTCGTCTGGGATGCGGGCCGCGGTCTCGAGAAGGAACAGGCGACCGCGTCAGCGTGGTTCGTCATCGTCGTGTCCGTCGTGCTGACGGCGGTGTTCTGGTGGGCCACGACATGAGCCTCCGATCACCGCTCGGCCGCGTGCTCGGTCTCGGAACGGCGAAAGACGGTACCGATCACTGGTGGGGCCAGCGCGTTTCGGGTGCGGCGCTCGCGGTCCTCGGCCTCTGGTTTGCCGCGTCACTCGCCACGTTGCCGGGCTTCGGCCATGCCGCCGCCGCGGCGTTCATCGGCCGGCCCGTCAACGCCGTCCTGTTGCTCCTGCTCAGCGTCACGATGGCCTACCATTCCTATCTCGGCGTGCAGGTCGTCATCGAGGACTACGTGCACGGCCACGGACTCAAGATCGCGTCGCTCGTGCTGTCGCGGTTCGCGCACGCGGCACTCGCCGTCGCGGCCGTTTTTGCCATTTTGAAACTCGGAATCGGCGCATGAGCGATTACGAATTTATCGATCACAGTTACGACGTCGTCGTCATCGGCGCCGGCGGCGCCGGCCTGCGCGCGACGTTCGGTCTGGCGAATGCCGGATTCGACACGGCCTGCATCACGAAGGTCTTCCCGACGCGCAGCCACACGGTGGCGGCGCAGGGCGGCATCTCGGCCGCGCTCGGCAACATGGGCGAGGACAACTGGCGCTGGCACATGTACGACAGCGTCAAGGGATCGGATTGGCTCGGCGACCAGGATGCGATCGAGTATCTGGCGCGCGAGGCGCCGGAAGCGGTTTACGAACTGGAGCACTGGGGGGTGCCGTTCTCGCGCACCGAGACGGGCGAGATCTACCAGCGCGCCTTCGGCGGCATGACGACGAAGTTCGGTGAAGGCCCGGCGGCACAGCGCACCTGCGCGGCGGCCGACCGGACGGGGCATGCGATCCTGCACACGCTCTACGGCCAGTCGCTGAAGCACGATGCCGAGTTCTTCATCGAGTATTTCGCCCTCGACCTGATCATGGACGAGGACGGCGCCTGCCGCGGGCTGATGGCGATCAACCTCGAAGACGGCGCGATCCACCGGTTCCGGGCGCACAAGACGATCCTCGCCACCGGCGGTTACGGCCGGGCCTACTTTTCGTGCACCTCGGCGCACACCTGCACCGGCGACGGCAACGCCATGGTGCTGCGCGCCGGGCTGCCGCTCGAGGACATGGAGTTCGTGCAGTTCCACCCGACGGGCATCTACGGCGCCGGTTGCCTGATCACCGAAGGCGTGCGCGGCGAAGGCGGCTACCTGGTCAACTCGGAAGGCGAGCGGTTCATGGAGCGCTATGCGCCGTCGGCCAAGGACCTGGCGTCGCGCGATGTGGTGTCGCGCGCCATGACCATGGAGATCCGCGACGGCCGCGGCGTCGGCAAGGACAAGGACCATATCTACCTGCACCTCGACCATCTCGGCGCCGATCTCCTCAACGAACGCCTGCC
>JBFGYM010000095.1:0-8656 GCA_041587435.1 Woeseiaceae bacterium
CCGTCGGTCGGCCGCAGCTCCGCGCGCTCGCCCAGCACGTACACGGGCCCGAAGCTTTTTGCGATGGTCGCCACCTGCACGGCGTCGACGACCGGCACGCGCGCCGCGTTGTAGACGGCGAACACCCCGGCGAGAACCGTCGCCGCGATCGCAAAGCCGGCCAGGCGGCGGCGGGTCCGGCGGCGACCGGTCATATCGTGCCACTCCGAGCGCAGCGCCGTTTTCGCGGCTGCGATGTCGGCGGGCGCCGGCACCGGTCTCGGCCCGGCTTGCCGCAGCAGGGTCTCGAGGTCGTCGTTTTCGATGTCGCTCATGATCTCACCAGTTCTTTCTCGTGTTGCTCGAGCCCGTCGGCCAGGGTTGCGTAAACGTCGGCAAACGCGCGCCGGGCTCTTGCCAGCAGTGACTGCGTCGCTTCGCGACCGAGGCTCATGCGCTCCGCGATTTCGTTGACGGAATGTCCTTCGATGTATTTCCACTCGAGGACGTCGCCGTATTTGGGCGGCAGGTGGTCGAGCGCAACCTGGATCAGTCGCAGCATCTCGACGCGCCGGTAGTGCCGCTCGGGGCTCATCTGTTCGGGCGCGCGGAAGGACTCGATGGCCCCGCGCACGTCGGCGAGGTCCTCGACCAGCACGATGTGTTCACGGTAACGGCCCTGGCGCGCCAGCCAGTCGGACGTCTCGTTGCGGCATATCGAGCACAGCCACGTGAAGAGCGCCGATTCCGCCCGGTAGGTGTGCAGCTTTTGCAGGGCCCTGGTTAACGTAATCTGCGCGATTTCCCGCGCCGCCTCGGGGTCGTCGCCAAGCCGTACGAGCGCGAAACGATAGAGCCGCGAGAAATTCTCGTCGAAGAACCGGTCGAACGCCCGCTCGTCGCCGGCAAGCAGCTGTTTTGCAAGCTTTTTGTCCTCCAGCCAGACCGCCATGTCGAAAAACCCTCCGGGTATTCGTCTGTGAGACGGCGGGCGCCCGTGAAATCGGTCGCTGCGAACGGTCATTGTACGCCTCACTGAAGCGAGCAAAGCCCGCCGGCGGCAACTAGACTCGGTTTATGGCGGCGCAGTACACCATCAGTTACCGGGACTCGGCGGTCGAAGTGCACGTCACGGGATCGCCGGACCGGGCATCGATCGCGCAGATGTGGAAGGACATCGTTGCCGCGTGCGAACGCTTCGGCTGCATGTCCATCCTCGGCCTGTCGAACATGGATCGGCCGCTGAAGCTCGCGGACGCCATCGACCACCAGGCGATCTTCCTCGAAGCCGGCGTCACGATCGACCACCGCATCGCGTGGGTGCAGCAGAATCCGGACGCCGTCGAAATGACGCGGCTCGCCGAGTCCGTGTTGCTGAACCGCGGGCTGGCGTACGGCCGCGTCTTTACCGACGAATTCGAAGCACGCCGCTGGCTGGCCAAGCGTTGAAGCGAGCACGGCCGGTCGTTGCGGGGACGCCGGCGCTGGCGATGGCCTGCCTGCTCGGTGCCGCGGCGCAATCCAACGCGCAATGCAGCGTCGCCGAGGCATGGCCCGAGGCGGACCGCCTGTTTCGCGATGACCCGCGCTGGGTCGGCGCTGATAGTGCGTTCTCCGTGGATCTCGGCGCTGGCCGCAGCCTGTGGCTGTTCGGCGACTCCTGGATCGACCCGTCAGGGCAGCGTTCCCGCGACCGCGGGTACCTCGTACGCAACAGCGTTGCCATCCAGGCCGGGGCCGACCCGGCCAGCGCAACACTCGAGTTCCACTGGAATTCCGCGGAAGCTCCGGACCCGGGTGCTGCGTTCGAGCTTCCGGGCGATGGCTGGTACTGGCCGGGTCACGGGGTGCGTCTCGGCGACCGCGTGCTGTTGTTCCTGAACGCCATGCGCGCGACGGACGCCGACCTGGGGTTCGCGTCGGCGGGCTGGCACGCACTGCTCGTCGACAACCCCGACGATGGTTTTCCGCAATGGCGCATGCGCCCCGCCACGTTGCCGCCCGTCACCGACACGGTGCCCTATGGCTTCGCCGGGGTGCTCGTCCACGAGGGGTTCGTTTACGCGTTCGGCGCCCCGGATGACGACAAGACGCAGCCGATTCATGCAGCGCGCTGGACCCTCGACGATGCGCGCAACGGCCGACTCGACCGCGTGGACTACCTGGGCCGCCTCTTCGGCGGTGCCCAGAGCGAACTCACGATTCACTTCGATGCTGCAATCGGCCGGTTCGTGGCCATTCACACCATCGGCTTCGGTTCGGCCGACCTGGCCGTGCGAACGGCGAACGAGATAGGCGGGCCCTGGTCCGAGCCGGTTGCGATCTATCGCCCGCCCGAATTCGGGAAAGACGGCGTCATGATCTACGCCGGCAAGGCGCATCCCCAGCTCGCAGGCGCGCAGCTCGTCGTGACGTACGCGACCAACTCCTTCCGCTTCGCGGATCACTTCACGAACCCGGACATCTACTACCCGCGGTTCGTCCGCGCCGGCGACTGCTGGCGCCAATGAAAAACGGGACCCTGAGGTCCCGTTTTCCTTCGCAATGAGCGCCCGGACCTAGCGCTTCATCGCCTCGAAGAACTGCGCGTTGGTCTTCGTGTCCTGCAGCTTGTTGAGCAGGAACTCGATCGCGGCGAGTTCGTCCATCGGATGCAGGACCTTGCGGAGGACCCACATCTTCTGCAACTCGTCCTCGGCCGTGAGCAGTTCTTCCTTGCGCGTGCCGGAGCGGTTGATGTTGATGGCGGGGAAGACACGCTTCTCGGCGATGCGGCGATCCAGGTGGATCTCCATGTTGCCCGTGCCTTTGAACTCCTCGTAGATCACCTCGTCCATCTTGGAGCCCGTGTCGATCAGCGCGGTTGCGAGGATCGTCAGGCTGCCGCCCTCCTCGATGTTGCGCGCGGCGCCGAAGAAGCGTTTCGGACGGTGCAGCGCATTGGCATCGACACCACCGGTCAGGACCTTGCCGGAACTCGGCACGACCGTGTTGTAGGCGCGCGCCAGACGCGTGATCGAATCGAGCAGGATCACCACATCGCGCTTGTGCTCGACGAGGCGCTTGGCCTTCTCGATGACCATGTCGGCGACCTGCACGTGACGGCTGGCCGGCTCGTCGAAGGTCGACGACACCACTTCGCCGCGCACCGTGCGCTCCATTTCTGTCACCTCCTCGGGGCGCTCGTCGATGAGCAGCACCATGAGGTCGACGTCGGGGCTGTTGGCCACAATGGCCGACGCGATGTTCTGCAACAGGATCGTCTTGCCCGCCTTCGGTGGCGAGACGATCAGGCCGCGCTGGCCCTTGCCGATCGGCGCCACCATGTCGATGATGCGCGCGGTCAGGTCCTCGGTACTGCCGTTGCCCTGCTCGAGCTTGAGGCGATCTTTCGGGAACAGCGGCTTGAGGTTCTCGAACAGCACCTTGGTGCGCGCGTTTTCGGGCGCATCGTGGTTGATCTGTCCGACTTTCAGCAGCGCGAAATAACGCTCGCCGTCCTTCGGCGGACGTATCAGGCCCGAGACCGTGTCACCCGTCCGCAGGCTGAAGCGACGGATCTGGCTCGGACTCACGTAGATGTCGTCGGGGCCGGCCAGGTAGGAACTGTCGGCCGAGCGCAGGAAGCCGAAGCCGTCCTGCAGGATCTCGAGCGTGCCTTCGCCGTAGATGTCTTCGCCCTGGGCCGCATGCACCTTCAGGATCTCGAAGATCATGTCCTGCTTGCGCGTGCGCGCCATGTTCTCGATGTCGAGCGACTCGCCGAGTTCGACGAGCTGCGAAGCCGAACGTGTCTTCAGCTCCGACAGGTTCATCATGTTCTTGCTGGCTTCGAGCTGCTCGGGCGGAATTACCTCGAGATTGCCGTCATCGTCCGGATACTCGTGCTGCGGCGGACGACGGCGGCGGCGGCGATTAGCGCCTCCCTTGCCTTTGTTGCCCGACTTGTTCGGGCGCGATTTCGTTGAAGTACCCAAGTACCCTCTCACAGATTAGTGTCCAGAAATTCTTCGAGCTGCGACTTTGGCATCGCCCCCATCATTTGCGCCTGCACGGCGCCGTCCTTGAACAGGATCAGGGTCGGGATGCTGCGGATCCCGAATTTCTGAGCCGTGTTCGGATTTTCATCGACATTCAGCTTGACGACGTCGAGCCTGTCTTCGTACTTGTCGGCGACCTCGTCGAGCAGAGGCGCGATCATCTTGCAGGGGCCGCACCACTCGGCCCAGAAATCGAGCAGTACAGCCTTGCTGTTCTGTAATACGTCCGCATCGAATGCGGTATCCGAGGTGTGCACAATCTTGTCGCTCACCGTCTACTTCCTCCAAAAACTTCCAGTGTGGGTATGGATCTGCCCGCCGCAAGCAACGCTTGACGACGAACATTTCAAAAACGGGTGACGCTGACTTTTCTATCAGGCAAACTGTCGCAGCTTTGTGGCCGACTCTTTCCGGCTTCTTTCTGGATAGATGAAGAGCGAAATGGGCGGGGCGACGGTTGTCGCGTCGAATTAAAGCCAATTTGACCGTTTCGCGAGCCATTTTGCAAGCTTTTAACGCACATTTTCCGGTTCTTTATTTATGTCTGAAAACCATCTGAGCGACCTCAGATTCGATTCCTTACCGTTGCACGAGACCCTGCGCGCGGGGATACGCGACGCGGGATTCGAGTTCTGCACGCCGATCCAGGCGTCGACCCTCCCGATCGCGCTGAAACAGGGCGACGTGGCCGGCCAGGCGCAAACAGGCACGGGCAAGACGGCGGCATTCCTGATCGCGGCGTACCAGCGGCTGATCACGAATCCCGTCGAATTCGACGGCCCCCACCAGCCGCGCGTGTTCTGCCTCGCGCCGACACGCGAGCTCGCCGTGCAGATCGCCAAGGACGCCGAGGTGCTCGGCAAACACACCGGGCTGAAAATCGGCCTGGCGTTCGGCGGCACCGATTATGACAAGCAGCGCAACATCCTCCGGGACGGCGTCGACCTGCTGATCGGCACACCCGGACGCATCATCGACTACTACAAGCAGGGGGTGTTCAAGCTCGACTTCGTGCAGGTCGCCATCCTCGACGAGGCCGACCGCATGTTCGACCTCGGCTTCATCAAGGACATCCGTTACCTGCTGCGCCGCCTGCCAAAGCCCGAAAAGCGGCTCAACATGCTGTTCTCGGCGACCCTGTCACACCGCGTCATGGAGCTCGCCTATGAGCACATGAACGAGCCCGAGCTCGTGCAGATCGAGCCGGACAAGGTGACGGCCGACCGCGTGCGCCAGGCGATTTTCTTCCCGTCGAACGAAGACAAAATGCCACTGCTCGTCGGCCTGATTCGCGAAATGGGCGCCGCGCGCATCATGGTCTTCGTCAACATGAAGCGCGATGCCGAACGCGTTCAGGATCTGCTCGAGGCGAACGACATTCATGCGAAGGCGATCTCCGGCGACGTTCCGCAAAAGAAGCGGCTGCGCATGCTCATGGATTTCCAGAGCGGCGACCTGCCGGTCCTGATCGGCACCGACGTCGCCTCGCGCGGCCTGCACATTCCTGACGTGCAGTACATCATCAACTATGACCTGCCGCAGGATTGCGAAGACTACGTACACCGCATCGGGCGAACGGCGCGTGCCGGCGCCGCGGGTGACGCCATCAGCTTCGGTTGCGAGACCTACGTGATGTCGCTGCCGGATATCGAGGACTTCATCGGGCACAAGCTGCCGGTCGCGGAATATTCGCAGGAAGACCTGCCCGACATCGTCAGGCCGAAACCCCGGCCGCGCAAGCCACGCGGCGCCGGCCCGCGACGCCGGCCCGGCGGCGGCAAGCACAACAAGCCGTCGAAGAGCCGCCGGCGCCCCCCTCCGCGCAAGAAGAAGACCTAGCCGAGCAGGTCCCCGACCCCCTCGACGCCACGAAACTCCGAGCCCGTGCGGCGCGGCTCGGAGGTATCCGGCCACGTGACGGTCACGAGCATGTTCACGCCGTAGTCGCGCGCACTCCGCAGCACGGGCTGACTGTCGTCGACGAACAGCGTCGTTTCGACATCGAAGTCGACGTCTTCCTGCAGCGCGTGCCAGAACGCCTGCGATTCCTTCGCATGCCCGTATGCATGCGAGCTGTGGATGCCGTCGAAATAGTCGGCGAGCCCGGTCACCGCGTCTTTCAGATTCAGCGTGTCCGGGTGCGAGTTCGTGACCAGCAGCACGCGCTTGTCCAGGGCATGCACGGCCCGCAGGAACGGCAGCGCGCCGGGCAGGTAGCCGATCTTGTGCGTCACGTCGTGATGGATCTTGACGACGTCGATGCCGAGCCGCTCGTTCCAGTGATCGAGGCAATACCATTCGAGGTCGCCCTGCACGGATCGGTATTTCTCGAACAGCGTGTGGCGCGCCTCTTCGACGCTCATGTTGTTCACGACCGCGTAGCGGCGCGGCACGAGATCCTTCCAGATGTAATTGTCGAACGCGAGGTCGAGTATCGTCCCGTCCATGTCGAGCATCAGCGTTTCGCAACGCTCGAGCGCCGATTGCGGGGTGATATTCATTGTTATACTGCGCGCCCGGTATTTTGATTGAGTCTGGACATGGACCTCACGTCGCTCGTCGATCCCGTCGTGGCGCTGGCCGAGGACGCCGGCCGCGCGATCCTCGAAGTCTACTCCACGAAATTCGAGGTGCAAGAAAAGGACGACGAGACGCCGCTCACGCAGGCCGATCTCGCGTCGCACCGCTGGCTCGTCGCGGGGCTGCAGTCCCTGACGCCCGACATCCCGATCATTTCCGAGGAAGGCGGGCTTCCGGCCTTCGGTGTGCGTCGCGCGTGGCGGCGCTGCTGGATCGTCGATCCGCTGGACGGCACCCGGGAATTCGTCAACCGCAACGGCGAGTTCACCGTCAACATCGCCCTGGTCGAGGGCCACCGCGCCGTCCTGGGCGTCGTGCACGTGCCCGTTCTCGACAAGACCTACGTCGGCTGCGAGGGACTCGGCGCAGAGCGGCGTGCCGGGCGCGGCGACCCGGTCACGATCCAGGTGGCAGGCGCCAGCCGCACCCCGCCGCGCATCGTCGGCAGCCGTTCGCACCGTGGCGCAAGCCTCGACGCCTTTCTCGACAAGGTCGGCGACCACGAACTCGTGCCGATGGGCAGCTCACTGAAGTTTTGCGTGGTTGCGGAGGGCGGCGCGGACCTGTATCCGCGGCTTGGGCCGACCTCCGAGTGGGACACGGCAGCGGCCCAGGCCGTCGTCGAGCAGGCCGGTGGCAGCGTCGTGACGCTTGACGGTAAGCCGATGAAATACAATGCGAAAGCGGACATGCTCAACCCCCACTTCTTCGTCATCGGAGCGGCCGACCGCGACTGGTTGTCACTGCTGCCCGACAGCGAGTAGCATGGCCTCATGGCCGACAAAATCGATACCGAATCGTTCAAGCAGCTCGAGCGCCTCCGCGAGCTGCGTGTCAGCCACCGGGACCTCGACTACCTGATCGACCGCCTGCAGGAAGACCCGATGGTCGACCAGCTGCGCATCCGCCGCCTCAAGAAACGCAAGCTCTTGCTGAAGGATATGATCACCGCGCTGGAGAGCGAGCTGATTCCGGACATGGATGCCTAGTTCGGGTGTTTGCCGGCAACCGGAATTGTCCAATACCGTCTTGTTCCTGATCGCCGTTGCAGCCCTGGTCGCTGCAGGGCTTGTCGGGCTGCGCTGGTCGGACAGCCGGCACGACGAATCGGTCTGGCAACAACTGCTCGCCGCGGCCGACGTTCCGCCAGGAACGTACGATCCCGCCATGGTGGAGGACCTGCCCGAGCCGGCTCGGCGGTACTTCAACTTCAGCATTGCGCCGGGGTCGCCGCTCGTGTCGGCCGTTGAAATCGAGATGCAGGGCGAACTCGGCCTCGGCTCGATCGACGACCCGAAGTACGCGCCGATGACGGCTGACCAGGTCCTCGCGCCGCCGCACGGACTCGTGTGGCGCGTTCGGGTCGGTACGATCAGCGGCTCCGACGGTGCGACGGCCAGCCATTCCTGGACGCGGTTCTGGCTGTTCGGGATCGTTCCCGTCGTGAGGAGCGGTAACGATGCCGACCATCACCGCTCGGCCTTCGGCCGCGGGGTCGCAGAGGGGGCTTTCTGGACACCGGCGGCGCTCCTGCCCGGTAAGCACGTTCGCTGGGAGCCGGTTGACGGCGACACGGCGAGGGCCATCGTCGCCTTCGGCAATTTCGAGCAAAGCGTCGACGTGACCGTTGCTGAGAATGGCCGGCCGTTACACGTCGTCATCGCCCGCTGGAGCAACGAAAACCCGGACCGGAAATACCGGCTGCAGCCTTTCGGCGGTTATCTTGCGGATTTTCGCGAGTTCGGCGGGTACCGGCTTCCTGCGTCGGTCGAGGGCGGCAACCACTTCGGCACCGATGCCTACTTTCCATTTTACAAGGCCACGGTGACGGAGGTTCGGCTGCACGGCGTCGATTGACTCGCAATCGTGCGCCAAAGGACTGGCCATCCTCGTCCGCTCGCCGGGTGATAGAATCCACCGCTGGCACTTGCCCGGCACGAACCGGAGGATTTCGTAATCATGGCCGTTGCATTCCGGACCATCAGCGGCGCGCTCGGCGTAGTCGTCTTGCTCGGCACTGCCCTGCTGGCCATTAAACTGCTGGTCATGGAACAGGA
>JBFGYM010000096.1:0-8643 GCA_041587435.1 Woeseiaceae bacterium
CGCACAATCTCGTGCATTACCTCGCGCTGCACGAAACCGACACGCAGCGCTTGCGCCGCTCCCTGCGCCACCTCGGCCTGTATTCGCTGGCGCACGCCGAGCGCAATGTCCTCGGGTCGGTCGGGGCCGTTGAGCATGCGCTCGCCAGGTTGTCCGGCGACGACGTCGGGAGCGCAGGCCCCCCCGCCGCTGCACTGCAAAGCTGGAACCCGATGGCGGACGAGCACCGCCGCGCCATTCTCGGACCCGTCCCCGAGGGCCGCGCCGCCAGCATCATGGTGACGCTGCCGACCGAGGCCGCCGAGAACCCGTTGCTCGTCGCCGAGATGATTGCCGCCGGCATGAACCTCGCGCGCATCAACTGCGCCCACGACGATGCCGAAACCTGGGAGCGCATGATCGCGAACGTCCGCAGCGCGGCGAGCGATGCCGGCACCGAATGCCGTATCGTCATGGACCTCGCCGGCCCGAAACTGCGCACGGGCGAGCTGCTCCCGGGGCCGCGCGTGATCCACATCCGCCCCAAGCGCGATCCGCTGGGACGCGTCATCGCGCCGCGGCGCATTCGCCTGATACCGGACGACATACTGCAACGCGGCACCAAGGTCGCCGTCGTGCCGGTGCCGCAGGAGTGCATCGACTACGCGCGCGTCGGCGACGAGATCCGCTTCCGCGACACGCGCGGCAAGAAGCGCAAGCTGCGCGTCGCCGAGAAGGACGACAAGGGCATCGTCCTCGAAGCCTGGCAGGGCGCCTACATAGCGACGGGTATGAAGTTCTATCTCGTACGCGAGGACGTCGGCGAGAAAATCCTGTATCGCGTCGGCGAGCTGCCGGCCGTCGAGCAGCCGCTGCTGCTGCGCGTCGGTGACACGCTGCTGATCCACGCCGAAAACCGGCCGGGTGAACCCGCGACCGAAGACGCGGACGGCAACGTTGTCAATCCGGCGCATATCGCGTGCCAGCAACCCGAGGTGTGCACTTTTCTATCCGCGGGCGAGGAAGTTTCGCTCAATGACGGCAAGATCTCGGGCGTGATTCGCAACGTCGACGCCGAGCAGATCGAGGTCGAGATCACGAAAGCCAAGCCGGCCGGCAGCCGGCTGCGCGGCCATCGCGGCATCAACTTCCCGACCAGCGACATCCGGCTGCCGGGACTGACAAGCTCCGACACGGCGAACCTCGAGTTCATCGTCCGGCATGCCGATGCCGTCAGCCTGTCGTTCATCCGCAAGCCGAAGGACGTCGAGGAGCTGCTCGAGGAACTCGACCGCATGGGCGCCGACCAGCTCGGCCTCGTCATCAAGGTCGAGACCAAGAAAGGCTTCAAGAGCCTGCCCAGGGTGATGCTCGCGGCGATGCGCCGCTACCCGATCGCGGTCATGATTGCCCGCGGCGACCTCGCGGTCGAATGCGGCTGGGCGATGCTTGCCGAGCTGCAGGAAGAAATCCTGTGGATCTGCGACGCGGCGCGCGTGCCCGTCATGTGGGCGACCCAGGTCCTCGAGCAGGAAGCGAAAAAGGGACTGCCCTCGCGCGCCGAGATCACTGACGCCGCGCAGTCACAGCGCGCCGACTGCGTGATGCTGAACAAGGGGCCGCACATCCTCGCCGCGATCCGCACGCTCGACAACATCCTGTGCCGCATGCAGACGCTGCGGGACCGCAGGACGTCCTGAACACCGGGGAGATCGAATTGCACGACGAAACAAGAGCCATTCACATTCCTGCGCGGCGCGTGCAAGGCTCCATCGCGCCGCCGATCCAGCTCTCGACCACGTTCGAGCACGGCCCCGCCGGCGAGCACCTGCACGGCTTCGAGTACGTGCGGGACGACAACCCCAACGTCAGTGACCTCGAGACGAGACTCGCGGCCGTGGAAGGCGCCGACGGAGCCGTCGCGTTCGGGTCGGGCATGGCAGCGGGCACCGCGCTGCTGGCTACGCTCGCGCCCGGCGCCCGCATCCTGTTTCACAAGGACCTCTATTTCGATTTCCGGCGACTGGCACAGAAAATCCTGCCGAACTGGGGGCTGCACTGCGACAGCACCGACCTGTCCGATGCCTCCGCCCGCTCGGTCGCCTGGGACCAGGGCGTCGACCTGGTCTGGTTCGAGACGCCGTCAAACCCGTCGATCGACGTGCTCGACATCGAAGAGATTTGCCGGGAAGCGAAGACGCGCGGCGCGAAAGTCCTGGTAGACGGTACGTTTGCGACACCCGTGGTCCAGAGACCGCTGGAACTCGGCGCCGACTACGTGCTGCATTCGCTGACGAAATACATGGGCGGCCACAGCGATGTGCAAGGCGGTTCCATCGCTTACAAAGGAAACACCTCGATCGGGGAAGCAATCCGGGAGAAGCGCCGCCTGACCGGCGGCGTCCTCGCGCCGTTCAATGCCTGGCTGATATCGCGCGGCCTGCAGACGCTTTATTGCCGCATGGACCGCCACTGCGCCAATGCGCAGCGCGTCGCCGAAGCGCTGGTCGGCCTCGAGGGCGTGGAACGAGTTCGTTATCCGTTTCTTCCGAGCCACCCGTCGCACGACGTCGCCCGCAAACAGATGTCGTCCGGGGGCGCCATGGTGTCGATCGAACTCGAGGGCGGCAGAGACGCCGCTATACGCGCAGCCTCGCGCGTGAAGCTGTTCGTCAATGCCACGAGTCTTGGTGGGGTTGAAAGCCTGATCGAACACCGCGCGTCGATGGAAGGTCCCGGATCGACGTCGCCGCCGGGCCTGCTGCGCCTGTCGATCGGTCTCGAGAATGCCGACGACCTGATCGAAGACCTCCGTTCAGCCATGAGCGCGAACTAGGGCGACAACATCGTGACGGAGTCCGCTGCCGCCGAGCACGGCGGCAGCGGCTCCCTACCCTACGTTGAATTAACTTCGTTCCGGTTATGCGGCACTTCTGCCGATAGGGATGTGCTTCTTGTTCCTGGCGAGCCAGGCATCGAAACTCATCAGTTCCGGATTCAGCGACCGCGATACCTTGATGCTCCTTGCACGACAGAATGCATCGTTGAAATCCCTCTTGAACTGGAACATGTTGCCGAGGTCTTCCGCCCCCTGGAAGCCGAACGCCCGGTAAGTGGCGGGCTCGACATCGTGATAGACGACCTTTTCGCCGAGCGCCTTGGAAAACGCCGTAGCCATCTGCTTGCCGGTCAGGTGCTCTCCGGCGATGCCCACCGTCTTGCCGATGTACTCGGCCCCGCGCTGGAATATGCCGTATGCGCACTTGCCGATGTCGGCGGCCGCGATTCCGGGCAGCGGCTTGTCCGCCATCGGCATTGCAATCGCCAGTACGCCGTCGGCGCCGCGTTTCGGCTCCATGCCGAAATGCACGAAGTTGTCCCAGTAGAAGGACGTGAGCAGAAACGTGGTCGGAACATCGCGGCTCTCGAACTCCTCGTTCGCCTCACCCTTGGCATCGAAATGCGGCACCTTGTACTTGCCCATCAGCGTCGGCATGCGATTGTCGCTCAGCGGCACGCGCCTCCGCGTGTCTTCCAGCGTTGACCAGATGACGTGATTGACCTCGGCGTACTCGGCGGCTTCCGCCATGTTGCGCGCCTGCGTCAGCTCCTTCTCCGGCGACATGTGTTCCCAGAAGTTGGTCACACAGAAAGCTGCATCCGCCCCGTCAAAAGCCTTCTTCAGGCTCTTCACGTCGTCGAGGTCCGCCTTCACTACCTCTGCGCCGAGTTCGGCGAGGTTGCGCGCCATTTCTGAACGCGGTGTACGGGTCAGCGCGCGTACGCGAAACGCCCGCTTCTTGTCTTTCAGGATTGCACGAACCAGACCACCGCCCTGGGCGCCCGTGGCGCCAACGACGGCGATCGTCTTCTTTGTTGCGCTCATAGAATGCTCCTAGGTGCCGGTCGCCTACACGACGGCCTGAACGAGCATCGGTTGATGCACCGCCGGGGCGCCGCACGGCATTATTCTGCGCCGTTCCGCACCGGGAGCAAGCGAAATAAGTGTCGAATACTCAGCAAGTTAGCGAATGTGCGCTAAGTTGCCCGCTATTTCGCCGGCGCGTCGATGTGCAGTCCGTCGAGCGCCACGCTGGTGTCGATGATGAGCGTTTGCTCTCCCTCGGCATCGGTGTAGGTAAGCTCAATCCGCCTTGGTGAGGGCGCGAGCGGAAAGAAGACGTCGAAACCGCTTTCTGCGCCGGCCGGAAGTTCTACTGGCAGGGTCGTCTGGCGCATTTCGATCTCGGCATTCACCTTGCTGTTATTGACGCCGCGGACTATTCCGCCGACTGCGAGCGCCGGACCCAGCAACAGCAGTCCGCCTGCGGCCGCCCCGGCCGTGCCTGCCGCCGCAGCGCCGCCGCTCAGCGCCGCGCCGTACCCGGCAGCCGCCACCGCGCCGACCCCGACCGCGGTGACCGCGGCGCCGGCAACGAGCATTGTCCCGGCGCCCCGGCCTGCCCGCACCTTGATGCCGGATTTCTTGTACCGACGCGCTGTTTCCTTGCTGCTCCTGACGAGCTGCTTGCGACCAGGCTTCGGTAAGACCTGCGTATCGAGCGAGTCGACGACGAGCAGCCGGGCCACCGTTATCGGCCGCTCGGACCGATTGCTGACTCTCAGCAGGTACTCGTCCCAGTCCGCGTTCTTTGCCCAGGTTCCCGGGCCATCCCGGACGATGACCCAGTCGAGCGTCGCGGTGACGTGGTCGTCGGAAGCTTCCGCGAGAGGCTGGGTGATCTGGATCGGTTGCGGCTCTTTCAACACCTTGGTGCCGCCGCAGCCGGCAAGAAACAGGGCTGCGAACAGCAGTACAACAGCACAGAACCGGCCCGGTAACAGTTCGTTCATCGCATGGTCCTCAGTGTGGAGCACGATGGTGCTCGCAGGACACGAATGATCGGTCCTTTGGCGCCGCGGCACCTGATGGATGATTGACGAATTCCTGATCTCTTGGCAACCGCCCCGGCCGGGCTGCTCGACCCGGATGCGTGCTAAGCTGCCCGCACTCCACAAGACCTGATCAACAAAGGCCTGGAACCATGTCAATTCGCTCCGCTGCCGTCGCCCTGGTGGCGACTTTCGTTTTCCTCGCCGCCCCTTCCCTCGCCGACCAGCCGGCCTGGCTGGAGGACTCGGTCGACACACTGACCCGGGAGCTCGTCGGGACTCACGGCGAGGACCAGCGTCCGCGTGTCGAGAGAGGCCTTCGCCAGGTCGCCGACTTCTGGCGCGCAGACGACGGCGATCGCGATGCCTTCGAGGCGTTCGCCCGCCGCAACTTTGCCGGCGACCAGGCGGCGCTCGACGTCATGTTCAATCGTTTCGAGAAGCTGCTCGAGCAGCTCGACGGCCACATGCTGGAAATCCTGCTCGCGTTCCGCGAACAATCCGATCTCGACATCGGCCCGATCCTGCCGTTCGACGAACAGTTCGCCGCCTACGACCCGGCGGCGCACGTCAGCGACGACTTCTTCAGGAACAAGCTTGCGTTCGTCGTGCTGCTGAACTTCCCGATCACCACGCTCGAGGAAAGGCTCGGCAACGGGGCGGACTGGACGCGCCGCCAGTGGGCCGAGTCCCGGCTCGCCGAGCGCTTTGCACGGCGCGTGCCGGCCGACGTCCAGCAGGCCGTCGCGGCTGCAGGTGCCGCCGCCGACCAGTACATCGCCGAGTACAACGTCTGGATGCACCACCTGCTTAACGATTCCGGCGAGCGCCTGTTCCCTGCCGGCATGAAGCTGCTGTCGCACTGGAACCTGCGCGACGAGATCAAGGCGAACTACAGCGAACCCGGGAACGGGCTCGAAAAGCAGCGCATGATCCAGAAGGTGATGGAGCGCATCGTCGACCAGTCGATACCGGCGATCGTCGTCAACAATCCGCACGTCGACTGGGACCCGTACGCGAACACGGTCAAAGCGGCCGCCGTCAACGACGCCGGCGACCCGGCACCGGCCGATCTCGCGATCTCGAATGCACGCGAGCCGGACACGCGTTACGCGACCCTGCTCGGCACGTTCAGGGCACAGCGCCTCGTCGATGCGTATTCGCCGACTTCGCCGACGCGCATCGCACGCAGTTTCAACGAGGAACGCGAGATTCCCGAGCAGCGCGTCGTGGAGATGTTCGACGCGGTCCTGACCTCCCCGCTGCTCGAGCGCACGGCTCGCCTGATCGAGACTCGCCTCGGCCGCCCGATCGAGCCGTTCGACATCTGGTACAACGGGTTCCGTTCGGCCGGCACCTACACCAACGCGGAACTCGACGCGATCACGAAAAAGCGTTTCCCGGACGCCAAGGCCTACGAAGCAGCCATGCCCGACCTGCTCGTCGGTCTCGGCTTTGACAGGGCGCGCGCGGCCGAGCTCGCGGCCAACATCGTGGTCGAGCCGGCGCGCGGGTCCGGCCACGCCTGGGGCGCGGCCATGCGCGACGCCAAGACGCACCTGCGCACGCGGGTCGGCCCGGACGGCATGGACTACAAGGGCTTCAACATCGCGGTTCACGAAATGGGCCACAACGTCGAGCAGACGATCTCGCTGAACGACATCGACCACGTCCTGCTGCAGGGCGTACCGAACACCGCGTTCACCGAGGCTCTCGCCTTCGTCTTCCAGGCGCGCGATCTCGAACTGCTCGGCCTCGATTCGCCGGGCGAGGACGAACTCGCGATGCGTGCGCTCGACGATTACTGGGGCGCCGCCGAGATCGGCGCCGTCGCGCTCGTCGACATCGCGGTCTGGCACTGGATGTACGACCACCCCGACGCGACGCCGGCCGAGTTCCGCGCGGCGACGGTCGGCATCGCGAAAGACGTCTGGAACCGCTACTTCGCCGACGTCTTCGGCGTCCGCGACGTCACGCTGCTCGGCATCTACTCGCACATGATCCACAGCGCGATTTACCTGCCCGACTACCCGATCGGCGCGATGATCTCCCGGCAGATCGAGGAACACATCGCCAAGTCGGGCGACCTGGCCGGCGAATTCGAGCGCATGTGCCTCACCGGGAGGGTTTCCCCCGATCTCTGGATGACGATCGCGACCGGCGCGCCGGTCGGCCCGGAGGCGTTGCTGAGCGCCGCCGGGCGGGCCCTGGAGCGGCTCGGACGCTAGCTGCGACGAGGGGGCCTTGAAATCCTTTCGGGCACCCCTATGTTATGGATCGATGGCAATAACATGCCATGTTTTCAATAAGTTACATGATTGGAGGCAACGCCATGTCACTTGTTAAATACGATCCTCTGTTCAGTGTTCGCCAGCTCCAGGACGACATCAACCGCTTGTTCTCCGGCTGGTCAACCAACGACACGAGCGGCGTCACGGCCGACTGGGTACCGAGCGTCGACATCAACGAGTACGACGACAAGTTCCGGCTGTTCGTGGACGTCCCCGGCGTCGACCCGAAGGACGTCGAGATCACGCTCGAGTCGGGCGTGCTGACGATCACGGGCGAGCGTTTCGCGCAAGCGGAAAAGGCCGATGAGAGCATCATCAGCCGTCGTTCCGAGCGCGGCAAAGGGCGCTTCTACCGGCGCTTCATCCTCCCCGAGTCCGTCGACGCCGACAAGGTGAAGGCCACCGACCGTCACGGCGTGCTGGAGATCTCGATTCCGAAGCAGGCGAAAGCCATGCCGCGCCGCATCAAGGTCGCCGCATAGGGAACGACTCGCCGGAAACGGCCAACGCAACAAACAGGCCGGCAGCGCAAGCTGCCGGCCTTTTGTATTCGCGCGTTGTTACGTGCGCGCCCTGAGTTTCGCCTGGGCTGCCGCGAGACGGGCCACCGGCACGCGCGGGCCCGAACACGACACGTAGTTCAGGCCGACGTCGTGGCAGAACTGGATCGAGTCGGGATGACCGCCCTGCTCGCCGCAGATGCCGATCTTCAGGTCCTCGCGCTGCTCGCGCCCGCTCGTCACAGCCATCCTGATCAGCTTGCCCACGCCCTTGATGTCGAGCACCTCGAACGGGTTGTCCTGCAGCACCCCGGCCTCGTTGTACATCGGCAGGAACTTGTTCTCGGCGTCCTCGCGCGAGAACGAAAACGTCGCCTGCGTCAGGTCGTTGGTGCCGAACGAGAAGAACTCCGCGACGCCGGCAAGGTGCCAGGCGCGCGTGCAGGCCCGCACGGTCTCTATCATCGTGCCGAACTTGAAGTGCAGCTTCTTGTCGTGCTCGCGCTCGAGTTTCGCGACGATCGCATCGACCGTGCGTTTCACGTGCGTGATTTCCTGCAGCGTGATCACCTGCGGCACCATGATCTCGGGATTCACGTCGATGCCGTCCTCGGCACACTGCATGGCCGCTTCGAGAATCGCCTGGATCTGCATCTCGTAGATCTCGGGGTAGGTGATGCCGAGACGCACGCCGCGGTGGCCGAGCATCGGGTTGACCTCGTGCAGCTCGCGCACCTTGCGCAGCATGTGCTCCTTGCGGTTGAGCGCGTCGTTGACGAACTCCTCGTTGAGCTCCTCGAGCGCTTCGGGAAGCGTGACATCGTGGTCGAGCGTCGCGATCGCCGTGCCACGGCCGCGCACGACCTTGCGGTACATCTCGAGGTTTTCGATCTGTTCGAGCAGGTCGTGCTCGGTCGGCAGGAACTCGTGCATCGGCGGGTCGAGCAGGCGCACGGTTACCGGGTTCGGCGCCATGACCG
>JBFGYM010000097.1:0-8550 GCA_041587435.1 Woeseiaceae bacterium
GCAGGCAGTCGACGACGCTCTTCTCGACGAGACGCGCGCACTCTGGGACGCGTGGTCGGCCACGCCGGACACGACGGGTGATTCGCTCGAGCGCGCCGCGGACCACGACGAGATCGGCCCCGCCGCGGCGATGCTGCTGTCGCGCCACTGCCAGTTCGCGATGGCCGGCAACGACACGGGCGAACCCGGCTCGGGCGAGAAGACCGCCATGCGGCTCGCCCTGGCCGCGACCGAGTACCACCAGCAGCCCGTCGTGCAGCGCTTCGCGAACGACCTCGCCGAGGCCGGAGAGCAGCTCGTTGCCATGGTGCGCGACACCCTGTCGGGGACGCTACCCGTAGAAGACCTCGATGCGATCTCGGAGCAACTCGCCTCGCTGTCGAGCCCGCGCGTCGACCTGTCGACGCTGGCCGAGCGCATTCGCGGCAGCGACGCGGACCTGTCCGTCGACACGGCGTCCCTGCTGCGCCTGATCGAGCTGTCGAAAGACATTGCCGCGGCGCATCGCAAGCTGACGAAAGGCGATCACGGACTCGGCCGCGCACGTTACGGCCTGGCCATTACGGGCGAGTCGACGACGGCCTGGGCCGCGCGCTTCCCGGCCAATCCTTTCCAGGTGCCGGTGGCCGTCGACTCGAACGGCGATGCGGCGCAGCTCGCCGCCGGTCTCGTCGAGGGACATCTCGACGAGACCGCCGAAGTCGTGCGCCTCTTGCGCCTTGCGCGTCTCGAGATCGAGAAACCCGACGGGCTGGGCTGGAAGCGCGACGCGCTCGCGCAGCTCAGGTGGCAGGATCTCGACGACGACGAACTGGACCTCTGTCCGCCCCTGTTGCTGGTCGGCAGCGACGATATGCTCGCCGGCCGCGGTTTCGCGCAGCTCGTCTGGCTGCTGAACTCGGGCCTGCCCGTCAAGGTGCTGTTGCTGAGCGCGCTCGACCTCAGGCCGATGAGTATCGGCCTGCTCGCGCTCGCGCAGCGTAGCGCGTACGTGGCGCAGTCGTCGATCGCGGATGCCGATCACCTGCACGGCTGCCTGTCGGACGCGCTGTCGTTCCGGGGACCCGCGCTCATCCAGGTGTATGCGCCGAGTCCGTCTCGCGACGGCTTCGCTCCCGATCTCACGATCGATCTGGCCCGCGACGCGGTGGCGGCGCGCGTCCTGCCGGTGTTCCGCTACGACCCACGGCGCGACGGCGTCTTCGGCGCGCGCATCAGCCTCGACGGCAACCCCAAGCCCGGCGAGCTGGACGCCGCCGCCTGGGCGCGCACCCAGGCGCGCTTCGCCTCGCTCGACGACGCGGCGCTCGAGCGCGCGACGGACTACTGCATGCAGACCTGGCAGACGCTGCAGGAACTGGCCGGCGAGGTCACGCCCTTCACCGAGAAGGTCGAGGCCGAGATCCGTGCCGAGGTGGCAGCCGAACACCAGGCCGCACTCGAGGCGCAACAGAAGGCCGCCGCGGCCGAGCTGGCCGAGGCGCGCGACAAGACGCGGGCCGAGATCGCGGGCAAGCTGCGCAGCCGGCTGCTCGAACTCGCGACGCGCCGGAGGAACGGATGAAACGCTTTCTCAGGTTGCGACGCAGCTTCGAGCACGGGGTGCACCCGGCGCATCACAAGGAGCAGACCGAAGACCTGCCGATCCAGCGCGTGCCGTTCGGCCGCCACTACGTCATGCCGCTCGGCCAGCACATCGGCGTGCCGTGCAAGCCGGTCGTCGAGGATGGCGAGGCCGTGCGGCGCGGGCAGCTGATCGCCGAACCCGGCGGTTTCGTGTCGACGGCGCTGCACAGCCCGGTCACGGGCAGGGTGACGAAGGTCGGCGACTTTCGCGGTGTCGACGGCCGGTTCGCACCGGCGATCGGCATCGAAGCCGACGCGTTCGCGACCCAGGAAGTCGACGCCTCGGCGGTACCCGACTGGCGCGGCATGTCGCTCGACGAGTTCATCCGCGCCGTGCAGATGGCCGGGATCGTCGGCATGGGCGGCGCGGCCTTCCCGTCGCACGTCAAGCTGTCGGTGCCGGAAGGCACGAAGATCCGTCACCTGCTCGTCAACGGCGCCGAGTGCGAGCCGTTCCTGACGAACGACCACCGGCTCATGCTCGAGCGACCCGAGGCCCTGCTCGAGGGGGCCGAGATCATGCGGCAGAAGCTCGGCGCCGAAGAGACCGTGATCGGCATCGAGGCCAACAAGCCGGACGCGATCAAGGCGATTCGCCGCCACATCCCGGACGGCCAGCCCGTGCGCGTCGTCTCGCTCAAGGTCAAGTACCCGCAGGGCGCCGAGAAGATGATGATCCGCAGCGTCTTCGGCGTGGAAGTGCCGGCCGGCCAGCTGCCGCGCGACGTCGGCGTCAACGTCAACAACGTCGGCACGATCGTCGCGATCGCGGACTACTTCCTGCGCGGCATGCCGCTCATCGAGCGCATCGTCACGGTCGCGGGTCCGGGCGTCACCTACCCCGCCAACCTCGTCGTGCCGCTCGGTACGCCGGTGCGCGACGTCGTGCGCTTCTGCGGCGGCCTCAAGCCGGGTTCTCGCGAGATCGTCATGGGCGGGCCGATGATGGGGCGCCCGATCGCGAGCCTCGACGTGCCCGTACTGAAGGGCTGTTCCGGGATTCTCGTGTTCGCGGAAGCGGACACGTCCAAGCGCAAGGAATACCCGTGCATTCGCTGCGGCCGCTGTCTCGAGGCCTGCCCCTACTTCCTCAACCCGTCACGGCTGGCGCGGCTGTCGCGTGCGCGCATGTACGACGAGATGAAGGCTTATCACGTCCAGGATTGCGTCGAGTGCGGCTGCTGCACGTTTGCGTGCCCGTCGAACATCCCGATCGTGCAGCTCATCCGCACGGCGAAAGACGACCTCGCGCACCGCAAGGAGCCCGACGCGTGAAGAACAAGGAACCGCGCCTGCTCCTGTTCCATGCGCCGTTGCTGCGCCAGGCCATGACGACGCCGAAAGCGATGCGCGACGTGATCGTCGCGCTGCTGCCGGCGACCGGTGCCGGCATCTGGTTCTTCGGCGTCAGCGCGATACTCGTGCTCGGCGCCTCGATTCTCGGCGCCGTCGCGGCCGAGTGGGTGTTTGCACCGCGCGCCACGCGCGGCACGTCCCTGCTCGACGGCAGCGGCCTGCTGACGGGCCTGCTGCTCGGCCTGACGCTGCCGCCCGGCCTGCCGATGTGGATGGCGTTCCTCGGCGGCTTCGCCGGCATCTGCCTCGGCAAGGTGATCTGGGGCGGTCTCGGCCACAATCTCTTCAACCCGGCCCTGCTCGGCCGCGCCTTCCTGCTGGCGACGTTCCCCATCGCAATGACGACCTGGGCGCCGGTCGCGCCGGGTGTGTTCGGCATGCAGGCCGGCAACCTCGCGTTGCCGTTCATGCAGGCGGGCGTCGACGGCGTCAGCGGCGCGACGCCGCTCGGGCTGTTCAAGTTCGAGCAGGAAGTCACGCCGCTGTGGAACCTGGCGTGGGGCCGCATCGGCGGCTCCATCGGCGAGACCAGCGGGCTGCTGCTGCTGCTCGGCGGCGTTTACCTGTGGATCCGCCGTGACCTCGACTGGCGCATGCCGGTCAGCATCCTGCTGACGGTCGCGCTCTTCTCGGCAGTTCTGTTGCTGTTCGACGCCGAGCGCTTCCCGACGCCGCTGTTCTCCATTTTCTCGGGCGGCCTGCTGCTCGGCGCGATCTACATGGCGACGGATCCCGTGACCTCGCCGGTCACGCCGAAGGGCACCTGGATCTTCGGCATCGGCGTCGGCGTGCTCGTCATGCTGATCCGCGTCTTCGGCGGACTGCCCGAAGGCGTCATGTACGCGATCCTGCTCATGAATGCCGCAACGCCGCTCATCGACCGCTACACGCAGCCGCGTGTATTCGGCCGCGAGGCGAAGTCCCGATGAACGATGAAGCGCGCAAAACGGCGACGACACCGAGCTCGATGCGGCTCGTGCTGACGCTTGCGATTGCGGGCCTGATCTCGGGCGTCGCGATCATCGGCATCTACGAGTCGACGCTGCCGACGATCACGGCGAACAAGGCGCGCGAACTGCGCGCGGCCGTGTTCAAGGTGCTGCCGGGCGTGACGGAGATGCAGGCGCTCGTCTATCGCGGCGGCCAGCTCGTCGTCGTGCCCGAACCGGCAAAAGACGAGCCGGTCGTGTATGGCGGCTACGACGACGATGGCAGCTTCGTCGGCTATGCCATGCCCGGCGCGGGCCCGGGCTTCCAGGACACGATCGCCATCCTGTACGGCTACAGGCCGGCCGAGAAACTCGTCGTCGGCATGGAAGTGCTCGAGAGCCGCGAGACGCCGGGGCTCGGCGACAAGATCTACAAGGACATGGATTTCGTCGACGAATTCCATGCGCTCACGATCGAGCCCGAGATCGTCGCCGTGAAGAAGGGCACCAAGACGGCGGACAACCAGGTCGATGCGATCACGGGCGCGACGATCTCGGCGAAAGCCATTGTGCGAATCATCAACGAGACGCACGCGGCGTGGGCCGGACAGTTGCCGCCGCCGGGCAGCGAGCCCGAACTCGAGGTGCCGGGCGAAGGCGGCGGCGGGGCAGCGCCATGAAGAAGAACCAGTCACGCGAAGAATTCCTGAAAGGCATCTGGCGCGATAACCCGGTGTTCGCCCAGGTGCTCGGCATGTGCCCGATGCTCGCCGTCACCAACTCGGCCATTAACGCCATCGCGATGGGCGCGGCGTCGATGTTCGTGCTGGTCGGCTCGAGCTTCCTCGTCTCGACATTCCGCAACATCATCCCGAAGCAGGTGCGCATTTCCTGCTTCATCATCATCATCGCGACCTTCGTGACGATCGTCGACTACACGCTGCTCGCGCTGGTGCCCAAGGTGCACAAGGAACTCGGCGCGTTCATCCCGCTGATCGTGGCGAACTGCCTGATCCTCGGGCGCCAGGAAGCATTCGCGTCGCGTTACCCGACGAAGCTGGCCGTCATGGACGCCCTCGGTATGGTCGTCGGCTTCCTCGTCGCGCTGTTCTCGCTCGGCGCCGTGCGCGAGATCCTCGGCGACGGCGCGCTGTTCGGCGTCAAGCTGTTCGGCGACAACTTCGAGCCCTGGATCATCATGATTCTCCCGCCCGGCGGCTTCCTGACGCTCGGCGTGATCCTGCTGTTCTTCAACTGGTTCAAGTACAAGAAGGACGAGTTCCTCGAAGACGTCGCCGCGGCGGAAAGGAGCGGTCGCTGATGGACAACCTGCTCTGGATCTTCATCAGCGCGCTGCTGGTCAACAATTTCGTGCTGGCCTACTTCCTCGGCCTGTGCCCGTTCCTCGGCGTGTCGAATTCGCTCGAGACCTCGTTCCGGCTCGGGCTCGCAACCACCTTCGTCATGCTCGTCACGGCCGTCTGCGCGTGGGTGCTGAATACTTACATCCTGATCCATGCGCCCTACCTCCGGCTGATCTGCTTCATCGTCGTCATCGCCAGCACGGTGCAGTTCATCGAGATGCTGATCAAGAAGCTCAGCCCCGCGCTGTTCCGCGCGATGGGCATCTTCCTGCCGCTGATCACGACCAACTGCGCCATTCTCGGGCTCGCGATCTTCGCCACCAACCGCGGCTACGGTTTCTGGGAAGGCGTCGTGTATGCTTTGGGCGCCGGTATCGGCTTTACGCTCGCGCTGACGCTGCTCGCGGGGCTCCGCGAGGAATCGGAACTCTCGGACGTGCCGGCGCTGATCAAGGGCACGGCCATGAACCTGATCATCGCGGGTGTATTATCAATGGCCTTCATGGGCTTCGCCGGCCTGTTCAGCTCGACGTGAGGACGCCATGACGCACTACCTGCTCGGACTGTTCGCCTTCATCGCGCTGTGCGCGGGCTGGGCCGTGTTCCAGGTGTGGCTGTCGAGGCACGATCCCGAGGCCAACCAGTGCCTGCGCCGCTGCGGCGACTGCAACTGCGACAGACCCCCAGAGCCCAGCGCCTGAAGCGCCAGACAGAGACTAGGAATCCTGTGACGTGAAGCGCGTCGCGCGACCCGCGATCGCCTTGAGTCCCTCGACGAACAGCCACAGGAACGCGAGCGGCAGGATGATCGTCTGCAGCACGAAAATGACGATCAGGTTGACGATCTGCTCGCTGGCGCTCGACGCGCTGTCCTTGAGGCGCTGGATGCGCCCGGACACGTCCAGGCTCTCTAACGAGCTGTCCCACATTTCGCCGAGGCGCTCGATGAACGAGCCGTCGCCGCGCTTCGGCACGGCTGTCGTGTCGGGCTGGTTCAGCACCTCGATCTCGGTGCTGGTCGCCTCGAGTACGGCTGTCGCGGCATCGTGCTCTTCTTCGAGAAAAGCGCCGAACACGAGGTTCGTGCCGATGATCAGGATCGGCAGCGCGAAACGCAGGAACGCGGCGACGAGGAATGCCCTTATCGCAAACGTCTTTATCGCCGGCTTGACGCCGACCCACCAGGTCGAGCCGACGAGCAACAAGGCCGCCAATGCGAGTGCTACCGTCACGCCCCACCAACCCGTCATGTCGAGGAGGATGATCTGCAAGCCGAGCGAACTCGTTGCCACGAGCATGACGGAAGAAAATTGCTCGACGAGATCGTTGATCGGGTCGAGGATCTGGCCGACCGTGAAATTGACGCCGACGCCCCCCGGCTCCACGGCCACCTCGGTGCCCTGCGCCACCGAGATCACGCCGTTCAGCGTGCGCGCCACGGCGAACGTCACGAGCGCGCGCTTGAACGCCTCGTCGGCGTAGTCGTCGGAGACCGCGTCCGCGAAGCCGGACAACGCCAGCCCCGCGACCAGGATCGCGAGCAGGGTCCACGTGATCTTTTTGCGTTTGCTCATTGTTGCCGAGCATACCACCGCGCGGGCGTGCCGGTTCAGGTACTGCGAGTTGCCTGAAGAGCGGGTCCGGACCCACCCGATCCGCTGCGGTAGTATTTGTCCAACTGTCCCACCACGAGCTGCAAATGACACGACAACAGATCACGGGATTCATCGTCGGGCTCCTGGCCGTAAGCTGGTCGGCCCAGTATGTGATCCTGCGTTTTGCGGGTGGGATCGACGCGCCGGCTGCGGCACCCCTGATGGTCGGCGTAATGTTCCTTCCCGGCCTGTTCGGCCTGGCATTCGTGGTTCTGAGTAAACCAGTGCGCTCGAGCGTGCAGTGGAAACCTCGCGGCGTCGCAGCCATTCTCGTTTCCATGGTCCTGCCGCTGATTCTCGCGATGTCGGCCATCGCCATCATTACGCTTGCAGGCATCGGCCGCTCCGAGTATTTCGCGTTCGCGCCCGGTTTCGTGGAGATTCTGTCGGGTCCCTGGACGCTGGGTACGGGGCAGCAGCCGTGGTTACTTTTCCTCGCAAATGTTGTCGTTACGGTGCTGCTCTATTCCTTGATGACAGGCGTAGCGACCATCGGCGAGGAGTTCGGGTGGCGTGGCGTACTGCAAAACGCGATGATTCGCGAGTTCGGCTTTGGTAAAGGAGTCGCTTTACTGGGCTTCGTCTGGGCGATGTGGCACATGCCGATAATCCTCGCCGGCTACAACTATCCTCAAACGCCGGTTCTCGGTGCCTTCGTATTGCTGCCTTTACTTCTCATGGCGGCGTCATTCGTCATGGCGTGGCTGACTTTATGGAGTCGGAGTTTCTGGCCGGCGGTATTCATGCATGGTGGGGTCAACAGCGTGTACGACAGCCTGTACACCAAGGTCGTACTGAGCGAGCCCAGCCCCTACACGATGGAGTTCCTGGAGGTCGGCCTGTTTGCCCTGCTGGCTGTCGCAGCCTTTTTCATGGCGCGCCCAATGGCGCAGCGACTACAGGCTGCCTGACGTTTGGGCTTCGGATCTACCCGATCTGCTCGCGGACTTTCAGGGTATCGACGTGTTGCAGGAACGACGTCGCCTTGCCGTCGGCCAGCGTCCATACGTGCGCCATTCTGGCTTCGCAGGGTTTGCCGGACTTCTTGTGGTTCCAGGTGTACTTGCCGTCCGCCACGACCGTGTCGCCGTCCGCAACGAGACGCTCGACGACGACCGCCCAGTCGTCGCTGAACTCGCCGAGTCGCATGAAGACGTTCTCGACGACCGCTTTGGGACCGACGTAGGTGCCGGCCAGCGGAAAGCCGTCGGCCTCGGTCCAGGAAATATCGTCGGCGAATACGGCCGTGACCGCCGCCACGTCACCGGATGCGAAACTGTCATACATGCCTTGGACGATCTCTTTGTTGGTCATCGGAGCACCTTTGTTGTTCTTGTCGCGGGCAATCATAACAGACGGTCTCGCAGCTAAACGTGACCTTGCGCGGTCCACCATCGCCCCCTGAAGGCCGCCAAAAGGCAGATCTGAGGTAGTATTGCTGCTACTGGCCGTGAGCTGCCGTTCGCATTTTTCCACCATAGATTTGGCCGAAACCAACGAAATTGAGCCGTACTCGACTTTGACCTGCCCAGAATGCGGCCACAGGTCCAAGGAAATGATGCCAACCAACGCGTGTCAGTTTTACTATGACTGCAAAGGCTGTGGGGCACTGCTGAGACC
>JBFGYM010000098.1:0-8488 GCA_041587435.1 Woeseiaceae bacterium
CAGAAACGCGACTTCGTCTGGATCATGGCGCGCGAACCCGACATGCCCGACCAGGAATACGACCGGGTTCTCGAATTCGTGAAATCGATTGGCTACGACATCTCGCAGGTCGAGCGCGTTCCGCAGCGCTGGTAGCGGGCGAGAGGAGAGCAAAGGTGCGCATCGCTGTCGTCGGTACAGGTATCGCAGGGAACACCGTCGCGTGGCGCTTGCGCGACCGCCATGACATCACGGTCTTCGAGGCGGCGGATTACATCGGCGGCCATACGAACACCATCGACGTCGAAGAGGACGGTGGAACGTTCCCGGTCGATACGGGCTTCATCGTGTTCAATGAGCACACCTATCCGAACTTCATACGCATGCTCGAAGCCATCGGGCAACCGTCCAAACCGAGCAACATGAGTTTCAGCGTGCACTCGGCCGACGATCGCATCGAGTACACGGGTTCGTCGCTCAACGGCCTCTTCGCGCAACGACGCAACCTGCTGCGGCCGTCTTTTTACCGCATGGTTGCCGACATCATGCGCTTCAACCGCGAGGCCGCCGGCGACATCCTTGCCGATGGACGGCATCTGACTCTCGGGGAATACCTGTCGTCTTACGGCTACGGCGATGCCTTCCGGGACAATTACCTCGTCCCCATGGTGGCAGCGATCTGGTCGGCCGAACCGGATGCGGTGATGGACATGCCGGCGCTGTTCCTCGTGCGCTTTTTCAAGAACCACGGTCTCATGCGAATCGGTGATCACCTGCAGTGGCGGGTCATCGAAGGCGGTTCCCGGGAGTACGTCAAGCGGCTCGTCGCCGGACACCGCCATTGTATTCGTCTCGGCAATCCCGTTACGTCGATTCGGCGCACGCCATGCGGGGTCGAAATTACGTCCCCCGCAGGCGGCAGGGAGACCTTTGACAGTGTCTTCATTGCCTGTCACAGCGACCAGGCATTGGCGTTACTGGCGGATCCGACACCGCAGGAGGAGGCCGTGCTGGGCGCGATCCGCTACCAGCCGAACGAGGCCGTTCTTCACACGGACGTTCGCGCGTTGCCGCGGCGGCGTCGCGCATGGGCGGCGTGGAACTACTTCGTGCCGGAGGACCGCCACAACCAGGTGGCAGTGTCCTACAACATGAACATCCTCCAGGGGCTCGACACACGCGAAACGTATGTGGTCACGCTCAACAACGACCGGCAGATCGATCCGGACAAAGTGATCCGCCGCATCAAGTACGACCATCCCGTGTTCACGCTCGATGCCATTGCTGCCCAGGGCCGACAACAGGAGATCAACGCCGATCGCACTTACTATTGCGGTGCCTACTGGCGCAACGGTTTTCACGAGGACGGCGTCGTCAGCGCGCTCGATGCAGTGCGGCACTTCGAGGAGAGCATGCAGAATGCAGAGCTGCATCTACGAAGGGCAGGTTAGGCACACTCGCTCGAATCCGGTCGGTCACGCATTTTGCTACCGGCTGTTCATGATGTATCTCGATCTCGACGAGCTGCCGACGCTGTTCGACAAACACTGGTTCTGGTCTGTGCGCAGGGCGGCGCCGGCGCGATTCCGGCGCTCTGATCACCTGGGCCCGCCGCATCAGCCCCTTGCCGAATCGGTACGGGATCTCGTCGAATGCGAGACCGGCCAACGACCGCAAGGCCCGGTCCGTTTGCTGACGAACCTGAGCTACTTCGGCTATTGCTTCAACCCCGTCAGTTTCTACTATGTGTACGGCGAGGACGCCGGCCGGCCCGAAGCGATCGTCGCCGACGTGAGCAACACGCCATGGGGCGAACGCGACACCTACGTGTTGCAGGTCGCACGCGACGCCGATTCGAGGAAGCCGCTGGCATTCAGTCCGGACAAGAAGATGCACGTGTCGCCTTTCATGCCAATGAACGTCGACTACGACTGGCGTTTCCGCGCTCCCGGCCCGAGCATTTCGGTGTTCATGGCCAACGACATCGATGGCGAACGAGTGTTCAACGCGTCGATTCGCATGACGCGCACGGAGATTTCGTCGCTGTCGCTGGCCCGCGTGCTGCTCGCTTACCCGTTCATGACGCTGAAAGTGATCGGCGGGATCTACTGGCAGGCGCTGCGCCTCTGGATCAAGGGTTGTCCCTTCTACGCGCATCCGGACAAGAACAAGACCGTGGAGGCACGATGAATTCCAAGTCCCTTTCCGTCGCTTCACCGCGTTTTGTCGACAACGCGCAGAAGCCGCGCTGGCTCGACCGCCTGGCTCGTCGCATCATTCTGGACAAGCTGCAGTCGCTGACGCACGGCGAGGTCACGATCGTCGAGGGCGATCACGAGACGACGTTCGGCCGCCGCTCGCGGAGAGTCCCGCTCGCGGCACGCGTCACGGTGAAATCGCCGGCGTTCTACAGCGATGTGGCCTTCGGCGGTTCGCTCGGCGCCGGCGAGGCGTATATTCACGGCGCCTGGGAGACGGACGATCCCGTGGCGCTGGGTCGTATCCTGTTGCGCAATCGCGCAGTCCTCGACGGCATGGAGGGTGGCGCCGCCTTGTTCAAGCGGCCGCTGCGGAAGGCGTTCCATGTCCTGAATCGCAATACGCGGGCCGGCAGCCGGCGCAATATTGCCGCCCATTACGATCTCGGCAACGATTTCTATTCGCTGTGGCTCGATCGGCGGATGATGTACTCCTGCGCGTGGTACGCGACGCCCGACACGACGCTCGACGAGGCGGGTGTCGCCAAGCTCGACCGCATTTGCCGCCGCCTGCGCCTCGGGCCCGGCGACAGTGTCATCGAGATCGGGGCCGGCTGGGGCGGTTTCGCCATACACGCGGCCTCGCGTTACGGCTGTCACGTGACGACGACGACCATTTCCAGGCAGCAGTACGACATGGCGCGAGCGAGAATCGAGGCGGCCGGCCTGGGGGACCGGGTCACGCTGCTCCTCGAGGACTATCGCGACCTGGAGGGCCGCTATGACAAGCTCGTCTCGATCGAGATGGTCGAGGCCGTCGGCCACGAGTATCTTGATACGTATTTCCGAAAGTGCGCGTCCTTGCTGAAGCCCGACGGCGAAATGCTGATTCAGGCAATTACGATTGCCGACCAGCGCTACGAGAAGGCCAAGCGCACGGTCGACTTCATCAAGCGCTATATCTTCCCGGGCGGCTTCCTGCCCTCGGTGACGGCGATGACCTCGACGATGACGCGCGCGACCGACCTGCGCGCCGTGCACATCGAGGATATCGGGCCGCACTATGCCCGCACATTGCATGACTGGCGCAACCGCTTCTTCGAGCGCATCGAAGACGTGCGCGCGCTCGGTTACTCCGAAGACTTCGTCCGCATGTGGGACTACTACCTGACCTATTGCGAAAGCGCATTCATCGAGCGGGCTATCGGCAACGTCCAGCTACACGCCATCAAACCGCTCGCTCGTCCTGCTATATAATCCCGTTCGCCGCTCCGGGCGCGCGTCGCGCGGCAGCCGGCTTGTTCACCAAATCAGGGGAGGGCCCGTTGAGCCTTCGGGATCGAACTGTCGAGTACACGGACGGCGACGCTGTCATGGAAGGGCGTCTCGTCCGGGACGACGCCACGCGGGCGCCGCGCCCGGGCATACTCGTGTCTCATGCGTGGGGCGGGCGCAGCGCATTCGAGGACGGCAAGGCGGATGCGCTTGCGACTCTCGGCTACACCGCGTTCGCGCTCGATCTCTACGGTCAGGGCAGGCGCGGGCACAATCCCGAGGAGAACGCGGCGCTGATGCAGCCGTTTCTCGACGATCGACCGATGCTGCAACGGCGCATGCATGCGGCGCTCGCCGCGCTGCGCGATCAGCCCGACGTCGATGCCGGCCGCATCGCCGCCATCGGTTTCTGCTTCGGAGGCCTGTGCGTCCTCGACCTCGCGCGCAGCGGCGCTGACGTTGCCGGCGTGGTTAGCCTGCACGGCCTGTTCGCGGCGCCCGGCAACACGACCGGAAACCGAATTCGGGCGAAGGTCCTCGCGCTGCATGGCTGGGACGACCCGATGGCGACGCCGGACGCCGTCACTTCGCTGGCCGCGGAGCTGACCTCGATGGGGGCGGACTGGCAACTGCATGCTTATGGCAATACGATGCACGCTTTTACCAATCCGGCCGCCAGCGATCGGGAGCGGGGCACGGTGTACGACGCGAAGGCCGATCGCCGCGCGTGGCAGGCCCTGACGGCTTTCCTGGATGAACTGTTTGGCGGGCACTAGGCCCGGAGGATACGTGTGAATACGACGAACTGGATGATGGCCGCGATCGCGGCAACCGCACTGGTCGCGTGCTCGGCGGAGAAGCCGCCCGAGACGGAAGAGGCGATGACCGAATTGAGCTCGCCGGTCGCCGTGCAGGCGGCCGGTGGCAACCCTGCTGCCGAAAAGGCCGCAAAGGAGATCACCGACGACTACATGCGCGGCATCATCGTCGAAATCAGCGATGATCGTTACGAAGGGCGCGGACCCGGGACCGAGGGTGACGCGGCGGCACGCAAGTACCTGGCCCGGCGCATGGCCGAACTGGGCCTCGAACCGGGCGCAGCGGACGGCAGCTGGGAGCAGCCGTTCGATCTCGTCGGCATCAACGCGTCGCAACCCGAGACCTGGACGTTCGAAGGACACGGCGAGTCGCTGACGCTGCAGCAGTGGGATGACTTCATTGTCGGCAGCGGCGTGCAGGACGAGCGCTCGGCGTTCGCGAATGCCGAGGTCGTGTTCGTCGGCTATGGCATCCAGGCACCCGAGTACGACTGGGACGACTACAAAGGCGTCGATCTTGGCGGCAAGGTGCTGCTCATCATGAACAATGATCCGGACTGGGACCCGGAGCTGTTCGCCGGCGAAACGCGGCTCTGGTACGGGCGCTGGGACTACAAGTACCTCAGCGCGGCCCGGCAGGGCGCTGCCGGGGCGATCATCATCCACACATCGCCGTCAGCCGGCTACCCCTGGCAGGTCGTGCAGACGTCATGGACCGGCGTGCAGTTCGAACTGCCCGCCGGTGACGAGCCGCGTTCGCAGGTGAACGGCTGGGTGACCGAGGACACGGCGCGCGAACTCGTTGCGATGGCAGGCCACGATCTCGACGACCTGCGCGAAGCGGCCTACAACCGCGACTTCAGGCCGGTGCCGCTCGGCATCTCGACGTCGCTCGAGATGGACGTGGACATCACGCGCGTGCAGTCGGCGAATGTCCTCGGCCTGATTACCGGCAGCGACCCCGAACTCCGTGACGAAGTCGTCATCTACACCGCACATCACGATCACCTCGGGGTCGGCACGCCGAACGAGGACGGCGACGCCATCTACAACGGGGCGATGGACAATGCGACCGGCGTGGCGCAGGTCATGGCGATCGCGAAAGCGATCAAGGCGCTGCCGGAGGCGCCGCGACGCTCGGTCCTGATCAACCTGGTCGGCGCCGAGGAGCAGGGATTGCTGGGCTCGGAATACTACGCGGCGAACCCGACTTTCGCGCCCGGCAAGATCGCGGCGAACCTCAACTACGACGGCGGCAATATTTGGGGCCACACTCACGACGTGACCTTCATCGGACTCGGGAAGTCGACGATCGACGAGATTGCGACGCTGATCGCCGAGGAGCAGGGACGTGTCGTCAAGCCGGACCAGTTCGCGGACAAGGGGTACTTCTACCGCTCGGACCAGTTCAGCTTTGCCAAGATCGGCGTGCCCGCGATGTACCTCGATACGGGGACGGATTTCGTCGACCGGCCGCCCGAGTGGGGCCGCGAGCAGCAAAACCACTACACCGAAGTCAACTACCACCAGCCGACCGACGAGTACGATCCGTCCTGGGACCTCGGCGGCATGATTGCCGACGCGCTGCTCGGCTACTGGACCGGCCTCGCGATCGCCAACGCCGACGACATGCCGACCTGGAGCCCGGGCGACGAGTTCGAGGCAGCCCGCATCGAGGCGCTGAAAGCGCTCGAGGACTGACGCGGTGCCGGCCTCGCGCCCGCTTGCCGCGCTGGCGGCAACCCTGCTGGCGTTGTCGGCGGGCGCGCAGCCGCCGGAGGCGGACGGGCAACTCGACGCGATACTCGCCGAGTCCTGGGCCTTCGATCTCGCGGAGGATCCGATTGCGGCAACGGCGGTCGGTGTGGACGACTACAACGATCGCCTGCCGCAGGTGACGCGCGACGACCAGCTGAGGCGGCTCGAGGCAAAGAAGCGCTTCCTTGCGCGCACACGGGATCTCGACAAGGCCGCCCTGAGCGCGGCGGGCCGCATCAACGCAGCGTTGTTCGAATGGGTGCTCGAGGACGAAATCGGCGCTTACGAACTCTACCTCGAGCGGATCCCGTTCAACACGTTCTCGGGCTTCTACATGGACGCCCTGAATGCGAGTAACGGCGTCGTCATGGACTCGGTCGGCGACTACGAGGACTACCTCGCGCGCCTGCGCGAGGTGCCGCGCTATTTCGATGAGAATCTTGCCAACATGCGCGAAGGCATGCGCACGGGCTTCGTGCTGCCGCAGATCGTCATCGACGGTGTGCTGCCGACGGTGCAGGCACAGGTAAAGGACGACCCCACGGCCAGCAGCTTCTACCGGCCGTTCGTCTCGATCAGCGAGCGCGTATCCCCGGATGACCAGGCGCGCCTGCGCGAGCAAGCCGCGGCCGTGATCAGCGAGGCCGTGATGCCCGCGTTTGCCGACCTCGCGGAGTTCCTGCGCACCGAATACACGGCGAGCGAGACGATTGCCGCCGAAGCGCTCGCGGGCGGCGAGGCCTTCTACGCGTTCAGTATCCGCCGCTACACGACCCTGACCGACATGACCGCTGCTGCGATCCACGAGCGCGGCCTGGCTGAAGTGCGGCGCATCCGCGAGGAGATGGAGGCCTTGCTCGAGGAGGCCGACTTCGACGGCGACCTGGCCGCGTTCGGCGAGTTTCTGCGCACCGACCCTCGGTTCTACGCGGAAACGCCCGAGGCGCTGCTGAAGGAAGCCGCGTATATCGCCAAGCGCGTCGACTACGTGCTGCCGGGTTTTTTCGGAAAACTGCCGCGCCAGACCTACGGCGTCGTGCCGGTTCCCGACGAGATTGCCCCGAATTACACGACCGGCGCTTACCACGGAGCGCCGCCGGGCGGCAGCCACGGCGGCGAATACTGGGTGAACACGCACGCCCTCGACCAGCGCCCGCTGTACGAACTGCCGTCGCTGACGCTGCACGAGGCCGTTCCCGGGCATCACTTCCAGGCAGCGTTGTCGCTCGAACTCGAAAACGCGCCCGATTTCCGTCGCCATCTCTATTTCAGTGCCTTCGGCGAAGGCTGGGCGCTGTATACCGAGAGGCTCGGCGTGGAAATGGGTATCTACCGCAACCCGTACGAGCATTTCGGTCGCCTGAGCTACGAAATGTGGCGGGCCTGCCGCCTGGTCGTCGATACGGGGATTCACTCCCGGGGCTGGTCACGGCAGCGGGCGCTCGAATTCTTCCACGACAACACCCTGTTGTCGGAGGGCAATATCCGCGCCGAGGTCGATCGCTATATCTCGTGGCCGGGGCAGGCACTGGCTTACAAGCTCGGGGAGCTGAAAATCCGTGAACTGCGCCGACGCGCCGAGGACGATCTGGGCGAGCGTTTCGACCTGCGCGAGTTCCACGACGTGGTGTTGAGCCAGGGCGCAGTCCCGCTCGCGATGCTCGAAACGATCGTACTCGATTACGTATACGCGAGGCTCGACGCGGCTCGCTGACTCAGTCCGACAGGCTGGTCGAATTGCGACCGGCGTTCTTGGCGCGGTACAGGGCTTCGTCGGCCCGGTGCAGCCAATCGTTGCCGCTTTCGCCTTCCTTGAGCTCGGCGACGCCGAGCGAGATCGTAACGGTCTGGTCCGGCGCCAGTTCATTGGCGTCGACGAGCGTTCGCAGCTGTTCGGCGAGGTGCGCCGCACGATGCAGGTCGGCGCCTTCGAGCACGACGACGAACTCCTCGCCGCCGATGCGATACAGGCTGTCGGTAACCCGGATTCGAAGGTTGATGATCTCGGTGACGCGCCTGAGGATCTGGTCGCCGACAGCATGTCCGTGCACGTCGTTGACGTTCTTGAAATGATCGAGGTCGAGCAGCACCAGGGACGCGGGCGTGCCGAGACGACGAAACGAGTTGACGACGTCGGTCAGCTTCGCGTCCAGGCCGCGACGGTTGCCCGCGCCGGTCAGCGGGTCCTTGGTCGCCAGCGTCAGCAGCTGCTCGCGCTGGCGATTCGTAATCAGCGAGAAGGCCAGCGCGATCGCGCTGGTGACGATGATCGTGATGACAATGGTCGTGGTGTTGTGCGTATCGCTCGATGGCAGGATGGCCGGCAGCAGGCTCACGACCGTGATGATCGCGAATACGAAGGCCTCGCGCGGGCGGATCAGGTAGAAGACGGCCATCAGCGCGGGGAAGACCCAGTACACCTGGTGGGGGCCGATCAGGTAGACCGTCGACAGCACGCCG
>JBFGYM010000099.1:0-8482 GCA_041587435.1 Woeseiaceae bacterium
GCCTTGTCCACGAGGACGTCGGCCACGCGATCGCTCACGAGCACACCGCCGAGCGGCAGGTAGCCCGACGTGACGCCCTTGGCGAACGGCATGAAGTCGGGTTGCGTGCCGAAATAATCGGCACCGAACCACGCGCCGAGGCGACCGAAACCCGTGATCACTTCGTCGGAGATCAGCAGGATGCCGTACTCGTTGCAGATCCGCGCCACCTCCGGCCAGTATGTATCCGGCGGAATGATGACACCGCCGGCGCCCTGGATCGGTTCGCCGATGAACGCGGCGACCTTGTCCGCACCGATCTCTTTGATCTTCGCCTCGAGCAGTCGCGCCGTCGCGAGACCGAACTCGTCGGGCGACAGGCTGCGATCCGAACCGAACCAGTACGGCTGCTCGATGTGCTCGATGCCCGGTATCGGCAGTCCGCTCTGCTTGTGCATCGGCTTCATGCCGCCCAGGCTCGCCGCCGCCACGGTCGAGCCGTGATAGGCATTCCTGCGGCTGATGATCGTGTGGCGTTCGGGTTGCTCCATCAGGTCCCAGTAGGTCCGCACCATGCGCACGATCGTGTCGTTCGACTCGCTGCCCGACCCGGTGAAGAATACGCGGTTGAACTGCGGCTGGCTGACCTCCTTGAGCATCGCGGCGAGCTCGATGGACGGCGGGTGTGCGCACTGGAAGAAGTTGTTGTAGTACGGCAGTTCTCTCATCTGCTCGGCGGCGGCGTCGATGATTTCCTGCCGCCCGTACCCGGCGTTCACGCACCACAGCCCCGACATGCCGTCGAGAATCCGGCTGCCGTCGGCGTCGTAGATATATACGCCTTCGGCGCGAGTAATGATGCGCGAGCGCTTCTTGTGCAGGTCCTTGTGATCCGTGAACGGATGCAGGTGGTGGTCCCTGTCGAGTTCCTGCCACTCCTCGCGTGAACGTTTTTCAATTGTTCCCATTGATCGCCCCATCAGACGTTGAACATCAGGATCTCGCGCTCGTACGGCGTGATGATCTCCTGGAACTCCAGGTATTCGGCATCCTTCAATAGCGTATACAGGTCGACGAACGAGTCCCCCAGCATGCTGCGCATCGCGTTCGATTCTTCCAGCGCATCGACTGCAGAGGAAATGTGCTTGTGCAGGCCATAGTCCTCGCCGTAGGCGCTGCCCTCGGTCGGCTCACTGGCCTCGAGTCCTTCGACCATGCCGAGATAGCCGCAGGCCAGCGATGCGGCGATCACCAGGTAGGGATTGACGTCGGATCCCGCCAGCCGGTTCTCGATGCGCCGCGCGTCGGGCGTCGCATCCGGAATTCGCAGCCCCACTGTGCGATTGTCCACACCCCACGCGAGGTTCACAGGCGATGAGTCCGGGTCCATGAAGCGCCGGTAGGAATTGATGTACGGCGCGAACATCAGCATCGCGTCGTTCATGTAGCGCTGCAGGCCGCCGATGAAACCGTAAAACAACTCGCTGGCGCTGCCATCCGGCATCGAAAAGATATTATTGCCTTGCTTGTCCACGATGCTCTGGTGAATGTGCAGCGCGCTTCCCGCCTCGCCGGCCATCGGCTTGGCGAGAAACGTCGCGCGCATGCCGTGCTTGATCGCCGCTTCCCTGACCGTCCGCTTGAACAGGAAGACCTGGTCCGCGAGATCGACGGCATGGCCATGCAGGAAATTCAGTTCGAACTGCGCCGGACCCATTTCCTGCGAGATCGTGTCGATCTCGATGTCCTGCAAATCGCAAAACGCGTATACATCGTTGATGAACGGGTCGAAGTCGTTCATCGTGTCGATGCTGTAGGGCTGATTGGCGCCCTCGGTCCAGCCGAGCCGCCCCTCGGGCGGTTCGGCCTCCTCGTTCGGGTCCGAATGCGGACTCAGCAGGTAGAATTCCACCTCGGGCGCGACGACGGGCACCCAGCCGCGCGCTTCGTACTTGGCCAGCACATTCCGCAATACCGCGCGCGGCGACTTCGCGACGGGCGTACCGTCGCGGTGATAGCAGTCGAGGAACACGGATGCGGCCGGATCGGCCGCCCACGGAACCGGCCGCAGGGTATTGGGATCCGGCACCAGCACCATGTCGCGGTCCGCGACGTTGTCGCGATCGATGACGTAGGTTCCCGATATCGTCTGTGCGAAGACGGCTTCGGGCATTTTCATTTGCGCGAGACCGAATTTCGGCGCCGGTACGACCTTGCCGCGCGCGGCGCCGGCCATGTCAGGCACGAAAGCCTCCACGTCGTCGATACCGCGTTTGATCAACCAATCCTGGAATACATCCTGTTCACTCACGTTACACCTTTCTTGTCGTCATGCGTTCGCGACACGCGTCGCCGAACGCCCTGAACATTGCCATTGAGAATTCGTTTTCGGTCGCCCGCCATTCCGGGTGCCACTGCACGGCAAGGTTGAAGCCACCTGCACCCTCCACCCGAAATGCCTCGACCAGGCCGTCGTCGGCGTGCGCTTCGACGGCCAGGCCGTCCGCGAGGCGGTCAATGCCCTGCGAATGCAGCGAGTTGACCATCATCGTCTCCTCGCCCATCAATTCGCGCAACAGGCCGCCTTCCGACAGCGTCACCGGGTGCGACGGCCCGTACTGCACCTCGCGCGGATCTTCGGGGTTCTCCAGGTGATTGTGGTAGCCCGGCACCTCGTGCACTTTCTGGTGCAGCGTACCGCCCATCGCCACGTTGAGCTCCTGGTAGCCGCGGCAGATCGCGAACAGCGGCACGCGCCGTTCGAGGACCAGCCGCGCGAGCGGCAGGGTCACGGCATCGCGGTGGGGATCGTGCAGTGTCCCGGCGTCGCTCGGCGCACCGTTGTAATGGTGCGGTTCGACGTTGGAATAGCTGCCGGTCAGGAAAACGCCGTCGACGTGCCCCAGCAACGCCTCGAGATCGAGCAGGTCCGACAGCGCCGGGATGATCAGCGGCACCGCGTCCGACGCCCGGGCGACCGCCACGAGGTATTTTTCGCCGACCATGTGGAAGGGCTGCCCGGTATACTCGCGGCGGTCTGCCGGAATACCGACAATCGGTTTGCGCGCCATGCTCAGGTCGCCTCCGCCTTGCGCCCGATCGTGCGCAGCACCGCTGCCATGACGGCGATGCCGGCAACGATCGAAATCCATGGAGACAGGCCGAAGCCACCCGGAATCGTCCCGACGGCGAGCCCGATCGCACCGACCAGCAGCGCGTACGGCAACTGCGTGCGGACGTGTTCGATGTGATCGCACCCGCTGGCGATCGATGACAGCACGGTCGTGTCGGAAATCGGCGAGCAGTGATCGCCCCAGACGGCGCCGCCGAGAACGCACGCGACCGAGGAATAGATGATGTGCATGCCCGAGTCGTCGGCCATGCCATGCACGCCCATGACCGCCCACGACAGCGGAATGATGAGCGGCATGAGAATCGCCATCGTGCCCCAGCTCGTGCCGGTCGTAAACGCCGTAATGGCGGCCAGGACAAAGACGATGGCGGGAATCAGCGCGACGGGCAGCGAGCCGGCCAGCAGCGTGACGAGGTACGACGCCGTATTGAGCGTCGCGGTCAGGTCCGCGAGCGACCAGGCGAGCACGAGTATGATCATGCCGAACAAGGTCGCGCGCAGTCCCCCGTACCACGCGTCGACGGTTTCGTGGATCGTCAGGATGCGCTGCCCGATCGACATCGCCACGGCGACCAGCACGCCGACGAAAGACGAGTACATCATCGCCCGGTACGGGCTCGTGGTCTCGAGAATCTCGATCATCGTGTCGCCCTCGCCCAGCATCACGAGGCTGACGAGCAACGCTGCGACGAGTGCGATGATCGGCACGAACGCGTTGATCGCGCGCAGCGGAATCCTGTCCTTGGCCACGAGTTCGTCGCCGTGTATGGCCGGCAGTTCCTCGGCCATTTCGGGTTTTACCTGTCCGTTGCGCGCGCGGATCTCTGCTGCCAGCATCGGCCCGAAGTCCCGCCCGCTGGCCGAAATCATGAACACGAACACGATCGCGAGTATCGGGTAAAAACTGTACGGCACCGAGTGAATGAATACCGTGTACGCCTGGACGTGCGCCAGGTCCCCGATCGAGGCCAGCGCCTGGTCGACGAGACCGATCTCGTAGCCGATCCAGGTCGTAACCAACGCGATGCAGGCGACGGGCGCTGCCGTCGAGTCGACAATGTACGCGAGTTTCTCACGCGAGACCTTGAGGTGGTCGGTCAGCGAGCGCGCCGTATTGCCGACCACGAGCGTGTTGCTGTAGTCGTCAAAGAAGATCATCAGGCCCATGAGCCAGACCGCGACCTGGCCGCCGATGGCCGTCCTGGCCCGGCTCACGATCGCCTTGACCACGCTCGCCATGCCACCGTTGCGCGTGATGATGCCGACCATGCCGCCGATCATCATCGTGAACAGGATGATCGACGCCCGGTCGAAATCCACGATCGCGCCGGTCACGTAAACCTGGAAACTGTCGAGCAGGCCGCGGCCGACACCACCCGGCGTGAACGACCGCAGTGCCGTGGCGCCGACCCAGAGCCCGATAAAAAGCGCCGGTATCACGTTGCGCAGCGTCAGCGCGATGCCGATGGCGAGCACGGCGGGCAGCACCGACACCCAGCCCGGGATGACGCGCAGCTCGCGACTTACCGATGTCCCTCCGGACATGGCCGAGAGGGTCACTGTGCCGCCCGTGGCGATGACCACGCCAACGAATCCGGCATTGCCGTCCGCATCGGCCTGGCCTGTCCGGCGCTGGCCCGCGACCTCGAGCGTGACCGGCCGACCCGGTTCGGCACCGGTGACCGTGTATACGAGAGGAACGTCGACAAGACCGACCGCCGGCGCGTCGATCCCGATGGCGGCCGAGGGCAGTGGGACGAAAGCCGCCAGGACACCAGCGACGATCAGCGTGCGAGTATTTATAAAATAATTCCTGCAGCTTTTTGTCGGAGCGCATTCTAGCATGGCGGTCAGTACGGCGGCTGGAGCTGCCCGGCCGCCGCGCACAGCGTCGCGCCGAGACTGGCCCGGCGGCTCTCCGTCAAACGCTGCGTCGGCCCGCAGATCGACATGGCGGCGAGGATCTCGCCCGTGCTGCTGCGTACCACGGTGCCCACGCCGGTGAACCCGTCCTCGAGTTCGTCGACCGTCTCGGCGAAGCCGCGCCGCCTCACCTCGTCGAGCTGCAGCGCCAGCTGGTCGCGGTCCGTGATCGTCCGTGCGGTCAGCGGCGTCAGCCGCTCCGGCAGGCGTCCCATGCCGTTCTCGCTGAACGCGATGATCGCCTTGCCCGTCGACGTCGCGTGCATCGCCCAGCGCGTCCCGACGTTGCCGCCCGCCGCCACGCGCCGCCCCCCCGTCATCTCGTCGAGGATCAGCATGGTGTCCTCGAGCGGCACTTCGAGGGTCGCCGTCTCACCCGTCTCCTCCGCCAGGCGCTTGAGGAGCGGCCGCGCCCTCAGACGCAGGCTGCCGCTGGACATCGCCTGCATGCCGAGCGCAAGGATCGCGGGTCCGAGCCGGTAGGCCCCGGTCGAGCGGTTCCGCTCGAGCATCGACTCGCTTGCGAGGGCCTGCAGCAGGCGGTGCGCCGTGGTCTTGTTGAGCCCCGCGAGCCGGCTCAGCTCGCCGAGCTGCAGCTCCGGCCGGTCCGCCGTGAACAGCTTGAGGAGCCTGACGGCGCGCAGCGTCGACTGCGCCCCCTGCGGGGTCTGTGGGAATGCCTGAGATTTCATATTATGAAAACGTATTCCACAATATAGTAACACGGGGCCGGTTGCGATAGCATCCGAAATCCCTGAAGCTTGACCGCGCGCGGACTGACGAGAACAACAACATGGCCAAGACCCCTCCCCTGCTCGGCGAGCTCCGGGCACTCGAAAAGGCCTGGGGCCGCTTCGAGTCGATCGACCTGCTGATCCCGGATCTCTCGGGCATCCTCAAGGGCAAGCGCGTGCGCCGCAGCGAGTTCGAGAAGTGCGCGCAGGGCGGCTTCGTCTTCTGTGCGGGCGCCACGCTGCTGAACACGCTCGGCGAGGTAACGAGTGGCGTTCCCTACGGCGCCGACGACGGCGACCCGGATCTCCCCGCGCGGCTCGTCCCGAACTCCGTGGTGCCGGTGCCCTGGTCCAATCGGCCGATGGCCCAGGCATTCTTCCGCATGTGCAACGAGGACGGCGGCGAATTCTTCGGGGACCCCCGCACCGTGCTCGAGAACGCCCTCAAGCCGCTGAAAAGACGCGGCATTACGCCGGTCGTCGCGACCGAGCTGGAATTCTACCTGCTGGACGGCAAGGCGAAGCAGGCCCGCGTCGGGGCCCCGCTGATTCCGGGCACGAATCGGCCGCAGCCGGGCACGCAGGTCTACAACCCGGACGACCTGTTCGAAGTGCAGGGCTTTCTCGATGACGTGTACGCCTGGTGCGAGGCGCAGAAGGTGCCGGCCGACGCCTGCATCTCGGAGTATTCGCCCGGCCAGTTCGAGATCAACCTGCACCACGTCGACGACGCCGTGCTGGCCTGTGACCATGCCGTCATGCTCAAGCGCATCGTCAAGGCCGCGGCGCGCAAGCACGGCCTGATCGCGTGCTTCATGGCCAAGCCCTTCGAGGAGGACTCGGGCAGCGGCCTGCACATTCACATGAGCCTGGTCGGCAAGGACGGCAAGAACTACCTGTCACAGGGCAAAGAGAAGATGGCGCTGCCGCCGTTCTCGGCGCGCCTGCGCCACGCGGTCGGCGGCCTGCTCAAGCTCATGCCCGAGTCGACGCTGCTGTTCTGCCCGAATGCGAATTCGTACCGCCGCCTGCGCCCCGACATGTTCGCGCCCGTCGAGCCCAACTGGGGCGTCAATCACCGCGTGGTCTCGGTGCGCATCCCGGAATCCGACGAGAAGAACCTGCGCATCGAGCACCGGCCGGCCGGCGCGGACGCCAACCCGTACCTCGTCATGGCGGCCGTGGCGGCCGGCGTAGATTACGGGCTGAGGAACAAGATCGATCCCGGCAAGATGGTCGAACAGGGCGCCGAGATCGTGCCGAAACTCAAGATCCCGAATCGCTGGGACGCCGCGATCGACAAGTTCGAGCGCAGCAAGGTGCTGGCCGACTACCTCGGCAAGGACTACTGCAAGTACCACGCGATCGTGCGGCGCGTGGAAAGCGAGAAATACCACAATCGCATCGCCCAGCTCGACTTCGACTGGTACCTGCGCTCGGTCTAGTCCGACAGGCGAACGACCCGGGCCTCGCCGCGCTTCCTGGGGTCGGACGCGGGCGCGTATTCGCCGCCGTCGCGCCAGATGATCTGAATGTCGCCGAACTCCCAGTCGTGCGGCCGCGCATCGTAGCCGCGGTCGCCGAGCGCGGCAACGGTCTCGGCGGGCAACGGGCGCGAGATGCTGTAGGTAACCAGGTCCGGCGGCAGGAGCTGGTGATGAAAGCGTGTCGCTGCCGAGGCTTCGTACGGCGTCATGCCGTAGTCGAGCACGTTGACGATGGCCTGGAACACCGAGGTGAAAATCGTCGACCCGCCCGGCGTGCCGACGACCATGCAGACCTTGCCGTCCTCGAGCAGTATCGTCGGCGACATCGACGACAGCATGCGCTTGTCCGGCATGATGGCGTTGGCGTCACTGCCGACAACGCCGTAGGCATTGGGCACGCCCGGTTTGACGCTGAAGTCGTCCATTTCATTGTTGAGCAGGAAACCCGCCCCTTCGACCACGACGCCGTTACCGAAATCCCAGTTCAGTGTGTACGTGTTCGACACCGCGTTGCCGGACGAGTCGACAATCGAGTAATGCGTGGTGTGTTTGGGCTCGAGCCCCGGCCCGACGGCATCGAGCGTCGAGATCGCATCGGGATTGACTTCGCGCGCCCGCATCGCGATGTAGTCGTCATCGATCAATTCGTCGATGCGCGTTTCGACGAAATCGGGGTCGCCGAGGTATTCCGCGCGATCGGCAAATACGCGCTTCTCCATCTCCGCCACGAGGTGGATGTACTGCGGCGAATTGTGCGTCACGCCGTCGAACAGGTGCGCCAGGAAGTCTTTCATTTTGAGAAGCTGGACCACGGCGAATCCCCCGGAACTGGGAGGAGGCGCGGACAGGATTTCGTAACCACGCCAGTTCGTCCGCAAGGGCTCGCGCCACACCGCCCGGTAACGGCCGAGATCCTCCGCGGTGATCAGGCCACCGCTGCGCTTCATCTGCTCGACGGTCAGATCGGCCGTCCCGCCGCGGTAGAAATCTTCCGGGCCGTGCTCGGCGATACGCCTGAGTGTCCGGGCGAGTTCCGGCTGCCTGAATACCTCGTCCGCACGCGCGCCGCCAAAATAGTCGGCGAAGTTCGTCGCGTCGCCGAACCACTCTTCCGCCTCCTGCACTTCGGCCACGAAGTCCTCGCCGGGCAGGAAGCCGCGCTCGGCCAGCTGCACGGCCGGCATCACGAGGTCCTCCCACGGCAGTGTGCCGTAGCGCTGATGCGC
>JBFGYM010000100.1:0-8455 GCA_041587435.1 Woeseiaceae bacterium
AGGCCGAGCAGGGCGAAGGGATCGTGGTGCCGGCCCTGGGCCAGCGCCTTGAGGGCGTCGGGTTTACTCATGTCTACTCATCGCGAATACCGTAAAGTTCTCGAATCGTGCGCTCGGCCGCGAGCGCCCAGTTGAATCGCAGTGCCCCGGCCCGGTCGCACAGGGCCTTCCAGCCGGCGGGGTCGTCGGCCCGTTGCTCGAGCGCGGCAAGGGTCGTCGCGACGAAATTGTCCGCCTGCTCGTCGATCGTGTCGCCGCCGAAGACGAAGCCCGTGTCGCCGTGGCGGACGGTGTCGCGCAGCCCGCCGACGCCGTGCACGACACAGGGCTGGCCGGCGCGCATCGCCTGCATCTGGCTGATGCCGCAAGGCTCGAAACTCGACGGCATCAGGAACAGGTTGCCGGCGGCGTACAGGGGATCGGCGAGCACCTCGGAATAGCCGTTGACGAACAGCAGGTTGGGACAATCCTGCGCGATGTCGAGCAGCCGCTGCTCGAAGCGCGCTTCGCCGCTGCCGAGCACGATGATCACCCCGCGGCGGCCGAGGTCCGTGGCGATGCGCTGCAGAGCCGACTCGCCCGCCGCGCCTGCGTGCAGCAGAATTGTCGCCTTCTGCGCCACGAGTCGGCCGATGCTCGTCAGGATGTGCAGCGGCTTGCGTTTCGGCCACTGGTCCAGCCGCTGCAGCGCAAGCCGGTGCGCCGCGTTCCCCGGAGCACGCTGCTGCCAGTCGTGCAACTGTGCCTCGAGCAGGCCGCGAAGCCGCGCCCAGCCCGGGCGGCGCGCGCGCTGCCCGTCGTAGTGGGCGCCGTTCAGGATGCCGACGAGCCGGTCGCCGTCGCGCGCGGCGGCGAGAAGATGCTCGAGTCCTTCGCCGCCGATAAACCCGGCATCGGGGTCGCTCGGGCGGCAGATTTCGTCCGCGTATGTCGCTGAAACCGTGCTGATGCGATCGGCGAGCCGTATCGCGGCCGCCATCGGGTTGATGCAATTGCCGTGCGTCGGATCGACGACGGCATCGATATCGGGCCTGAGCGCCGGAAACCACGCCGCGAGCGAGGAGTCGTCGCCCCGCAACGGCCGCGTTCCCTGGTACGCGAGATTGTGGATCGTGAAGACGGCCGGAATGGTGCGCAGCGCCTCGAACCGCGGGTCGAATTTCGCGAACAGCAGGTACAGCGCCGCATGCCAGTCGTGCAGGTGCACGACGTCCGGCTTGTCGTCGCTGCCGACGATCCAGGCGGCGACGGCCGCGCAGAACAACGCGAATTTGCTGGCGTCGGTTGCGAACGGGCGCCCCGGTTCGTCGAAGTGGTAGATCTGGCCCACGCCATGGGCGGCGAACAGCGGGTGATCGAACACCAGGTTGCGGACACCGCCGTCGCCGGCGGGCACGCGCCAGACGGCAACCTGTTCGGCGTTGCCGCGGAACTCGGTGTCGACGGACCCGATTCGCTCGGCGCCGTGCACGCGGTGCAGCGAGCCGTACGACGGCGTGACCACGGTCGATGCCCAGCCGAGTGCCGCAATCGCGGCCGGCAGGTCGCGTATGACGTCGCCGACGCCCCCCACCTTGCCGCCCGGCAGGGCGCCGTTCTCGGATGCCACGAAATATGCGGAGCGTGCTTCGATCGTCCAGACCCTATCGGGTGAAATGCAGTTGCTGCCCGAGCATGTCCGGAGTGACGAGCGTTACTCCCTTGTCGGTGACGCGGAAGCCGCGCGCCCGATCGGCCTCGGCATCGATGCCGATTTCCATGCCCTCGAGGATTTTGCAGCCGCGGTCGATGATGGCCTTGCGAATGCGCGCGCGCTGACCGATGTCCACGTCCGGCAGGATGACCGAGTCGATCACCTCGGCGTAGGAGTGCACGTAGCAATTGGTAAACAACAGCGAGCCACGGATCGTCGACCCGGATATGACACAGCCGCCCGATACCATGGACTGCATCGCCTGTCCGCGCCGCTCGGGCTCGTCGAACACGAACTTGGCCGGTGGCGCCTGTTCCTGGTGCGTCCAGATCGGCCAGACCTTGTCGTACAGGTTGAGCTGCGGCGACACGGACACGAGTTCCATGTTCGCCTCCCAGAAGGCATCGAGCGTACCGACGTCGCGCCAGTAGGCCTGCTCGCCGGTCTCGACGTCCCGGAACGGGTACGCATAGGCGCGGTACTGGCCGATCAGGCGCGGGATGATGTTCTTGCCGAAATCGTGCTGCGTGTCCGGCGTGTCGGCGTCGCGAATCACCTGTTCGTAAAGGAACTCGGTATTGAAGATGTAGTTGCCCATCGAGGCGAGGCAAATGCCCGGCTTGCCGGGGACCGGGTTTGGCTTCGCGGGTTTCTCGTCGAAGGCGATGATGCGGCCGGTTTCGTCGACGGTCATGACGCCGAGTTGGCCGGCCGCTTCCTCGATCGGCACTTCGAGGCAGCAAATCGACATGTCGGCTTGCAGGTCTTCATGAAAAGCGAGGAAAGGGCCGTAGTCCATCTTGTAGATGTGATCGCCCGCGAGGATCAGCACGAGTTTCGGCTGATGCGTCCGGATGATGTCGAGGTTCTGGTAGACGGCGTCGGCCGTGCCGCGGTACCACTCGCCGCCGACGCGCTGCGAGGCGGGCAGGATGTCGACGAACTCGCGATCGCCGGCGCCCGACTGGAACCATGACCACCCGCTCAGCAGGTGGCGAATCAGCGAGTGCGCCTTGTACTGGGTGAGCACGCCGATACGGCGGATTCCCGAATTGATGCAGTTCGACAGCGGGAAATCGATGATGCGGAACTTGCCGCCGAAGTAGAGTGCGGGCTTGGCGCGCCAGGTCGTGAGTTCGTGCAGGCGCGAGCCCTGGCCGCCGGCCAGGATCAGCGCGAGCGTCTGGCGCGTCAGGCGGCTGACAAAGCGGAGATCGTCGCGTTTTTCGGGTGTATTCATTGTGGGGTTCCGGGGCCGACACAGCAGCGACGCCCCGCAACCGGGCCGACGCTCAGTGCGCCGGCGCCCGTCCCGAGGCGCTCACCATGGAGGCTACATTGTCGCAGACATTTTGTGTCAATTGTGCATCGACGTAGCGCCAGCGCCAATTTCCGCCGGATGTGCCCGGCGTGTTGATGCGCGCCTCCGATCCGAGCCCGAGAAAATCCTGCATCGGCGCAATCGCGAGCCGCGCTTTCGTCGAGAAGGCCACGCGAATCAGGTCGGTGTGGACGGTTTCAGGTGAACCTTTCGTCAGGGCGAGCACGGCCTGCTGTGCGGTCGCAATGTCCTCGTCGCTGCGAATGTCGTTCGGGCTGCCGTGAAACCAGCCGATCGTCGTGTCGTTGTCGTGCGTGCCCGTGTAGCAGACGCTGTTCTCGGCGACGTCGTCGAGATGGAAGTCCGGGTCACAGGCGTCGAACTGCAGGACGTGCATGCCCGGGATGCGGTGGCGGTCGCGCAGGCTCTCCACCTCGGGCGTGATGACGCCGAGGTCCTCGGCCACGATCGGAAGGTTGCCGAGTGCATCGCGCATGGCATCGAAAATGGCGTCGCCCGGTCCGGGTTCCCACGCGCCGGTGCGCGCCGTCGCGGCATCGGCCGGGATCGACCAGTAAGCCTCGAAGCCGCGGAAGTGATCGATACGGACGAGGTCGGTTAGCTCGGATGTTGAACGCAGGCGATCGACCCACCATGCGTAATTGTCGGCCGCGTGTTTTTCCCAGTCGTACAGGGGGTTGCCCCAGAGCTGGCCGTCCTTGCTGAAGTAGTCCGGCGGCACGCCGGCGACCGAGTCCGGTTTGCCCTCGTCGTCGATGCGCAGGATGCTGCGGTTCGCCCAGGCATCGGCACTGTCCAGCGCGATGCAGATCGGCATGTCGCCGAACAGCGTGATACCCCGTTCGTGGGCGTAGTCGCGCAGCCGGAACCACTGCCGAAAGAACAGGTACTGGACGATCTTGATGGCGCGAATGCGGTCGGCCTCCTGCTCTTCGAGGCGCCTGAGCGCCGCCGGCTCGCGGCGCACGAATTCCGCACGCCACTCGGGCCAGGGGCGCTCGCCGTGGTTCGACTTCAATACGCGGAACAGCGCGTAGTCGTGCAGCCAGTCTGCGTCGTTGCGCTCGAGAAACGCGGCAAAGTCCTGGCGCGTCGCCTGATCCACGGTCCGATCGAAGCGGCTTGCGGCGAGGACCAGCAGCCGCGTCTTGACCGGGATCAGCGCGCCGTAATCGACGTAGTGATCAGGCAGCGTCGTCAGTTCCGCCACGTCGTCCTCGGACAACAGCTCAAGGTCGATGAGGTCACCGATGTCGACCAGCATCTCGTTGCCGGCGAACGTGGACAGCGGCTGGTAGGGCGAATCGCCGTAGGCGGTCGGCCCGAGCGGCAGGAATTGCCAGACCGACAACCCCATGTGGCACAGCGCGTCGACGAAACGGCGTGCCGACGCGCCGATCTCGCCGATGCCGTAGGGTCCCGGCAGCGACGTAATGTGCAGGCAGACGCCGGCCTGGCGGCGGCGCGGCAACGAACTGCGATGTTCCTGCTGGTCCATCCGGGCAAACTAATGACGGGATGATGACAGGGCAACGCAATGCATACGTATTCATCGATTGAATACGTTTGCATTGCATTGCTCACCCCCGGTGCGCTTCTTACCATGGCAAGCGTAGTTGTATTCGAATAACCAGTCCTAAATTCGGGGGATATCGAACCATGGGCAAGAAACAGCGCAAGCACGCGCAGTCCGTTTCCGATGAAACGAACAACCTGGCTCTGAACGTCCGTCGCACTGCCGTCTCGCTGGCCGTGGCTGCCGCCCTGCCGGGCGCCATGCTCGCCGCACCGGCGCTGGCGCAGGACGACGACGAAGAAATGGATGTGATCGAGGAGATCGTTTCCTACGGCACGTACACGCAGAGCCTCGCCAGCTCGATGGACACCAAGCGCAACAATTCGTCCATCATCGAGGCCATCTCGGCGGAAGATCTCGGCAAGCTGCCCGAGATCTCGATCGCAGAGAGCCTCGCGCGCCTCCCGGGCGTGACGGTGCAGCGCCTCAACGGCCGCGGCCAGGTGGTCAACGTGCGCGGCATGTCCCCGGACTTCTCGACGGGCATCATGAACGGCCGCGAGCAGGTCACTGTCGGCGACAACCGCGGCGTCGAGTTCGACCAGTACCCGTCGGAGCTGCTGCAGCAGGTCATCATCTACAAGACCCCCGATGCCGCACTGATCGGCCAGGGCCTGTCCGGCACGGTCGACCTGCGCACAGCCAGGCCGCTCGAGTACGGCGAGCGCGCGATCAACCTGAGCGCCCGCTACGACATGGCGGAGTACGACCTGGTGTCGACGCGCGACGACGACGGCATGCGCTTCAGCGCGACCTACATCGACCAGTTCGCCGACGACACGGTGGGCCTGATGCTCGGTTACGCACACACGACGACGCCGAACTTCGGCCGCAACAACAATGCCTGGGGCTACTACGTGGGCGACGGCAACGGCAACGTCGCCGTTGGCGGCGGCCGCGTCTGGGCGCGCGCTTCCGAACTGGAACGCAATGCATTCACTGCTGCGCTGGACTACGCGCCGAGCGACCGCGTCACGTTGACGGTCGACGCCTTCCTCAGCAACTTCAAGGAAGACCAGATCAAGCACGGCATGGTCATGAACCTCGACGGCAATGCCATGACGGCAACCCGCGTCGAGAACGGCGTCGTGGTCGAGGGCTTCTACGAAGGCAACACGCGCGTCGGCCTGGAAAACAACGTGTTCCTGCGCGACGCGGACCTGCAGTCGTTCGGCGCCAACCTCGACATCGAGCTGGCCGACGGCTGGGTCTCGAACTTCGACGTCTCGCACTCGAGCATCGACCGGTCGGATACGGCCGAGTTCGAATCCAACGGCGCAGCCGGCGGTTCGTTTGCCTCGGGCGCCCTGAACGATCGCGTCGATTTCATCACGGGCTCGCAAGGTACGCGCTTCGCCGTCAGCAACGATTACAGCAACATCGACTACACGAACGATCCGACCAACGCGGTCTACGCGACCAGCCCGTTCGGCTGGGGCGATCCCAACGCGCTCGCACCGTACGTGCCGGCCGGCCAGTTCGGCTACAACAAGGTGTTCGACGTCAAGGACGACATCAACGCGTTCCGCGCAGGGCTCGAGCGCGACCTCGAATGGGGCCCGGTCTCCGGCGTCGAATTCGGCGTCAACCTCACGAACCGTGAGAAAAGCCGCACGGCGAACGAAGGCGTGATCACGAGCGGCGTCATCGACTCGGGAACGGGTGAGCTGGCGACCGAGACGCAGATCCCGACGTCGATCGCCGGCACGGCCGACCTGAGCTGGGGCATGTTCGGCTCGAACACCTCGATGGTGTCCTACGATCCGTACGCCTTGCTCGGCGCGGGCCAGATCCAGCAGGGCGCCTATCTCTACGACGACATCTTCGCGAAATCCTGGGTCGTCGATGAAGACGTCACCACCGCGTACGTCAAGTTCGAGGTGTCCTCGGAGATCGGCGACATGCCGTTGACCGGTAACTTCGGCCTGCAGTGGCAGTCCTGGGACCAGTCGTCGAGCGGCCAGAACGCGTCGGGTTCGGGTGCCAGCGTGGTGTTCGAGACCTTCTCGGATTCATCGAGCGGCGACGAGATCCTGCCGAGCGTCAACCTGAGTCTCGACCTCACGGACAACCAGATCCTCCGCTTCGCGGCGGCCCGGACGCTGGCGCGTCCGCGCATGGACGAGATGAAGGCTTCGGGCTTCTACGGCTACAACTCGGCCAACGTGGACAACACGCAGGCCGACGTCGATGCGCTGATTGCAACCGGGACGTCGGAAATCGCGGCTTACCAGCAGCTCTCGCCGTGGAGCCGCACCGGCGGCAACACGCAGCTGAAGCCATGGGTCGCGGACGCGTTCGATCTCTCCTACGAGTTCTACTTCGAGGAGAGTGCGAGCTACGTTGCGGCGGCGATCTTCTACAAGGATCTGAAGTCCTACATCTTCGACCAGACGCTGCTGTTCGACTTCTCGGGCCTGCCCCCCCAGGGCCCGACGCCGCAGCTTTTCATCGGCCCGACGACCTCGCCGCAGAACGGCCAGGGCGGCTGGATCAAGGGCTGGGAGCTGGCCGCGACCATCCAGGGCGACCTGTTCTCGGACGCACTGGCCGGCTTCGGTTTCAATGCGACGTACTCGAAGAACGACAGCAACATCGAGGCGAACGGGCCGGGTAGCGCCTCGCAGCTGCCGGGTCTCTCGGAAGACGTCTGGAACGTCACGTTGTTCTACGAGAGAGACGGCTTCTCCGCCCGCGTGGCCCAGCGTTATCGCTCCGGCTACATCGGTGAGGTCGCCGGCTTCGGTGGCGCCCGCACGGGTACCGACCTCGATGACGAATCGGTGCTCGATGCCCAGGTCAGCTACCAGTTCCAGTCCGGAGCGCTCGAGGGCGTAACGCTGATGCTGCAGGGCTACAACCTGACCGACGAGCGCTTCCAGCGCGTCGATCCGGCCACGGGCCTGCCGACCGAGTACCAGACCTTCGGCGCCATGTACCAGCTCGGCGTTTCCTGGTCTTACTAAGCCGGTAGACGTACGGTAGAGTACGAAGCCCCCTTGGGTGTGCGCATCCAAGGGGGCTTTTTTCATTCCGTACCCGGAAGAATTTCATGAAAGACAACAAGCTCAACAAGGTCGTCATCGTCGGTGGCGGCACGGCCGGGTGGATGTCGGCGGCCTTGCTGGCGCGCATCGGCGGCGGCGGCTTCGACATCGAGCTCGTCGAATCGGAACAGATCGGCACGGTCGGCGTCGGTGAAGCGACGATCCCCCAGATTCGCTATCTCTGTGACGCGTTGCAGATCCCCGAGAACGAGTTTCTCGCGAAGACCAACGGCACGTACAAGCTCGGCATCGAGTTCGTCAACTGGGCGCGCCTCGGCGACCGCTACATTCACACGTTCGGCGACGTCGGGCGCCGGCTCGGCGTGCTCGATTTCCACCACGTCTGGCTGCGGGCGAGGGAGCTCGGCGTTGCAGGCGAGCTCGGCGAGTACTCGTTCAACACGATCGCGGCCTATGCCAACAAGTTTGCGCATGTGGACAAGCTCGGCGACACGGGGCTGCTCGGGCTGGGATATGCGTTCCACTTCGATGCCACCCTGGTCGCCAAATTACTGCGCACATTGTCGGAAGGCAATGGGGTCGTGCGGACCGAGGGCAAGATCTGCGACGTCAACCTGCACGCGGAAACGGGGTTCATCGAGTCGGTGACGCTCGAAGGCGGGCACGTGGTCGGCGGCGACCTGTTCATCGACTGTTCGGGTTTCCGCAGCCTGTTGCTGGGCGATGCGCTCGGCGTCGAGTACGTCGACTGGAGCCACTGGTTGCCGGCCGACAGCGCCATCGCCGTGCAATGCGAGGGCGTCGATCCCTTGCTGCCCTACACGCGTTCGACGGCG
>JBFGYM010000101.1:0-8398 GCA_041587435.1 Woeseiaceae bacterium
GATCGTCGGGCCGACGTCGGTCGATGGCCTCTGGGTGGCCAACGGGTTCAGCGGCCACGGATTCAAGCTCGCGCCGGCGATCGGTTCGATGGTGGCGCGGGCGATAGCGGGCGCCGTGGATAACTTCGACACGACCGTTCCGCTGTCATTCCTTGCCGTGGATCGCGAGCCAATCAAGGCCGACACGCTGTCCGTGCTTGCCTGATTCCCCGTCCGGACCGGTCAGTGCATGCCGGAGCGGCCAATCGCGCCGAGACCGTCGCGGTCTGAGACCACGACTTGCCCCCGCCCGAGTTCGATCAGCCCCTCGTCGGCAAAGCGCTTCAGGTGGCGGGACACGACTTCGCGCGCCGTACCGAGTTCGACGGCGAGTTCCTGGTGCGTCGCGTCCTTCCTGCCTTGCTCGTCCAGCTTGAGCAACGCCCTTGCGAGACGCGCGTCGATGGACTCGAACATGAGGTCTTCGACCCGGACGATGACGTTCTTCAGGCGCTCCGAGAACTTCTCGAATACGTGGTCCCTGAAGGCCGCGTATTTCTTCATGGCGGACTGGAACGCGGCCCGCGATATCCCGAGCGCCACGATGTCCGTCTCTGCAATTGCCTCGGCCGGGTAACAATTGCCGCTGAGCAGACACGATGTCGTCAACACACAGGTGTTGCCCGGGTCGACCCGATATAGCGTGACCTCCCGGCCACCCGCCGATATCAGCTGGACCCTGACATGGCCCTGCAGAACGACGAGGTAGGCGGCGCATTCATCGCCCGTCCGGAATGCAAACTGGCCCTCGGATAGCCGCACAACCGTCGAGTCGCGGAGGAGTTCCGCCGCGAGTTCCTTGTCGCCCTCGGCGATCTTGTCGATCTGTTGCTGGGCCAATTCAGTTTCTTGCAATCGTGACATTTTCTTCAAGCCTTTCTGTTAACGCGTCGAAGTCGCCAGCGGCGAATTTGACGTCGAAGCTGATCGACCGTAACTGCAGGACGGCCGTGTTAGTGTTTCCTGCAAACTTGTTCTCTCGCCGGTGCACCAGGATTCCGTTCATGACAGCGAAGTCAGAGTATTCCGTGACGAACGTCATCTCGCCGCCGCCGACTGACAGGTAGCCGACGACCTTTTCGATTGTGAGAGTCTCGCGGTTGACGAAGTACTCGGCGCGCAATCCGGATTCGTTGAGTACCAGGACCCAGTGCCCGTCGGCACCCGCCATTTGCATCAGACCGATGCGCTCGCGCAGCGCAAGCGGCGAGTACAGGCGCATCAGCTGCAGGCGCATGGCGTCGCGCTGCGGGCGCGCCGCCTGGCGCGGACCGGAGCCCCCCAAGACGACGACAGCATCGTCCCCATTGAGCAGCCGGACCTCGGTCTTGTGCGGGTAGGTGAGCTCGACCTTCAGGCGGCCCGGAATACGGATACTGCGCCTGTCCGATCCGTGCCGGTTGCCCGCCAATGCCACGAGTTGCCATTCCTGCAGCATGCTGTCGGCGCCCCGCAGCACGCGCTCGCCACCATAGGCTTCGATCATCGCGTCAAGAACGCTGTCCAGTGATTCTGCCCGGGAATCCGGCGCCAGGGCGACGGCCATAAGGATGAGCGCGACAATTCTGGACATGGCAGCGATCATAGCCGATCGGCGAGCAACGCTGCGCCCCGGATCGTGCCGACCGCGCCAACTAGCGTATGTGACTTTGTCAATTGTCCGCGCCCGGATCCGCCGATAGAGTGTAAGGTCCGTCACGAGGCGCAACGTCGATGTCCAGGATATTCGCAACCCTCCGCGCTTGTTTCCGCATGCGCCCGCCGCGCTGGTTGCCCTTTCTCTTGCTGCCGCCGGTCGCGGCTGCGGCCGGCGACCTCGACGACGGCTTTCGCGCTTACGACGAGGGCGATTTCGAGCGCGCGTACCGGCTTCTCGCCCCGGCCGCCACGGCGGATAACCCCGGCCTGCAGAACCTCGTCGCCCTGATGCTCTACCTCGGCCGCGGCATCGAATCCGACCCCGCCGCAGCACACGAGCTGTTCCACAGCGCGGCGATGAACGGCAGCGTCAGCGCTCGCCGCAACCTCGGCATCGTGCACACGCTGGGTGCGCCCGGCGTCGACGTCAATTTCGAAGAAGCCAGGATCTGGTTCGCCACCGCGCAAGCAACGGGGAACGAGGATCAGCCCCGGCTCGCTGCCGCGGCATCCATCGTGCCCGACTCGATCGATGCGACGATCGCCCCGGAAACAGCCGCGCACGCCAACGGCCGCCACGTCTACCTGACCTTTTGCTCGGGATGTCACGGCTTCAGCGGCATGCACTTTTTCAGGTACGCGCCTTCGTTCGCCATGGGACAGCGCCTGACCCGCAGTGACGCGGAGCTGATGACGTCGATCAGGCTGGGCAAGGGGCTGATGCCGTCGTGGGAGGACAAGTTGCCGCTGTCCGATCTCGAAGACGCACTCGCCTATCTTCGGCTGCTCGCCATCCAGACGGCCTACGGGATGGATACGTCGGGGTTCAATGAGGAACCCGAGATGTACTTCATCTTCTACCCGCGACGTGCCGGCGAAGCAGACACGGTCGAGCCGCTCAACATGGTCGGTGACTAGGACCGGCGCCCGCACGGTGGCTAGTCCCCGTTTACGCGAATCGTGTGCATCGACTCGCTCAGGACCAAGGTCGGTACGTCAATTCCCGGGTCGACCTCCAGCGTGCGCTTCAGGAATTCCGGCGTGACTTTCCGGTAGATCAACCTGGCCGTCACTGTCAGGGCCGTCACTGCGTCGTTGTCGATCGACATGACGACGTCCGACTTGCGCTCGCCGGGACCCTGTTCGCTGACGGAATCGGATATCCGTGGGCGCGCCACGGCCGGGCAGCGGAACGGAATGTCGACGATTTCGGCGTCGCCGCTTTGCAGCGCGTGCTTGAAGCTCGAGCCGACGGCGTCCCAGATCTCGTGGCGGTCGACCGGCAAGCCGCGCTTGTCGTACCAGTCGGCCTTGTAAACGATCGGCGCATCAACGGTCGGCGCGTCGCCATCCGGACTCCCGAGGTGCAGCACGGTGCGGCCGAGATTGTCGACGACCTCGAGTTCCACCCAGCTGGCGAGGATATCGAGTGGCCCGGCCGGGAAGTCGTGGCCCGTCTTGTTATTGTGCAGCACGAGCGTCAGGTTGATCAGTTCGCCCGCGTCGACCTGCTCGGGCGCCACGATGTCGATCGTGACCACGGGCCCGTCCGCCCATCGATCCGCGATTTCCGGAATGCTTATTTCGCCGCGCAGCCAGCTCGCGGTCAGCGCCGCCTGCTCGCTGCCTCCCGGCACGCCGAGCGCCACCGGCATGTACATGTTGCTGCCGAGATATCGGTGACTGCGGTGCGACCCGCCTGTCGCGGGCTCGTCGCTCGCGACGAGCGGCATGTGGCAGTCCTGGCAATGCAGCGTGGCGTCGGGGTCGTCTTCGTCGTACCAGTGGCCGTTTCGCCAGCTGTCGTACTCGTTTTGCTCCTGCGCGATGCCGATGCCCGTGCTGTCGCCGGGTGCGGGCGTCTGCTTGTGACAGGACGCGCAGTACTCGCTGCTCCCCAGAATGTCGCGGCCGTAGGTCGCCCGGTGGTTCCACGGGTAGCTCCGAACCAGGAATCCATGCAGGAAAGAGTCCAGTTTGCCCGTCGCGCGCGCATACAGGTATTCATCGGGTACCTCGAAGGTATAGCTGCCGTTGCCGAGCGTGTCCGTTGACGAAATGGCATGGCACGAAACGCAGGATACGCCTTCGTGGACGACGAGCCGGTCGCCGGCGATCGAGGCCCCGTCACGAGTGCCGGAGAGCAGCGCGATCGGGTCGTGGCAACCGGCGCACAGGCGCGTCTCGGCAGCGCCCTGGTGTTCTGCGAGCAGTTCCTGGACGCTGACAAAAAGCGTGTCGCGAGCCGCATAACCGTGCGCACTCGGCAACCACTCGTCGAAGATGGCCGAGTGGCAGCCGGCGTTGCCGCACGTGGCGGATTCGGGAACGGCAGCAGGATCGAGCGCAGGCGCACCGGCCGTCGCGCCGGCCAGCTGCGCGCGGCTCGGGCCGAAGGGACCGTCGGCGTCGTTGGAAAGAACGTAATCATCGGGCAGCGCCCTGAAAGACGGGGACGGCTTGTCGTTAGCGGACAGCCAATGTGTTGCAGCCACGGGAGCGACCGACACGAGCAAACCGATCAATACGAAGCGGGGACGGGCAATGCGTCGGGGCGTCGGATTCGGGCCTGTAAAACGCAGGAGCACGGGGACGATGTGCGCGAGAAAGACCAATGCGAACAGCGCCGCAGTCGCCTGGTGGGTGAACAGGGCGAAGGCGCTGACGTAAGTCCCGAATGCCGCTTGCAGCGTGATGACGGCGCCGCTGGCGAGCACGAGGACCAGCAGCGGCAGCGACAGGCGGGCGATCGTCGCGGGCGCACCGTCGATCGTCCCGTCGCGGCGACGCCAGTGTTTCCAGATGAGCCAGCAGGTTGGCGCGAGCGCGACGGCGCCGACCGCCGTGTGCATGATCACCGAATACTGGGCATACACGCTGAAGTCGATCCAGTAGATCAGCGCACCGGACAGGATCAGGTACGCGAGGACTGCCGTTCCGACCCACGTCATCAGCGACCAGATATCGGGTGCTTGCGGCGACTCGTCTCTTGTTTCCCGGTTCAAAGCTGTTGCCTCGCTCAGTATGTGTAGCCCATTGCCGTCGTTGCGCGTGCGCAGTGCTCGAGCGCCGCATTCATCGCCGCGATGGCCTCGGCCCAGGCGCCTGCGCTTTCGTGAGCCTGTGCGTCGGCGTGAAGATCGGCGGCGGCTTGCAGCAGGCTCGTCACGCGCTGGCGGGCGCTGTACGGCGTTGTCCGGTCGCCCGAGCTCAGCAACATCAGGTAGCCGTCATACTGCTGCTGCAGGTAGGCGAATTCGTCCGCCGGCGATTCGAAGATGTGCTCGTAGTAAAGGGTGCGCTGATCGAACATCTCCAGCAGCCGCCGCTGCAGGCGGTCACTCACTGGCACGAGCAGTCGTTGCGCTTCGTCGACCGATCCCGACGCGGCCAGGGCCTCGGCATTGCGTATCTGGCGTTCGATACCCGACAAGGTCTCTGCATCGAGCCCGCTCTCTGCGGCCGGCCGCCCCTGCAGCGACGCGAACAGCGACCTGGCGTTGTCGAGTTCTGCCTTGAACTCGATCTGTGCATCGCGCCTGGCGTTCGACGGTGAACGAAACGCCTCGGTGACGAGGCGCAGGGCCTCGTTCGACAGGGCCGCGGCATCGGCCTGGCAGCCGTCGGCCAGTGCCTGCCTTGCCGATGCCGTAATCGCGACCGCGTTGTCCAGCGTCGCCAGCGCCACTTCGTCACCGCCTTGCTGCAGCCGGCGCAGCGGTTCCGAGTCGCTCGTCAGTTTCTCGAGCAGCTTGATCTTCTGCTGCGCCTGCGCGGCCTGTGCCGATGTGCCGGGCTCGCAATCCGCCGCGCTCGCCCCGGCCACGGCCAGGACGGCGGCGAGGATCGGCGTGCCCCGGGGTTTCGACCTCGAATTCGTCATTGCTCTCTCGCCGCCAGTGCGGCCTCCCATTCCCAGATCGCCGACTCCGCCCTGCGCCGGTACGGGTCTTCGTCTTCCGCGAGATGCGCATAGGTCCGCATCGCGGTAACGGCCTGCCGCAACTCACCCAGCCCTTCATGTGCCATAGCGAGCCCGTAATACGCGTTTCGCTGCGACGGCCGGAGATCGGTCGCGGCATCGAAGAAATCTCTCGCTTCCCCGTATTTTTCCAGCCCCAGCAGGGCAAAGCCCATGTTGACGTGCGCTTCGGGCATTTGCGGCGCCACGCGCAAAACGTCGTGAAAGCCCGTTACCGCGTACTCGAACTCGCCCGACTGCAGCAGCGCGACGGCCCGCTGGAACAACTGGTGCAGCGCCGCGTCGTCCCGCTCGAGACTCGCCAGATTGGCATGGTGGCGGTCGGCAACGGACGGGACGGCCCGGCCCTGATCGTCGCCCGCACGGTAAGCGAAATAACCGAGCACCAGCGTGCCGAGGAGCACGGCGGGTATCACCACGCGGCGCTTGTCGAGCCGGCGACTCACACGAACCCCTTGTGCGGCCCGATGCTGAGGAACGGCAGCCCGAAGAACGTGAGAAACGCCAGTACGAAGGAGCCCACGACGAGACCCAGGGCCACTCGCTCCTGCATGGTCCGAAACGTCACGCGGGCATGCAGCGTTCCGCCGATGAGCAGCCAGGTCAGCAGGGTCGAGACCTCGAGCCCGTCCCACGACCAGAAGCGGCCCCAGGCCGTGTGGGCCCAGGCGGCACCCGCGACCAGCATGACCGTGTGGGCCATGAACGCGATGAAATACATCGACCAGAGCGCCGCATTGCCGTCCTCGGACGCGTCGCCCGGCGACGCCAGCTGCATCACGGCGGCGGCCGCGCAGACCAGGCAGAGCCCGAGGAACACCTTGCCCGACAGCACGTGGACCCAGAGCCACGGATTGTCGAAGGTCGCGGGCAGTGGCACCGCCTCGGCCGGCACCATGGTCAGCCAGACCCCCATGCCGAACAGCAGCGGCAACACGATGCGTGACGTGGGCCGGAGGACCTCCGACACACCGGTCGCCACGATGAACACCAACCCTAAGCTGAAGGTATTGCTCAGCAAGACGTCGTACATCGTCAGGAAAGGCCCCTGCGACTCGCGAAGCCAGCGACCTGCGATGGCGATGCCGAGTGCGGCGACGACCCCGGCCAATGCACCCGTGGCGATGCGATGGCGCGTGGTATCCGACGTAGACGGAATCAGTCCTGCGACCGTGCCCGTCGCGAGCAGCGCCACGGCGACCATCACGGCATAGCGCTCAAGCAGCGGTGACATCGAGCATGCCTCCTTTTACCGGATGCGACCGCTGCGCGGATTTCGCCAGGCGCAGGTAGTGACTGCGGTAATGCAGTGCGAGGCCGCCAATGGCGAGAAATGCCGCGGCCAGCATCCAGGGCAGCAGGGGCAGGTAGTCCACGCGATACCCCATCCAGAGGCGCAGGGCCTCGACCGACACGTGCCCCCCTGCGACGGCCAGCGACTCGCCGGCCGCCAGCACTGCGTCGCTGCCGCCCGTGACGCGCAGCGTGAACGGCAGGTCCGTGCGGCCGAGCGTCCAGGTCTCGTTCGGCCGGATCGGCGGCTCGCCGAGCTGCAGCTCGAGGACGAGCGCCTCTCCCGCGGGCGTCGTCCAGTCGATGCGCTGGTTCCAGTCGTTTTCGGGATACGACGGAAAGTGAATCGATCCGTATTGGACGCGACCGTCGTGGCCCTGCCAGCCGACGATGACCGCGAATCCCTTGTTGAAGGTCGCGGCGAACCGGTATCCACCCAGTACCGCCGTGTCGCGATCACCGATCGTCAGCGGCTCGACACCGACCCCGCCGTTGGCCACCTCGATGGCGCTGCGCGTCGCCCCTCGGCGCAGGCCCGGCAGGTAGTCGACGCGGATCGGACCCTGCACAAAATGCACACGATCCAGCCGTCCCGAATGCAGCCAGCCCTGCTCCTCGATCTCGACCGCCTGCGCGGCGAATTCGCCACCCTGCACGACCTCGACATGGCCGTCGAATCGCGACAGGACGGTCAGCCCGGCCAGCAGGAAAACCAGCAGCAATCCGACATGGAAGACGAGCAAGCCGGTCTGCGTGCGCAAGCTGCGGTTCGTGGCGAGCGCGGCGAGCAGGTTCACGATGAGAACCCCTATCGGTATCGCCGCATACGCCGTGTCGATGCCGTTCCGGCCGGCGGCGGCGACAGCCACGACGGCCAGTGCGGCCATGCCCGCCAGCGACAGGCGCAACGACGCCATTTTTTTCAGCAGCTGCATCATGGCGGCGGGTCGCAGACGTTTCGCATCCATTCGTCGCCGGTCCCCTGCTGGCCGCTCGCCGAGCCGCAGTCCTGCACGCGCCAGGTGCCGCTGGTGCGCCAGGTGAGCACCTTCAGCTTGGCGTTCATGTAATAGGGGCCGACGTTGTAAGTCGAGTTGTTGCCCGTGATCGGTACCTCCGTGCCCGGAGGCAGTCCCGCCTCGGGTCCGACGTCGTTGAGATTCACGAGCAGTGCCTTGTTCTTCCAGCCGTGCGGCACCGCCACGTGGCACCAGTTGCATTTCAGCGCGACGCCGCCGCCGACCCGCTTCGCGTGTTCGTGATGGAGATTCTCGTTCCGGGGGCCGCCGAACCCGCTCGCGAACTCCGCACCGTTACCGTCGTTGGTGTCGGTCGCGTAGTCGGTGCGATTGTGGCAGCGGAAGCAGATGGTGGACGCGTTGTTGCTGTCGGCCGCCGACCAGGTGCCTTTCAAAAGAAAGTCGTTGTTCGAGCCGTGGGGCCCCC
>JBFGYM010000102.1:0-8268 GCA_041587435.1 Woeseiaceae bacterium
GAGTATCGAAGGAGTCGACGGGGCCCTGGCGAGCTTCGAAGCGCTGCGCGACACGGCGCTCGCCAACCGCCGCGTCGAGGCCGCGGCGCCTTACATCGATGGCAAGGCGCTGCTCGTCTCGGGAACCGAGCTCAGCGGCGTCGAGCTGCGCGGCATCGAGCCCCGTCTCGAGCACTCGGTGTCGGGCATCGGCGACGTCATGCAGTCAGGCCGGCTCGACGATCTCGAGCCGGGCACCTTCAACATCGTGCTCGGCGTCGAACTGGCGGACGCGCTCGGGGTCGGCGTCGGCGACAAGGTGACGGTGACGCTCGCCGACGGCATCGTGACGCCCGCGGGCGTGATCCCGCGCACCAGGCGCTTCACGGTCAGCGGCATCTACCGTGTGGGCATGTACGAGTTCGATCGCCGCCTGGCATTCATCAACATCGGCGACGCGCAGAAACTCTACCGCAAGCGCGGCGTGGTCACCGGCGTGCGGCTGGCGGTGACGGATATCTATGCCTCGCCGGAAATCGTGCGCGAGGTGGCGCGCGCGCATGGCGAACTCGTGCTTGTCAGCGACTGGACGCGCATCCACGTCAATTTCTTTCGCTCGATCCAGATCACGAAGTCGATCCTGTTCGTCATTTTGCTCATGGTCGTTGCCGTCGCCGCGTTCAACATCGTGTCGACGCTGGTCATGGTCGTGAAGGACAAGCAGGCCGACATCGCGATCCTGCGCACGGTCGGTGCGAGGCCGGGCAGTATATTGAAGATATTCGTCACGCAGGGCAGCATCATCGGCATCGCGGGGACGCTGGCCGGTGTCGTGGCCGGCGTGCTCATCGCGCTCAACCTCGAGGGGATCGTCGGTTTCCTCGAAGCGGCGTTCGGCATCAAGTTCCTGGCCGCCGACGTTTACTTCATCAGTGACTTGCCATCAGAATTGCGCCTCGGCGACGTGGTGCGGATCGCCTCGATCGCACTCGTGCTCGCAATGATTTCCACCTTGTACCCGGCCTGGGTTGCGGCACGGACTGCCCCGGCGGAGGCCCTGAGATATGACTGAACCGGTTCTCGAATGCAGAAACGTCGTGCGCGAGTTTCGCGAAGGCAGTTCGACGTTGCGCGTCCTGCGCGGCGTGAACCTCGCGATCGGCCCGGCGGAACGCGTGGCGATCATCGGCACATCGGGGTCCGGCAAGACGACGTTGCTGCAAATCATGGGCGGGCTCGACGAGCCCACGGACGGTGAGATCTACGTGCGCGGCCACCCGATGCACGACACGAGCGAGGCGCTGAAAAGCGAATTGCGTAACCGCTACATCGGCTTCGTGTACCAGTTCCATCACCTGCTGCCGGAATTCACGGCCGAGGAAAATGTCGCCATGCCGCTGCTGATCCGGCGCAAATCGCGGGCCGACGCGCTCGGCAAGGCGCGCGACCTGCTCGGCCGCGTCGGGCTCGGGGAACGCCTGACGCACAAGCCGGGCGAGTTGTCCGGCGGTGAGCGTCAGCGTGCCGCGGTCGCGCGTGCATTGATCGCGCGGCCGCAGCTCGTGCTCGCCGACGAGCCGACCGGCAATCTGGACGCCGGCAACGGGACCCACGTGCTGCGTCTCATGCTCGAGCTGAACGAGGAGCTGAAGACGAGTCTCGTCGTCGTGACACACGATCATTCGATCGCGGCGCAGATGGACCGGGTTCTCGTGCTCGAAGACGGCGTACTGAAGAACGCCGCCTAGTCGTCCTTGCGCTTGCTGCGCTTGCGCGCCTTGTAGTTGCCCAGCGAGACCCGCCAGACGATATCGAGCGTGACGTAGCCGACGATCGCGGCCGTCGCCCCGAGCAGCACGCTGCCGAGCAACATCGGCTGCCAGATGTGCACGAAGGAGTGCGTCAGCCACCGGAACGTCGGCTCGAAGTCGAACGGCTGCAGCTCCCATCCCAGCAGGGCGGCGCCCAGCTGGTACGCGAAGTAATACATCGGGAACATCGTCGCCGGGTTGCTGACCCAGGTCGACACGGCGGCGACCGGAATGTTGACGCGCATGGCGAGCGCGGCGAGTGCGCCGATCAGCGTATGGCCGAGCACGGGCATGAACGCGACGAACAGCCCGAGGGCGAACGCCGGGACGACCCAGCGCCGCCGGATGCCCCAGAGCCGCGGGTCATGCAGCATGTGCCGGAACGGCGTCATGAACCACCGTTCGGCGATCTCGTGCCGTTTGAAGGCGAATTTCTTGAAAACTCGTCTGGGCATTGGCGGGCGTTCCGGTTTCCATGGCAGCCGAGGGCGTTGCAGGCCTCGGCCGATGGTCAAATACTGTCTCGCGCTGCTGGGCGGCGGCTTGGCGGCGCAGCATAGCACGACCCTCCCTGGTTCAGACGCGCTCATCGTCGCATTGGTTGCATCGATTTGTGCGGTGGCGTGGCGGCCGTTGCGGCTGGTCGCGATTGCAAGCCTCGGCTTCGTGTTGTTCATGCTGGCCGCCACGCGGGTCGTCGACGCGCGGCTGGACGAACGCTACGCCGGCGACAGCATGCTGGCGGCGGTTCGCGTCATTTCTCACGCGACGGTGTCGGGCGCATCGGCCTCGTTTCTCGTCGAATCGGCCGGCGACGCGCGGATTCCGCGTCGCGTGCGCGTTCGCTGGTTCGAGCCCCGCATCCTGCCGCTGCCCGGCGAGGTCTGGGAACTCGAGCTGCGGCTGGCACGCCCGCGCGGCCACCTGAACCCGGGCGTGTTCGACTACGAGACGTGGCTTTTTCGCGAGAAGATCCATGCGACCGGTTACGTCGTCCCGGGCCGGCGCAACCGGCTGCTGTGGTCGGGCACGGCGTCGCCGCTCGATCGCTTTCGCGACCGCTTCGCGGCACGGGCGCGCGCGGCGGCGGAGACAGACGCCGCGGCGGCGGTGCTCATTGCGATCGCAACGGGCGCCAGGTACGGCTTGTCGCGCGAGCAATGGGACGACTTCGCGGCGACCGGGACGAGCCACCTGATGGCCATCTCGGGACTGCACGTCGGCCTCGCGGCATCGTTCGGGTTCCTGGTGGCGCTGGCCGCGTCCGGCATCCTGCGTCTGCCGGGCAATCGCATCGTCGCTGCGCTCGGCTTCGCGGCGCTGGCGGCCGCGGCTTACGCCATGGTGTCCGGCCTCGGTGTGCCGGCCCGGCGTGCCGTGGTCATGCTGGCCGCCGGTGCGGCGACCGTCGGACTTCGCCGGCAGCCCGATGCGCCGGCGATCGTGTCACTGGCCGCGATCATCGTGTTCGCCACGGACCCGATTGCGACGCTGACGCCGGGCTTCCACCTGTCGTTCGCGGCGGTCGTGTTACTGGTGTGGCTTGCGCGGCGCCGTGAGCCGGCCACCGCGGTGCCGCGTTGGCTGCGCTGGGGTCGCGATCTCGCCGTCCTGCAGGTCTTCCTGCTGTTCGGCCTGGCGCCGTTGACGGCGATCGTCTTTCAGCGCTTCGTGCCGGTCGCGACGCCGGTCAACCTCGTCGCGGTACCCCTGTTCAGCGTCGTGACGGTGCCGCTCACGCTGGCAGGCCTCGCCCTCGGGGACCTGTCCGAGACCGCGGCCCTGTTCTGCCTGCGCCTCGCGGCGCACAGCCTCGACGGGCTCGCGGCCCTGGTTTCCCGTGCGGCGCAATTGCCGTACGCACACTGGACGCTGGCGGAGGTGGCGGGACCGGCATGGTTGTTCGTGCTGTTACCGCTGGCATGGGTCGTCCTGCCGGCCGGCTGGCCCGGCCGCAAGGTCGCCGTCATCGGCGTTGTCGCGCTCGTCGCCTGGCGGCCGCCGTCGCCGCCCGCGGATTGTTTCGATACGTGGGTGCTCGATGCGGGACAGGGCCTCGCGACCGTGCTCGAGACGCACGACGGCGTCACGGTCTATGACACGGGGATGGCATGGCGCGGCGGCGGCAGCGTCGCGCAACAGGTCGTCATCCCGTTTCTCGAGTCGCGCGGCATCGCGAAGATCGAACGTCTCGTCGTGTCGCACGGCGACCTCGACCACAGCGGCGGCATCGACGACATGCGAGAGCGGTTTGCGATCCGCCACGTGATCGTCGGCGAGTACCTGCCGCGTCTGCCAGGCTGGCGCTGCGACGCGGGCAAGGCCTGGTGGTCGGGCGCGGTTCGCTTCGAGGTATTGCACCCGCCCGCGGCCGAGCGCCCGCAGGGCAACGATGCGTCGTGCGTGCTGCGGGTGTCGGCCGGGCCCTACGCATTGCTGCTGACGGGCGACATCGAGGCGGCGGCCGAGCGCTCTCTCGTGCAGCACGGCGCGGTGCTCGGCGCCGACGTCGTCATCGTGCCGCACCACGGCAGCCGGACGTCGTCGAGTGCCCCGTTCGTGGACTCGGTGCAACCCGCTATCGCGATCGTCTCGGCCGGGTACGCGAATCGCTGGGGCTTTCCCAAGCCACGTGTCGTCGAACGCTGGCAGGGCAGCGGTGCGGCCGTCCTCAGCACGGCCGACGCGGGCGCGGTCTTTTTCCGCCTGTGCGCAACGGGCGGCGTCGTCGAATTGCGGCAGGAACGCGAGCAACGGCGCCGTTTCTGGCATGCCGGGACATAATCTGTTGTATATTCCTTTTTTCCCTTCGGTCTGGGCTTTATGGTTGAAATCGTCAAATCCGGCGGCTGGTTGATGTTGCCGATCATCCTGTGCGCGATTCTTGCGATGGGCATCATTCTCGAACGTTTCTGGACCCTGCAGCAAAAGCGCGTAATCCCCGAGGACCTGACCAGCAAGGTGTGGGGATGGGTGAAGAAAGACCAGCTCGACCAGAAGCAGATCCAGACACTGCACCAGGGCTCGGCGCTCGGACAGATACTCGCGGCGGGCCTCATCAACCGCGATCGCGACCGCGTGGTTCTCAAGGACGCGATCGAAGACACCGGGCGGCACGTCGTCCACGAACTCGAACGCTACCTCGAGACCCTCGGAACCGTGGCCGCGGTATCGCCGCTGCTCGGCCTGCTCGGCACGGTCATCGGCATGGTCAAGGTCTTCACGGCGATCACGACCCACGGCGTCGGCAACCCGACCGTACTGGCGGGCGGCATCGCGGAGGCACTGATCACGACCGCGGCGGGCCTGACCGTGGCGATCCCGGCCCTGATCGGTTACCGCTACTACCGGTCACGCGTCGACACGCTCGTCGTGGACATGGAAAAGGAAGCGATCAAGCTGGTGGAAGCATTGCATCGCCGCCAGGAACGGGACTCGGGCAAGGGTAAGAAGTGAAACTGAGCCTGCGGCCCCGCACCCAGCCCGAAGTCAACCTGACGTCGCTCATCGACGTCGTGTTGCTGCTGCTCATCTTCTTCATGGTGTCGACCAGTTTCGTCAAGCAGTCGCAGATCGCGATCCGTTTGCCCGAAGCCGAGAGCACGGCGGTGGTCGAGGAGGTGCCGGAGCAGATCGACATCATGATCACGGAGACCGGCACCTTCCTCGTCAACGGCCGCGAACTCATCAACAGTCGCGCCGAGACGCTTCGCAACGCCCTGCAGAAGATCGCGGGAGGCCGGAACGACCTGCCGCTGACGATCAGCGCCGATGCGAACGCCCGGCACCAGGACGTGGTCACCGCGATGGACGTCGCGGGGCGGCTCGGCTTCACGCAGATCAGCATCGCGACGGTCAACGACCCGGTGGAGTAGAGTGGCCAAGCGTATTGATCCCCAGGTCAAGGTCGTGTACGCGCGGCTGTGGCGCTACGTCACGCCGCACAAGCTGATCGGCTTCGTCGCGGTCTGTGGCATGTCGGCGACGGCCGTCGTCGAGGCCGGCCTCGTCGCACTGCTCGCCCCGTTGACCGACGAGGCGCTGGTCGCGAAGCAACTCGAAACCGTGCAGTGGATCCCGTACGCGTTCATGGTGATCTTCATCCTGCGCGGCGTATCCGGGTTTGCGACCGAAGCCTCGCTGGGGTGGATCGGGCGGCAGGTGATAAGCGACCTGAGGCGCCAGGTGTTCGGCAAGTACCTGACGCTGCCGACGCGTTTCTTCGACAAGCAGACGGCCGGGCCCCTGCTGTCACGCATGACCTATAACGTCGAGATGGTTGCCGAGTCGGTGACCAGCGTCGTCACGATCGCGGTGCGCGACGTGCTGACGGTTATCGCCGCGTTCGTCGTCATGATCTGGTACAGCCCGAAGCTCACGGTATTCGTGGCCGTCCTGTTTCCGATCGTCGCCTGGCTCGTGCGCCTGCTCGGCATCGCGTTCAGGCGTTACAGCAGCCGTATCCAGGACTCGGTCGGCGACGTCACGCAGGTCACCGAGGAAGTCGTGCGCGGCAACTGGGTCGTGAAGGCCTTCGGCGGTTACGATTACGAGCGCGCCCGCCTCGACGATGCCGACGCGCGCAACCGCAAGCAGAACCTGAAGCTGATCCGCGTGCGCTCGCTCGGCGGGGCCGTGACGCAGATCGTTTTCGGCTTCGGCATCGCGCTGGTGATCTACATGGCCGCCCAGGAGACGCTTCGCGATGCACTCACGGCCGGCCAGTTCATCGCGTTTTTTTCAGCCATGATGCTGATGCTGCAGCCGGTGCGACGCATCACCAACGTCAACGCGACGCTGCAGCGCGGCGTCGCGGGCGCGGACAGCCTGTTCGCAATCATGGACGAGCAGGACGAGCAGGACAAGGGGACCGTCGCGATCGAGCGTGTCAGGGGCGACGTCAGTTTCCGCGACGTGCGGTTCTCCTACGGCGGCGACAACGTGGCGGTGCTCAATGGCGTCAGCGTGGATGTCGGTGCGGGCGAGACCCTCGCGATCGTCGGGCACTCGGGCAGCGGCAAGACGACCATGGTGAGCCTGCTGCCGCGATTCTACGAACTCGATGCCGGCGACATCCTGATCGACGGCGTATCGGTGCGCGACTACACGCTCGACAGCCTGCGCCAGAACATCGCCCTCGTATCCCAGGACGTCGTGCTCTTCAACGACACGATCGCCAACAACCTCGCGTACGGGCAGCTGCGCGGCTGCTCGGAAGAAGCTTTGCGCGAGGCCGCGAGAGCGGCTCACATTCTCGATTTCGTCAACGGACTACCCAATGGGTTCGACACGCTCGTTGGCGACCGCGGCGTGTTGTTGTCGGGCGGGCAGCGGCAGCGCATCGCCATTGGCCGGGCGCTGCTCAAGAATGCGCCGATCCTGATTCTCGACGAGGCCACGTCGTCCCTCGATACGCAATCGGAGCGGCGCATCCAGGAGGCCCTCAGCGCGCTGATGAGAGACCGCACCACGCTCGTGATCGCCCACCGCCTGTCGACCGTCGAAAAGGCAGACCGCATTATCGTGCTCGACGAGGGGCGCATCGTGGAGTCGGGGACACACGCCGAACTGCTGGCACTGAACGGGCAGTACGCGGCGCTGTATCACCTGCAGTTCAGCGACGAGCCGGCCGAGACATGACAAAAGGCCGACTCGATAAATGGCTGCAGCGCGCCTGGTACGGCGGCGGGGCGCTCGGCTGGCTGCTCCTGCCGCTGAGCGGGCTCTACTGGCTGGTCCTGACGTCGCGGCGCCTGCTCTACGGGGCCGGTGTATTGCGCACGCACCGCGCCGGCGCCCCGGTCATCATCGTCGGCAACATCACGGCGGGCGGCACCGGCAAGACGCCGACCGTCCTGTGGCTCGTCGAGGCGTTGCGCGCCCGCGGCTTTTCGCCGGGCATCGTCAGCCGCGGCTATGGCGGCAGCCAGTCCGGCACGTCGATGCGGGTCGAGGCCGACAGCGACGCGGCCGTCGTCGGCGACGAGCCGGTATTACTGGCGCGGCGCAGCGGCTGCCCGGTCGTCGTCGATCCGGACCGCGTGCGCGCCGCGGGCATGCTGGTCGAGGACGGCGTCGACGTCATCGTGGCGGACGACGGCCTGCAGCACTACCGCCTCGCGCGCGATTACGAGCTGTGCGTCATCGACGGCGCGCGCGGGCTCGGCAACCGGCGCCTGCTGCCGGCCGGGCCACTGCGCGAGGGCGTCGAACGTCTCGCCGACGTCGACCAGGTGCTCGTCAACGGCACTTTGCAGGTCGGCGAGCGCGAACTGACCGTGCCGGAACAAAACGCGATCGAGTTCGAGCTGCTGGCCACCGACGCCCGCCGGCTGAACGGTTCGCTCGCGCGGCCGATCGATCGTTTCGCGGGCACGACCGTGCACGCCGTGGCGGCCATCGGCAACCCGCAGCGGTTTTTCGACCTGCTGCGCGGAAAAGGCATCCAGGTCATCGAACACATTCATCCCGATCACGC